>JAFSBM010000134.1 GCA_017437285.1 Ruminococcus sp. | reverse complement strand
GCAGAGCATCTGGAATGGAGCAATAACAAGACTATGAGAACACTTGGCAGAAAAAGTCCTGCTCAACTGTTGAGAGAGAAGCTGGCAGCGAGCGCTGAAAGTTGAAGCCCTTCTTCGTTACGCTACGCTCCACTCCAAAGGGCTTCAACTTTCAATATACCTTTTATCTTGGAATTTTTTTGGTTGGGGTCCTATCTATTGACAACGCAGATTTGGAGAAAAATATTATGGGATAAATTTTTTAGCTTTTTCTATTGAAAATATCGGGGGAGTGTGGTATAATATGGGTGGTCGTAGAAATTCTGTTCAAGGAGGAAAATACATGTCAGCTATAAGTACAAAAATCTTTGGTCATGATACGGCATTGGATGTAAAAAACTTTTTTTGCGAGTTGTATGGATTAGGTTATAGCGTCAAGGAAATAGAGGAATATTTTCTTAATGATTTGCCTGATGAGGACGATATTGAGGAACTTTGCCCATTTTGGACTGGTTTTGCTTTAGTTGAATGGGAGTATGGAGTGCTGTCCGATTCTGTAAGAGATAAGGCTAAAGATGTTATTTTAAATTATAGTGATGCGACTTTATTTTTTACCAAGAAAGATCAGGAAGCGAGAGCAATTGAATTGCAGAAGCTTTATGAAAAGCTTGATACTGTAAATCCAAAGCCTAAAAAGCGGAGAAAAACATTTGTGTTTCGCACAGAATGGAATCATGGTGATATTTATGCAATACAGATTTGCAACAAATATTTATATTTCCATGTTTGCGGCATTTTCAGCCGACCATACTTAATTGAGGGGCTTTATAAAGATGAATTATATATAAAGGTTTTTGATTGCATAAGTGATGAATTACTTGGCGTAGAGCATTTTCAATCAGGTATTAAATACAAGCAGTTGGATACATATTTTAACGAGCCTGTGTTTTTAAAGTGGTTATGGTGTATTGGTGTAAGAGAAAAGACGAATTTGGAAAAAAAGGTGATTTTAGTAGGAAATTTGTCTACAGAAAATGAGAGGGTTTCAAGTGTTTCGGGTAATTATCAATTTCGTGAATTTGAAAATACTCTTTGCAGGCTGTTTGGATTATCATAAAATTCAAATTTACACAACAGAATAACATAGAAAATCTGTTTATAATTGGGATTTGTGAGTAGTCTGACAGACTGAAAAATAAGAATTAAAAAAGGAGATTATTTATGGAATTGAATGTATTGATACCTCTTATTTTTGCGGTAATGTTTCTAATGATAGATATTGCAATGCTTATCAGAATGATATATCTACTAAAGAAAAGCAAGGATGATACAGTAGAAAACTTGGGGAAAAAGTTAAATTTTTACTTAAATGCAACAGGAGTTGTCAGTATCTTAATGACGATTTTTATGATTATAGTTATAGTAATGAAATAATCAAAAAATTTAAATTTGTACAGCACAAAAAAATCCACCTGTACGAACTAAAAATTCAGAGGATAGTTATATGAAAAAAGAAACAAAGTTTCAAATAGCATTAATTCTTTCAGTTGCTGTTTCATTTATATTATCTTTTTATCTGAAAGAATTGCTTACTAATAGCTGTGTAAAAACAAATTCTCCACTATTGATTTTTCTTGATGCGCTTTTAAATTATGCAGTGCTTATTATTATCATATTTGTGATTCTTTTAATTTTATTGAATATAAAATCATTGAATAAACTGATAGATATTGTAAAAGATTTGCTTAGCAGCTCATTTGTAAAAAAATCACTTATTATAATAAGTCTGATTTTGTTGGCGTCATGTTTTCTGCCTGTATCCAAAAAGTATGGAGCTGTTGATATAAATGGCAAAAGTCCGTTAAAAATACAGTATGCATATTATCTTTTGTGCGATGCAATTGAAAATAAAACAGATACAATATCAATTGATTCTATGCAGATTTGGTTGGGTACACACCGTTATTCAACAGGGAACAGTCGCAGGACCAGAAGTACTTATCATACAAGTTATTATTTATCTTTTGCCGATTATAGTGTGTATCTGTATGAAAATGTATTAACGGATTATATTGATACCTGCCGATTATATGAAATGGACATTGAAATTGAATATTACAAAAATTCAGGAAATATCAAGTCTATTGACGGAATCAGCCTGTATGATGAAAGCGGTTTTGATAATGCTATGTACAAAATCGAAAGGGAAATCAGAGAAAAGGAAAACTTAGAGAAACAGATAAAAGAAAAAGAAGAACAGAAAAGACTTACGGCATTTTCGGCATTTTTTGAAGCGGAAGGGGAAAATTATGAGCAAATTGTAAAATCCTTAGAGGCAGAAGGTATTGAAAATCCATACGAAACGGTTTACATAAGCACGAAATATTTTGAGATAGGTTCAATAGCTTTTTTTCATAACATGGGCAATAAAATATATGTTGTCCGTGACAATGATAACGAGGATATGCATGAAATTCCACCGATTCCTGATGATGCTACATTTACGGAAATTACACGGATACTTGATGATGCAGGAATTAAATGGACATTTGACTGCTTTAGTGATACATTCGCAGATACCGATGAACTTGACCATTCAAATGATATATTGCATACTGTTCATCGTTCTCCGGGAACACCTGTTCCGAAAGATTATGTGTTCTGGTTTTCAGTGAAGCATATTGATTAACGAATTTGTACAACACAAAATCCACCAGTACGAACTAAAAATTCAGAGGATAGCCATATAAAAAAGTCATTTATTATTTGCCGATTTGCAGATGAAAAATATGATTTATTTCCGAAAAATTGGCAATAAACAAGTGTGAGATTTTTGAATTGACTGTGAATATTGTTAAATAAGCAACTGATTTGTGTGAGAGGTGCTTATTTAACAATATTCTTTTTTTATATTATAACGGTAAAATGCACATATGGTATATCGTTGGTTTGTTAATTTTAACAATGTTTTGCACTAAATTTCATTTTATATTGACAAATTTATAGAAATATGATACAATAAGTTTAAAGAAAAAAGCTTTATTGATTATAATGTATACTTTAAAACATTATAAACTAATAGTATATTAAAGGTGATAAAAGAAATGAACAGTAAAAAAACAGAGAACACAAATGTAAACAAAACAGAAAACACAAAAGCAAACAAGATAATGACAATAATCGGAGTTATATTATGTGTAATACTAATCCCCATACTTGCTGTAAATATAACCCTTATAATCAAAAGTCAGACAAACAAAGATGAAGTACCGAAAATCGGAGGCTATTGTCCGCTGATTGTACTGACAGGCTCTATGGAGCCTGAAATAAGCGACGGCGACTTGATTATTGTAAAGCAGATTGACGGTAAAGATGTACAGGTTAAAGATGTAATCGCATTTTTTGACCCTGAAAGTACAAGCAACAGCATATTGACTCACCGTGTTATTGAGGTTATTGACGAGGACGGAAAGCTTTCATTCCGTACAAAGGGTGATGCCAATAATACAGAGGATAGAATGGCTGTTTCGGAGGATAAGCTTGTAGGAATTTACAAGAGCAGAATTCCGGGTGCAGGCAATATCGCAATGTTTATGCAGAGTACAGCAGGTCTTGTAATCTGTGTAATACTTCCGCTGATTCTCCTTGTGGGATATGATTTAATCAGACGCAGACGCTATGAAAAGGAAAATCAGAAAGATACAGCAGCACTTCTTGCAGAGCTTGAAGCCCTCAGAGCAGCTGCTGAAAAGAAGGATTCTAATACCAATCCCTAAAACAACAGCAGACAAATCTAATGGCATAAATACTGCCTGTCATCGTTGGACTTCCTCACCATACAGACAGTATGCTTTCGTCGTCCGCCTTGACATACAGCATTTCTGCTCATCATCTTTGTCTACTAACATTTTAGGGATTGGTATGATAATGAATCCGCAAATTAAACACGTTATGTTATTCTTCCCCGATTGCCACGTCGGAGACGGATTATATAATATCTCCCATGTGCTGACAGCAGGGAGGAATAAACAATATTCTTATGAAAGGGGTTAATTCCATGAAAAAAAATAAGTCAATGCGTTTAGCAGGCGGTCTTATGATTGCCACAATGTTATCAACAAGTATTGTAAGCGGTACTTACGCAAAATACGTTACATCCGATAATGCTGATGATTCTGCAAGAGTTGCAAAGTTTGGAGTTACTGTAACAGCCTCAGGCTCATTGTTTGACAAAACATATATGTCTGTTGGCGGCGGTAATACACCAGGTGGAATTACAGCAGACACAGACAATACAACACTTACAGTTGAATCTTCAAATGATAATAAGCTTGTTGCTCCCGGTACAAAGAATACTGAAGGTATCACATTTGCTATTGCAGGAACTCCCGAAGTTGATGTAAAGCTGGACGTTGTTGTTGATGAAGTTAAGGAAGTTTTCCTTAACGCTAAAACTGATTTACCCGATATGACAACAGGCAAAGTCGATGATAAATTTGACAATACTGATGACTATTATCCTGTTAAGTTTACTCTTACACAGGTTAATGGCGATGGAACATCTACTTTAGTAGACGGTGGTAAGTTGTCTGAGGTTGAAACAAAACTTGAAGGACTTACTAACAATTCAATTGACGCTAACTTAGACCTTGCAAGTGAAATCGGCACACTTAACCTTACATGGGAATGGGATTTTGATGCCAAAGGTGCAGGTACTTACGATAAGCAGGATACTCTTCTCGGTGACCTTGCGGCAGGTACAACACTTGTTCCCGCTACTACACTTATAGAAGATACAGATTATTGTCTGAATGAAGCTATTAAGATTTCTATCTCAGTAACTCAGCTTGACTAATGTACTGAATTTGCAGTTGATTGATGACTAATAATTAATTGAAGAAAGCAGGCACTTGTGGCGGTGCCTGCATCTTCCGTATTTCCGACAGTCCGATTACTCGGACTGCCGCAAATGCTGAGGAAAATGAAAGGGGGAACAGCAATGACTGCTAAAAAGAAAAGCAGAATTCTTGGTATCGTTGTAATACTGCTTCTGCTGTGTGAAGCAGCGTCATTAGCTGTTCTTTTCAGTCAGATAAGCAAGTATTCAGAAAGAGAATTTACAAATATAATTCCGTTGACAGAGTCAACAGGCACTACGGTTGTAAAAGTAATCAATGAGCCGAAAAATGATGTATATGCACAAAACAACGGAATGAATGGAATTGCACAGCTTGCAAATCCGTCATTTTCTGCTTATGATGAAAAAACCGTATGGCAGGCTGAAACAGATGTGGAAATTTTCCGCATTTCTTATGAAAATGACGAAAATAAATTGACTGTAAAAGGTCAGGATAATAACGGTGATAAACTAATTGCTCCCGGAACTTCAAATAAGTATGTTTTTACACTTGCAAATACAGGTGATGTTCCGCTGATGTACAATCTTAATATGGAATCGTGGATAACAGGCACAGATTTTAATATACCCGTTGAAGTCCGTGTATGGAATCATGAAAATACCTATATTTCGGGAAGCAGCAGTGAAAAAGTTCCTGTTCTGGAGCTGAATAATGTCAATCACGACAGTATTCTTGGCACAGGAAGATATGATGTGTATACCCTTGAATGGGAGTGGCCCTTTGAGCAGGGAAATGATGAATTTGATACAATGCTTGGCAATCTTGCTGTTGAAGATGACCTTGAACTTCATATACGCATCAACACCACAGCTTCATACAGCGATGACCCCGATGCCGAAGATTCGGGAATTCTTCCGCCTAAGACAGGTGACAGATTCAATGTGAAGCTGTATGTAATTATTATCATTTCCGCAATTCTGATTCTTATCATTTCTTCCCTCATAAAGGAAAGAAAATCGGAGGAATCTGCATGAAAAAAACACTAAGCATATTCCGCATAATGCTGATAGCATTTGCGGCTGTAGTAATCGGTTTGAAGCTGTATTCGTGGAATGCTGAAACGCTGGTGGGCAACGCAATGCCAATGCCATTCGGCTATGGCTCTGCTGTTGTTCTTTCGGGAAGTATGGAAACTGAACTCAGCGTAAATGATTTGATAATCGTCCATGAGGAGGATGATTACAAAATCGGAGATATTGTGGTATATCAGGAATCGTCCTATCTTGTTGTTCACCGTATCATTGATATTGACGGCGATATGGTAACAACAAAGGGCGATGCAAATAATACAGCCGATGAACCTATAAACAAGAAAAATATAAAGGGAATGGTTGTAAAAAGTATTCCCTTTATTGGCGTTATAGTCAATTTTCTGAAATCAGGTTTCGGCATAGTTTTAATAATAGCTGTGGCATTTCTCATTCCCGAAATGTCATTCCGCCGAAAGAAAGAGCAGGATAATAAGGATATAGAAGCTATCAAGGAAGAAATCAGACGACTTAAGGGCATCTCTAAAAACTCGTTTGATTAAAGAAAAAACAGATAGGTACGACAGCTGCAAGGAAACCTTCCGAAGGCGTGCTGTCGCACTCCAAGGGAGGTTGATGAAGCAGATGACGTGCATAGCTGTTTTTTCTCAAAAGGGGTTTTTAGAGATGCCCTAAAAGGTGAGCAATCCAAGGAATCAGATTAACGATAAAGCAGGTGATGAGCAATGCGTAATGAATTCTATTCCAAATCGAATATATTTTTAAAGCTTGCCGCAGTCCTGTTATGTCTGACTATGCTTTCAATTTATCTCGTGTCGGGACTTTATGCAAAATATTCAAATAAAAGCGAATCGGGAAATATTGCCGCTGTAGCTGAATTTTCACCTCTTGCAAGTTTTAATAATGATACGTGGGTTTTTGCCTCTGACGGCTCAAAGGACGAATATTCATATGAATATGAAATAAAGCTTTCAAATCCCTCGGAGGTTGATGTCAGATGCGGTTTTGAAATTGCTTTTCCAGATGATATGCTAAAAGGAGCAAAGTTTACATTTAACGGTGACACCAAAATATTTAATGATGACACTCCCGAAACAGCAAACGTGGCAACTTTGGATTTCGGAGAATTTGCAGATTTAGATGCAGGGCAGACCACAGAAACAATAAAAATTTTAAAGGTCACTATTGATAAGGACTGTTACGATAATATTATGGCAGCTCATGGCGGTCAGGGTGACTCGCTTTCAGCACACTTTGAGGCTGTGGTATCGTTCACACAGATTGATTAAGGAGGAGCGTATGCCGAAAAAACGAATAAAAAGATACATTCTCCTTGTTGTGGGAATTGCTGCTGTGATTTCCGCAGTAATGATTACCTCAGGACTTCACGCAAAATATGTCCGCAAGGTAAGTCTGAACGGCTCAGTTGAATTTGCATCAGAGCTTGCAAAGAATGTAACTCTTAACGAAAGCAAAGCTAAAATTCAAAACAGCGGAAGATATGAACTACTAAAATCCGAAAAAGTTATTGAAAACAGCTATAAGGTAATGCCTGGGGTAAATATTCCGAAAGACCCGCAAATTACTATAACGGACAAAACAGGAATTCCCTCATATCTTTATGTAAAGGTTGAGGAAAAAACCATTCCGAATACTGTTAGATATTCACTTTGCAGCCATTGGCAGAAAGTTGTTGATAATGTATATGTCTATACGGGAGATGATTTTAATTCTCCTATAAATATTATTGAAAAAGATACTTTGTACGTTTCACAGAAGTATAATGGTGAAAATTTTGGTCTTAAATTTACCGCATATCTTTACCAGAAGATTGGTGATGAAACAGCGGAACAGACTTACGACAGAGCGTCAAACGAATCATAATAGGGGATTTTCATAATTTATAAATATCGAAAGGAGGAATACGGATGAAAAAAACAACTGCATACACAAGAATATTTTCACTTGTTATAGCTTTAGTTATGCTTATTTGTTCAGTTCCTATCAATACCGTAAGCTCCGAAGATTCCGATATTTATATCATTCATAAGGGTGAGGCAGTATCTGAAATAGTTCTTTCTTTTGATGAGAAAGAAACAATTTATTTAAGCGACAGCAATTCCGAGTCATATCAATGGCAGATTTTCAATGCAGATTCCTCTGATTGGGTGGATATTTACGGTCAGACTGCGTCCTCTTGCGAAATCAGCTATAATCTTGTAGAGAAATTTCTGCAATCAGATAATACAACTGACATTCGCTGTGAGGTTACTAATGGCACTAATGTTACGGAAAGTCACAGCGTTAAGGTTACAATCATTGAGGAGGCTTTACCGATTGAGCAAGTTGAACCAATAAAGCCTGCTGAGCCTATTGCACCGATTAAAAAGGAATCACCTGCTGTTCTTGAAGATGTAAATACCGCTGCGGCAGACAGCGAATTTATTACATATACTGTAACGATTAAGTATCTTTACAATAATGAATCTCCTGATATGGTGGGTTCAGTTGCCAACGACTATATCGCAACAATTGCCAAAGGTACAGGATTGGATGCTGAGGTATCAAGCCCTGTTCGTACAGGTTATGAGGCATATATTGCAACAGAATCCGATTGGGATTCAACAGCAAATTGCTGGTTTAACGGAGTAGACGAAAATACACTTACAAAAGGCGAATCCCTTAAACTGAACATAGAGAGTATTTCTGAAAATCACATTTATTATGTGGTTTATCTCCCACAGCCTGCTGAATATCATATCAGCACATATTATCAGAATAAATATGATGATTTCTATTCATTCGGCAATTCAATTATAAAAGAAGCACCTGTTGGTTCTGTAATTTCAGTTTCAACAGATTTGGGAAATCAGTTAGACGGCTTTATAATGCTGGATTACGATGACACAACAGTTGCAGCTGACGGTTCAACTGTTCTTGAAATTTATTACGACAGAGAATATCATCTTATTAACTTTGAGCTTGACGGCGGTCACGGTGTTGAGCCTGTTTATGCACGATATGAAACAGATTTCAGAATAGCTGCTCCAAGTAAGGCAGGTTATACCTTTGACCATTGGGAGGTTGCAAATGATTCTCTCACCGAAAAGCAGCGTGAAAAAGCTGAAGAAATAGCTTCCAATCTTAAAGCTGGACTGGCAGTTCCAATCCCCGATTTTGATATAACATTTAAGGCAAAGTGGGTTGCAGCTGACGCTACCTATAATGTAATTTACTGGAAAGAAAATGCCAATACCAATGAAAATTCCAACGACAGTGACTACAGTTACTGGGGTACTGTAACTATGAACGCAACTTCGGGCGACTATGTTACATTCGACCCAAATGCTGATGAATTCAACATTGAAAATCTTGAATTTTCAAGTGATGTTGTTCAGGAAGAAGTTCCCAGCAATGAGATAGGAGATAGATTTACTGTAGAATATAGTAAAATTGATACAAGATATGAATATGATTATTTTGTATTCGATGAAGAAAAAAGCGAAATTTCAGCAACGGTTATGGGTGATAATTCAACCGTAATCAACGTCTATTATAAACGCAGAACTTATGATTTGAAGTTCTATTATGCACGTGTACAGAGTGGCGATTTAGTGCCATATAAGAATATGCGTCCTAACAGCAGAGGTATTCTCTCTGATGGTGACTATATCGTATGGTATCATATTTCCAACAATCAAAGTGACCGTGTTCTGACCAACGAGCAAAACAATGAAAATAAGCTTGTACTGAGTAAAAATCAAAACGATAAAGATGCATATACACTGAATTTTCAGCATGTAAGCGGTGATACATATTATGTTACTGATGAAAGAGGATACTATCTCGAAATAGGAGCTGGTTCTTCAAATTTTACATCAGGTGAGAAAACAGTTGAAATTACTTGGGTTGAAAATCCAGGTTGTTGGCGTATTGGTCAAAATGGTCAGTGGCTTAATCAGCACGGGGGAAGACACGTAACTCACGCTGGCGGATATGGTGTTTCTGATGATCCCGGAAATAATCTGAGTATTTCAAAAAAGCTGGATACTCCTGATTATTCCGAAATCGGCAAATATCAGCTTGCATCTGCTACAACCAATACCACTCCTCAGTCGATGACATGGGGGTATAGTGTTTCATCGCTTCCTGAGATAAGTGATTCACGCTATACATACGGCTATGATATTATTGACGGTTATAAGTATCATTATCTAACAGTCAATAACGTCAAATATAATCAGATAATTACAGATTTATGGCCGACAGGTGTAGTTCCCACAAGTGGGAGTTATTCAACTCCTGAATGGGCTCCTGTTGACGGCTGTAAATATCGTACAATAAAAGGCGATAATGCTACACTCAAAGTATATACAACTTTATCTGCTGAAATAATCAATGAGCCTGATGACCCTGATGCAACACGATTTGTCGCATGGTGGGCAAATGAGACATTGAATGATCAGTATTTCCATATTTACTACTCTGCAATTCCAAATGAGGAAACAAATACAGAACTACATGAAGGCAGAGAATATGTAAAGCAGCCGCTTATCACGTATAAAATGGCATATAATACATGGACTCAGATTACACCTTATGAATACTATGGAGTAAAGCTGGAAAAATCATATATTGCTAATGAAAAACCAGGTTCTGTAACAAATGCAACTCAAAATTCCACATTCTATTACACAAGAAATCCTCATATAGTCAGCTTCTACAATGTCGGTAATAATATTAAAGATGCACATCTTGTATACGGTCAGAGAATATCCGCCGCAGAACCTATTACAAAAGAGGTTATGGAGAGTAATCATTACCCTGCTTCATATGAAAAAGGTGCGTATAGCTTTGTGGGCTGGTCATATTCACCAAGTGCTTATGTGCCTGTGGAATGGGACAGCGGTAAGACTATGGACGACGCTGACCTTTCCGTGTATGCTTACTGGGAAAAGGTAACTCACAATGTAAAATTCTATGAAACATATAACGATATGAAAAATAGTGCGGCTATTCCTGACGGTGAAAATGCCAACAATGACGTTGATGTGCCTCATGGTGAGCCTGTAAATTATCCGTCAACAATCAGCCGTGAGGGTTATGACTTTGTTGGTTGGTTCTATATTGATGAAGAAACAAACGAAAAGGTGGCATTTCTGCCTAATAATATGCCTGTCAACAAGGATTTGAAAATCTATGCGGAATGGATTGCTGACAAGATGATTCGTTACACGATTCACTATATTGGTGCAGATGCCCAAAAGGATGCAAACGGCGAATATCTGTTAAGTAACGGCAAATATGTTCTCGATATGAGTACAAGCAGACAGATTGCTGATGATACAACAGGTCAGTTACAGGACGGACGAACAAAGACATTTTCCGCAAAGGCACTCCCTGAATTGTGGGCAGATTATAATAAAGGTTATTTCCCCGAATTGGCAAGCCATGCTATTATGTTTGCGGAAGATACGAATATTACTGATCCAACTGTAACAATCACTAAGGTAAATATGGACGGTTCTCCATATACTGAGGGCAATACAGACTATACCTATACCGTTGATTACACATTCTATTATATTCATCTCGCTAATGTGAAGTATACTGTAAAATACATCAATGCCGCAACAGGTGATAATAAATTCAAAAATGAAAATGGCGGAATTGAAACAGTTGAGGAAGTCAAGAAACTTACAGAGGAAGCTGTTACAACTGAAAGATTTAAAATGATTGATATGTACGTTCCCGATGAATATCAGAAACGTATCGTTCTGACGGCTTATCCCGACAAAAATGTTATTAAATTCTACTATACTGAAAATGAATCTCCTATGTTCCTTGTTGAGCATCTTACAGAAAATCTTGACGGAACATGGACAATTCAGTCACGTGAATTTTCAACAGGAAATGTTGGCGATATTGTAAGCCGACAAACAAATGAATATAAAGGACACCAATTTGATGCAAATGCTGTTTGGGTAAATACTCAGGGCAAGCCTCTTGAGGAGAATCAGGAGGGCGATAATTGGGTAACAGAATATACTGAGCAAGATGGTAAATATCATGCTTCTGGTACACTTGAAAGCGGAAAAATTCTTGTTCTTCGTTTTTACTATACTCTTACAGTACATGATTACAAAATTGAGCATAAGATTCTCGGAACTGATGAATGGCTTTTCGGAACAGAAGAAGCCTCCACTCAGAAAGGTCAGGGCAAATACGGCGAGCGTTATATCGGTACGGCTATGGAGAGAGCAGGTTACTACGTTGACGGAAGTAAAACAGATGCCAGCCGTCTTACACAGAGTAAAATCATAACAAATGATAGTGAATTAAACGTGATTACTTTCTATTACGTATCTGAGCCTGTTGAAATCAATTACCGCATTGTGGTGAATGGAGTTGTGGGTACGAATATTGACGGTTGTTATGTCACACCCTCTCTGAATAGTGCTAATGCCCATGCAGGCAGCGTAAGCGGTTCTGTACCTCATATTGCCGATACATACTATTTTGTCGGCTGGTTTACTGATGAGGCTTGTACAGATTCTGTACCTGATAATTGGGTAGATGATAGCGGTAAAATCACGCCAATGGCAGTTGACGGAATTATCAAAGAGGCAACCTATTATGCAAAGGCTGAGCCACGCAAACTGACAATCACTAAAAAAGGTGATGTTCAGGATAATGAAACATTCCTGTTCAATGTTAAAAATACTTCAAAAAATATTGATATGGTTGTAGCTGTTACAGGAAAAGGTTCCGCAACTATTGAATATATTCCGTCAGGGGAATATACCGTAACCGAACTTGACGACTGGTCATGGAAGTACGAGTCTACAGCTGCTAAGAATATTCAAGTATTAGCGACAGATTCCGCTGTAACAGTAGAATTCACAAATACCCGCAATGACAACAAGCTTCTCGGCGATGAAACAAACATCAACAACAAATTTTAACTTTAAAGGAGGTGCAGACACGATATGATTAAAACAAGAAAAAAACAATTATTGCTGGCATTATTCGTGTCTGCATCGTTGATTTCCTTGGTTTTCGGAACAAATGGGGCATATGCTGCATTGAAAATGGAAACACCAACAGTTAAAAATTCCTTTGAGCCAATGGAAAATATAAAACCAACGATAAACGAAACTTTTGTCAAGAATAATGATGATGTTCTTGAAAAAAAGAATGTTACGGTTACAAATAACAATGAGTTTGATGTGTATGTCCGTGCAAAGGTTATAGTATCGTGGCAGGATGCAAATGGAAATACCCTTGCAGTTACGCCTTTGGAGGGTACGGATTATACTGTGGAATATGGCACAGATTGGACTAAAAAAGCTGACGGCTATTATTACTACAATAGTATTCTCCCGAAAGGCGGAACTTCAACAAATCTGCTGACTGACTGTAAACAGACAAAAAAAGCACCAAGGGACGGATACACTCTTAGTGTAAATATTGTTACGCAGACGGAACAAACAATTAACGATGACGGTGAGGGCGAGTTGCCTTTTGAACCTGTCAGCACCTCATAACAAAGGAGAATTAAGTTTATGAAATATCATACAGATGCCGTTCTGCATCGGATGAAACTTAAAAATTCACCCTTTCAGAAAATCAAAAGCGGCATAAAAACGGTGGAATTGCGGCTGAATGACGAAAAGCGTCAGCAAGTGAAAGCAGGGGATTTCATAGAATTTACCCTTATTGACGATAATTCCCAAAAGCTTACAGTAAGGATTACAGCTTTGCATCATTTTGATTCTTTTGCACAGCTTTATGAAAATCTGCCGAAAGAGAAAATGGGCTATGCAGCTGATGAAATCCCTGTTCCTGACCATATGGACGAATATTATCCAAAGGAAAGGCAGGAAAAATACGGCGTATTGGGAATTGAGTTTTATCTGACAGATTTGCAGAGATTTACAGATGCACAGAATAACCAGCTGGAATTTGGTGAAATCTATGAAACTGCACTTTCAGAAATAAAAAACGGCAAAAAAGTAACTCATTGGATGTGGTATATATTCCCGCAGATTCATGGACTGGGCTGGAGTGGCATAACGGCATACTATTCAATCAAGGATATTGATGAGGCGAGGGATTATTACGCTCATCCCATTCTCGGAAAAAGACTGGTTGAAATTTCTTCGGTGCTGCTGGAACTTGAGTGTGATGATGCAATGGTTGTATTCGGACATCCCGACGCTTTCAAGCTCCGTTCCTGTATGACTTTGTTCAAATATGCGGCATCGGAACAAGATGTTTTTCAGCAGGTTTTGGATAAATTCTGTATGGGAAGCGAAGATGAAAGGACAACAGCTGTCCTTGAAGTTTAATATTATGGGCATCTCTAAAAAACCGTTTGATTAAAAAAAGCAGATAGGTATGACAGCTGCAAGGAAACCTCCCTCGGCGTGCTTTCGCACTCCGAGGGAGGTTGACGAAATAGATGACGTGCATAGCTGTTTTTTCTCAAAAGGGGGTTTTTTAGAGATGCCCTTTATTTTTATACTGTGCATTGAAAAGGTTTAACCCCTTACTTTCCTCTTATAGGAATCCATATTTCTCCCTTTTCAGGGCTTTCATAAAATTCAATACTATAATTTCCTGCAAGTTCGTATTCCTTACAATTTGGTACCCATTCACTCCATATTTTTGTATTGACTTCCTGCAAAGCTTCCGGACATTTTCCCGAATAAGGAAATACCGCCCATATTCCCGCAGGAAAAGTATGTACTGCACATTCGTCAGGAATATCAAAACATGGCAGATAAAGGTCTGCAATATAATAATCAAAATTTTTACCGTCGCTGTCAACACACGCTCCGAAAACACCCTTTATAAGTTCTCCGCCGCCTGATGCATAATGCTCCTGCCAGAATTTCGGGATTTCCGTATATGAGCTTTCTGTATTGAATTTTCTCATTTTTCCCATAATCGTAAATGCCGCTTTTTCAACAACTCTGTAATCCATAATCGTTCCGCCTTTCAATGTTAGAATAATCTGTATTGGTGCAAAATTTTTCAGCTTTGCACCTTTTTCCTTTGCAGCAGACGGTGTAATTCCATGGAATTTTGTAAATGCTCTTGAAAAACTGTCCTGCGACTCATAACCGTATTTCAACGCAATATCAAGAACTCTCGGAGTTCCTGAGGATAATTCTTCCGCAGCAAGTGTAAGCCGTCTGTTGCGAATATATTCCCCAACCGTAACTCCACAGAGAACACAGAAAATCTTTTGAAAATAAAACGGTGAAAGATATGCTCTTGCAGAAATATCGTTTATATCAAGTTCCGATGTAAGATTATCCTCGATATATTTTACTGAATTCTGAATCCCCTCTGTAAGATTGTTCACATTATCACTTCCCTGTTAATTCTTGAATTTTCTGTTTTTAGAGATGCCCTTGAAAACATCATTTCCGCTGCTGTAATTATATTATAACATTGATTTTGAATATTTGCCCGACTTTTTGTGCTTTCAAATGCAGGGTAAATCATAAGGGAATACCGCAACATTCCCCCATAGAATGATATTTTATTCAGCTTCTCTTTTCAGTCTGAAATCAACGGCACGGCGAAGATATTCAAGATATTCGTTATCACGGCACATGGATTTTCCGCAATCATCAGAAAGCTTTGCAACAGGTCTGCCGTTTACAAATTGCAGCTTTACAACTATATTCAATGCCTTTTCTTCTGTATCGTTGGAGCAGAATGTGCCAATTCCAAAGGAAACCTTAGTCTTATCACAGAAATAATCATACAACTTCTGGGCACGGTCAAAATCAAGGCTGTCGCTGAATAAAAGCAGCTTTGTTTTCGGGTCAACTCCATATTTCTTGTAATGTGCAATTATCTTGTCACCCCATGCAAAGGGGTCACCGCTGTCGTGACGAACTCCTGTGTAATTGTTTACCATAGAACGGTTGAAGTCAAGTAAAAACAGGTCAGTCGTTATTGTATCTGTCAAGGCTGTACCGTTATCGCCCTTGTATTCATCATACCAATCCTGCATAGCGTAGTGGTTTGTATATGCCAGCGGAATCGAGTCAATTCCCTGATACATCTGCACAAACTCATGAGCATACGTACCAATGGGAGTTATGTTGTACTTCATTGCAAGGTAAACATTTGAAGTTCCCACGCACTTGTCGGTTTCAGTTGCAAAACGCTTTACAACAACATCCTGCCACTCTCTTGAAAGTCGTCTGCGGCAGCCGAATTCCGCAAATTTGAATGTATACGTGCCGTCATTCAGAGTCTGTATTTTCTTTTCAAGACGCTCCTCTGCGGATTTTTTCAGCTTATCATAATCATAATTCATTCTGAAATAAACCTCGTTTACAATTTCCAGAAGGTAAATTTCGAACTGCATTGCTGAGAAAATAGGGCCGTCAACTACGATTTGCAGTTCACCGTTTTCGTCAAGATATGCGTTGACATAATCACGGATAGGTTTCCACAAACGAAGAAATTCCACATAGTCATTCTTGATAAAACGGATTGAACGGAGATAATCAAGTTCCTCTTTTTTGAATGTAAGGCTGCATAGGTGGTCAATCTGTTCGTTTATTTCCTCTACCATTTCCGCTGTAAAAACGGCATCCTTACTGCGGCACTTGAAATAATACTGTCCGCAAAGGTCAGTATGCTTATGGAAAATCACCTGATTCATATTGAACTTGTATAAATCGGTATCAAGGAGAGAAATAATAATCGGATTAAGTTTCATAATATAATTCCTTTCGATAAAAAAGCAGTAGAATCAATCTACCGCCACATCTGCCGTCACCAACGGTCTTTTCAATCTCTTGTATAAACTTTAAAAAAGCTTTGCTATTTAAGGGCATCTCTAAAAACCCCTTTTGAGGAAGAACAGTTATGTACATCATCTGCTTCGTCAACCTCCCTTGGAGTGCGACAGCACGCCTTCGGTAGGTTTCCTTGCAGCTGTCATACCTATCTGTTTTTCTTTAATCAAACGAGTTTTTAGAGATGCCCTTAATATGATAGTAACATATATTAAATAATAAGTCAAGGAAATAAAATTATTTTTTTATTTTAACAATTTGTCAGATGAAAAATCAATATCAATTTCCTACACATTTGAACTTGTATTCAAAAATCCATTTACATTTCATCTAAAATATGTTATAATTTAACCAGTATAAAAAGGAGGTCTGAATATGACTACATCAATCACAAAACAGAAATTATCCCTGAAAGCACAGACCGCAGGAGCAATATTGGCTATGCTTTCTGCCGTAGCCCTGCCGCAGCTTGTGCATTTACTGGGCGGCTCTATGGGAGTTGGCACAGCATTGGGTGAAATGCTGCTGCCTATGCACCTGCCGATTATCCTCGCCGGACTTCTCATGGGACCTTATGCCACAGGAATTGCAGGTCTTTTGAGTCCCCTTGTCAGCTTTGCACTCACAGGTATGCCTATGGCGGCAATGCTCCCATTTATGATGATTGAACTTGCTGTTTACGGCATTTGTGCAGGTATCCTCAAAGATGCGAAAATGTCGGATATTCCAAAGGTTCTCTTAACACAGCTTGCAGGCAGAGCAGTTCGTGGAATTGCAATTATCACAGGTTTTTACTGCTTTAATACCGTAATCAAGCCTGAAATTATCCTCACAAGCATAAAGGTTGGAGTAGTTGGAATTATCTTACAGCTTGTACTTATCCCTCTTATCGTTTCCCCATTGAGAAAGGCTGACAAAAACTGATAATGGATAATCTTGAAAAAGCAAAAAAACTCATTTGTGAGGGTGGTTTCACCTGCGTTGTATGCGATGATTTAAACGTGCATACAAGCACTATGCGAGGAGTTGCACCTCTTTTAAAATGGCTTGACGAGGGAATGAGTTTGCAGGGATTTTCGGCGGCTGATAAGGTTGTGGGAAAAGGTGCGGCATATTTGTATATACTCCTTGAAGTCAAGGAAATATATGCCGATGTAATAAGCCGCCCTGCCCTTGAAACGCTGAAAAATCACAATATTCCCACATCATACACAATTCTGACTGAGGCTGTGAGAAATCGTGACAATACTGGATTATGCCCAATTGAAACGGCTGTTATGAATATTGACAACCCTCACGATGCCCTTGCAGCTATCAGAAATAAACTGGAAAATTTGAAAAACAGCAGGTGATATTATGGAAAAAAATGAACTTTTTGATGTTTCAAAATTAGGCTTCGGACTTATGCGGCTTCCCGAAAAGGACGGAGAAATCGACTATGACCACGTTTGCCGAATGATTGACAAATATATGGCAGCAGGACTGAATTATTTCGATACCGCATACGTTTACCACAGCGGAAAATCGGAAGTTGCTGCAAGAGAGTGTCTTGTAAAACGCTATCCAAGAGAAAGCTTCAAGCTTGCAACAAAGCTTCCTGCATGGTGTATGAAATCAGCAGAGGACAGGGACAGAATTTTCAATGAACAGCTTGAACGTGCAGGTGTTGACTATTTCGACTTTTATCTTCTTCACTCGTTGGAGGACGGAAATAATTACAACGATTATGAAAATTATGACTGCTTCAACTGGGGAATTGAAAAAAAGCGTCAGGGAAAAATCAAGCATTTTGGCTTTTCATATCACGGAACTCCCGAACTTCTTGAAGATGTTCTTGATAAGCATCCAGAAATTGAATTCGTACAAATTCAGCTGAATTATGCGGATTGGAAAAATCCCATTGTCCATTCGGGAAAGCTGTTTGAAATCCTCACAAGACGAAATATTCCAATGATAATTATGGAACCTGTCAAGGGCGGAACTCTTGCAAATCTTCTTCCCGAACTTGAAGAAAAGCTGAAAGCCGCAAGACCTGATTCCTCAATTGCATCATGGGCATTGCGATTTGTAGGCTCACTTCCGGGAATTATCACAATTCTTTCGGGAATGTCAAATGACGAGCAGATGCAGGATAATCTGAACACATTCACAAATTTTGAACCCCTTTCCGAGGATGAGAAAAAGCTTATCGAGGAAGTCAATGAAGTTATGTTCAATTCGCCCCTTGTAGGCTGTACTGCCTGTCGTTACTGCTGTGACGGCTGTCCGTCGGGAATTAACATTCCTGAGGTTTTCCGCATACTCAACACCATAAGACTTTACGGCGAGGAATGGCGTTCAGGCAACGCTTACAGAGGCTTGACAGTTAACAGCGGAAAGGCAAATGACTGTATCGGCTGCGGTCAATGTGAAAGCGTCTGTCCTCAGCATTTGCCAATTATAGAGCTTCTTGACGAGGCATCGAAACATCTTGATAAATAGCAACACCAACCGCACAAAGCTGTTTAATGGCGATGTGCGGTTTTTGTGTTGTTGCACCATTAACAAAAGTTTTCCGAAACCATTGACAAAATATAGCAGATAATGTATAATATATATATGGGCATCTCTAAAAACCCCTTTTGAGAAAAAACAGCTATGCACGATATCTGCTGCACCTATCTGTTTTTTCTTTAATCAAACGAGTTTTTAGAGATGCCCATATGCAATTTGTGCATATAAATTTTTTAGGGAGTGGCTGTATTATGAAAAAAATCAAAAAATCACTTGTTTGTGCAACGGCAGTATCTTTGTTTGCTGTCAGCAGTCTTGGAGCAATGCCGCTTAAACCTTTTGATATGCCTTCCATTGCCGTTAATTCATACGGAGCAGATGAAGATTTAAAATCCGGCGACTGCGGTGAGCAGGGGGATAATCTCAAGTGGACTCTTGACAGTGAGGGAGTTCTTACCATTACAGGTGAGGGAAATATGAAATCATGGGATTTTGGCGAATCTCCGTGGTTTTCAAGAACTGATATCAAAAAAGTCATAATCGAAAACGGTGTAACAAGTATCGGTAATTTTGCATTTGAAGGCTGTGCGGATATTGTTTCCGCAACAATTCCCGAGGGTGTTACAAATATCGGTATTTCTGCTTTTGGAAGATGTGAAAAACTGGCTTCCGTCACACTTCCGAAAACTGTGACAAGTCTGGAAAATGCTGCATTTGAATCATGTGAATCCCTTACATCTTTCACTTTTCCTGAGGGAGTTCTGGAAATTGGCGATAATGTACTGCAATTTTGCTATAATCTCAAAACAGTTGAATTGCCTGCTTCTGTTGAAAGTATGGGAACGGGAGTTTTTTCATATTGCACTTCGCTGACTGAAATTAACGTAGATGAAAAAAATAAAAATTATGAATCTATAGACGATGTTCTTTTTGACAAAAATAAAAATATACTTTTACAATATCCCTCGGAAAAAATCGGTGAGGAATATGTAGTTCCTGACGGTGTGTCGGTAATCGGAAAAAATGCCTTTAATAGTGCAGAACTTCTGAAATCAGTGGTTCTTTCGGATAGTGTTATGAGCATTGAGGATAATGCTTTTTGCAGCTGCAAGAATATAAAGTCAATTACATTGGGCGGTTGTTTTATTAAGTTAGGAAGATATGTATTTGACAATTGTGATTCACTTGTTGAAATTAATGTTTCAGAGGATAATGGTTTTTTTGCAAGTATTGACGGTGTGCTTTTTGATAAGGAGCAGAAAAAAATTGTAAAGTATCCCAATGGATTGAAAAATGAGGAATATGTTATTCCCGACGGTGTAACTTATGTTGGATGCAATGCTTTTGAAGATGCTGAATATCTTAAATCAGTTGTTTTTCCCGATAGTGTAAATGTAATCGGGGATTATGCCTTTATGAATTGCAAGAACATAACTTCAATTGTAATTCCCGATGGCGTTACAAATATTGATTACGGTGTGTTCTATAATTGCCGCAGTCTTAGCTCAGTTACAATTCCTGATACTGTGGAAATTGCAGATGTATTTTCTTTCTATGGCTGTGATTCTTTGATTACAGTTAAACTGCCTGAAAGTGTAATGATGATTGATTATCGTTCATTTGACGGCTGTGAAAACCTGATGTCAATTGTTATTGAAAATCCTGAATGTTATTTTCATGACGAGCCTGAAACAATTTTTTCCAATACAATTATTTACGGCTATAAAGGGTCAACGGCAGAGGCTTATGCGGAAAAATATAACAGAGAATTTATGCCGCTTGACGAAAATCCCGACGGTTATATTATTGACAAGGGAGTTTCAGATGACGGCGATTTAAAATGGAATTTGGATGATAAAGGAACGCTTACTGTAAGCGGTGAGGGTGAAATTTCTTATGAAAGTTTGCTGTTCTATTCCATGGATTGCAAAGGCACAGTAAAAAAAGTTGTAATTGAAAAGGGAATTACATCTCTTGGAATGAATCCATTCAATCATTTTGAGGAAGTGACAGAGATTATACTTCCCGAAACTATTGACGCACTTGGTGAACATTCAATGAATGCACAGGAAAATCTGGAGAAAATTACATTTCTCAATTCGGAATGTGAAATTTTCGATGATGCAGGAACTATTCCCGAAAAAGCAGTTATATGCGGAAAATCAAATTCCACAGCCTATGATTATGCTGAGAAATACGAAAGAGAATTTTTATCTATTGACGAGGAATCTGTAACTACAACTCAACCCGTTTCTACAACTACTGCAACTACAACAACCAAATCTAAAACTACCACAACTGTAAAACCTGCAACTACAACAACTAAACCTAAAACTACCACAACCGTAAAGCCTGCAACGACAACAACTAAATCTAAAACCACATCAACTGTAAAACCTGCAACGACAACAACCAAATCCAAAACCACAACAACCGTAAAGCCTGCAACAACTACTACCAAAAAAGTCACAACCACAAAAAATTCTGCAACCACTCTTACAACAACGACTATTACTGCAACTGAGCCAATAACTACCACAAAGCCTGCTGTAACAATTGTTAAATCGGGTAATTGCGGTAAGCAGGGCGATAATCTTACATGGACTCTTGACAGCGAGGGAACTCTCATTGTAAAAGGTGAGGGAGCTATGGAGGATTGGATAATAGCCTATGGTTCGCCATGGTTCAAAAATTATAATATAAAAAATGTGGTTATTGAAGAAGGCGTTACAAGTATCGGTGATGTTGCATTTATGTACTGTGCTAAAATAGAAACAATCACACTTCCGAAAAGCCTTCAATCTATCGGAGAGCTTGCATTTGTAGAGTGTAAAGCCTTAAAATCCCTTACAATCCCTGAAAATGTTGTAAGAATAGATAAAACTTCCTTTGTGGATTTCGCTTCAATAGAGTCAATCAATGTAAGTGAAAATAACAAGAATTACACTTCTGTAGACGGTGTTCTGTTCGATAAGAAAATGAATACCCTTTTGCTTTATCCCATGGGAAGTGATGCTGAGGAATATACCGTTCCTGACGGTGTTACTATAATCAGTGATTCTGCTTTTAAAGATGCTGAAAATCTTAAATCCATTAAAATGTCCGACAGCGTTAAGGCTATTGGCGGACAAACCTTTTCAGGCTGTAATGATCTTGAATCTGTTGAATTATCTGAAAACATTACAATTATAAAGAAAGACGCATTTTACGGCTGTTCTTCCCTTCCATCAATTGTAATTCCCGATAATGTTACAAGAATTGAAAATGGTGCATTTCAGCATTGTATTGCTTTGAGTTCCGTAACATTCCCCGAAAGCATTGAGTATTTCGGCTCACGTACATTTTCAAATACTGCATGGATTGAAGCTGAAAGAAAAAAGAGTCCATTCGTTGTTGTAAATGGCATATTAATGGACGGAACTGACCTTACAGGGGATATTGTTATTCCCGAAACTGTTTCGCATATTATGGGTACGGCATTTATTGATAATCAAGGAATTACTTCTATTGTTGTTCCCGATACTGTTACAGAAATTGATGAATATGCTTTCTATAGCTGTCAGCAGGTTACTTCAATAAAGCTTCCCGATACAATTAAAAGTATTGGTGAGGGTGCATTTATGCATTGTTATGAATTGACTGAAATAAATATTCCTGACGGAGTTGAATCTATAGGCGATATTGCTTTTAATGAGTGTAAAAAGCTTGTTGAAATTACAATTCCCGATAGTGTTACAAGTATAGGCAGAGAAGCGTTTGAAGCCTGTTACGCTTTGGAAGCGGTTGTAATTCCTGAGGGTGTTACAACAATTAATGACAGAACATTCAGCAGATGTACTTCTTTAAAATCAATAACATTCCCGTCAACTCTTACAAGTATTGGTTCAGATGCGTTTTATAATTGCTTTGATTTGAAACACGTTACAATTCCTGAAAATATTGCAAGTATTGCAAAGGGTGCGTTCAATAGCTGTAACAGTATGAAATCAATCGCTATTGAAAATCCCAAATGTGAAATAGATGACAGCAGTCATACAATTTCATCTCGCTCGACAATTTACGGTTATGAGGGTTCAACAGCACAGGCATACGCTGAAAAGTATGAGAGAAAATTTGTGGATATTGAGAAGATGTATGATTCAATTGAAACAGGCGATATAAATGGTGACGGAATGATTGATTCTTCCGATGCCTCACTTGTACTTGCGGAATATGCAAAAATCCAGACAGGTGAAGATGAAACATTTACAAAGGAGCAAAATATAGCGGCTGATGTAAATAAAGACGGTGTAATTGATTCCTCTGACGCATCAAAAATTCTTTCGTATTACGCAATGGTTTCAACGGGTAAAGAGCCAAGTTGGGATTGATATAATATGACATAAAAATTCAAAAATCTCCTGTATTACTTCGGTGGTGCAGGAGATTTTTTTGTTGTTAGAGATACCATTAAATTTTTTTAAAAAAAATTTTTGGAAACCCCTTGACAAATTGTGTATATGTGTGTATAATGTATATATCGAGTATATACATTATTCAAATTTGAATTTCGTGGTATCTGCAACAGCTGGCAGATATTGCAAAGATTAGGAGTGCACACCTATGGATATTATTATAAGCAATTCATCGGGAGAGCCTATCTATAACCAGATAACCTCCCAAATTAAAGAAATGATTTTAGACGGCAGATTGAAAGAGGGGGACGCCCTTCCGTCAATGAGAGCCTTGGCACAGCAGTTGAGAATCAGTGTTATTACAACAAAAAGAGCATATGAGGAACTTGAACGTGAGGGCTATATCGAGTCCTACACGGGCAAGGGCAGCTTTGTAAAAGCACGGAATATGGAATTATTCCGTGAGGAGCAGCTCCGTCAGATTGAAGAAATGCTCACTAATGTCTGTGATAAGGCAAAGCTGTGCGGAATGGAGCTTGATGAGCTTCGGGAAATATTAGAAATGGTTTATGGAGGTCAGTTATGAGCGAGATTTTTGAAAATGCAATTGAACTGAAAAACGTCACTAAAAAGTATGACGGCTTTACTCTTGACAATATTAATTTTAACGTGCCAAAGGGCAGTATAATGGGCTTTATCGGACAAAATGGAGCAGGCAAAACGACAACTATCCGCAGTATTCTCAATCTTGTTCCCATTGATGAGGGAGAAATAAAGATGTTCGGTCTTGACCATAAAAAAGATGAAAGAGAAATAAAAGAGCGTATTGCGGTAGTTTTTGACGAACTGCCCTTTCACGATATTTTCAATGCAAATCATATGGGGAAAATTTTCGGGGGTTTGTATAAAGATTGGAACAACCAGAAATATACGGAATATCTTGATATGTTTCAGCTGCCGAGAAAGAAAAAAATCGGCAACTTTTCAAAGGGAATGAAGATGAAATTGCAGATTGCCTGTGCGTTGTCCCACAATGCGGAATTGCTTGTTATGGACGAGGCTACAACAGGACTTGACCCTGTAGTGCGTAATGAAATTCTGGACATATTCCTTGAATACTTGCAGAATGAGGAACACAGTATTCTGATGAGCAGTCATATCACCAGTGACCTTGAAAAAATTGCTGACAGCGTTACTTTTATCGACAAGGGAAAAATCCTCATAAGCGGTTATAAGGACGATATTTTAGCTGACCATTCAGTAATAAAATGTACAAAGAATGACTACAAAGACATTGACTCATCGGATATAGTCAGCGTCCGTTTAAATGATTTCGGTGCTGAGGTTATGGTCAGAAACAGCGATGAAATGAAGCGTAAGTATTCGGGACTTGTATTTGACCGCACTACTCTTGAAGAAATTATGGTATATTATGTAAACAAGAGCAAGAAAGAATGGCGGTGATTATATGTCAAAGTTAAAGGTATTGATGTACAGGGACTTCATCATATCATTCAAGGGAAAATTCCTGCTGCTTTTTGGAACTGTTAATTTTATGCTGTTTTATTGGCTTGTTGCTTTAAGTATAAAAATCGGCAATTTAAAAGAAGCGTTTTCAGCTATTGAAATAAACAATGCTGAAGATGCAGCAATGTTTTCTTTTATAATGAATGTGATATTTTATGCTTCGGTAGTCGGCATAGCTTACTTTACTTCACAAGTGACATATACAACTATAATTTCCGACGTGAACACAAATTGGAGAACTTTTGCCTTTACACTTCCTTGCAGCAGTACTGATAAGGCATTAGTTCTGATGATTAACAGAATTACCACTATAATTAAGTCTTTTCTGCTTTCAGTTTTAAACTGTATTGTTTTAAGCAGCATTTTAGAACTCAAACCGAATATTGGTTTTACATTTAAGCTATGGGCAGTAGTTGTACTGTTAAACACCTTTGCCGATTTTCTGACATTTCCCTTTATTTTGAAAGCAAGGGATAAAAAGGAAGTAAATGCTGCAACTTTTATCAGAATATTAATTTTGATTGTTTTATTTATGAGCGTGATTTTCCTTGTAAAGCTTCCAAATGACAAAATTGTGTATCTCAATATGAAAGGGGTTAAGCTTGATATACCTCAAAATCTTGAGATACCGCCTGAAAGCTGGATTATGCCTGTGGAAAATCCGATGTTTGCAAATTGTGCAGCATTTTTTGATGTTATGGGAGTTCTTGCAATACCGCTTATAATAGCACTTCTAATATGCGGTTTATTTGTCAACAAGCGAATGGCAGAAAGGAGATATGACTGATGAAAGGGTTGCTTTATAAGGAATTACGACAAAACAGATTAGCCTGTATTTTCAGCTTTCTTTTTCTTCCGTTAATGAGTTCATTAATGCTTTTATCCTCTTCTTTTGAAGAGGGCGAATTTCAATCATTAGAATACGGGATGAGAATAATAGCTGATGATAGTATTATAATGATTTTCCTTTATATAATGTCAATAGCATTGGTTGACTCTATTTCAACAATAGTTCTAAAGGCTGATGAAAGTAAGAAATGGGCATATTTCATAAGCTCCACACCACAGCTTCCTAAAGGACAAGTACTTGTAAAATACATTATATCTTTATTTTTTGCAGTAATCGGCATTGTTTCAGTGATAATCACTAATGCTTTCTTTAATGGCTGGACAAAAAGCATTGGAATTGAAAAAACAATGGATATAAAATGGCTTATATTACCGTGTTTTTTTATGGTTATTTTATTGAGAGCCGTTGATATTCCTTTTGCTCTGCGTTTCGGCAGTGAGAAGGGTGCCAAGATAAAAGGTATTGTTATTATTCTTCTGGTTTATGTTACAATTGTTTATTTTCTGTTTGGACCTTTACTCGTGGATGGAAGCGAAATTAAGGTAAAATTAATGGAAATGCTTGTAAAATATCAGAATGGCGAATATGATAAGCTGATACGTAATATAGAAATAAGTTCAGCAGTTGTAATATCTGGACTGTTTGTGCTTTCCTATTTTATTTCAACAAAGGTATACCTTAAAGGCATTGAAACATATGATAAATAAAGGAGTATATATGAAAAAATATTTTAAATGTATTATTTCCGCTGCTATGTCAGCGGCAGTATGTCTGCAAATGGGCAGTATTTCATCATTTGCAGCAGAGGAAACACCCTCGGGAGTTGCGGTAACTGATATTCAGTCTGAAATAGAAGAACACATAAAGGATATTCCCTATTCCTCCTTTGCCGTAACTGTTTTTCACGGCGATGAAACGGTTTACACAGGATATTACGGAGAAATTGATATGGAAAATCATATTTCATCTGATGAAAATTCCGTTTACGAATGGGGAAGTATTACAAAAACTCTCACATGGGTAAGCGTTCTGCAATTGTATGAGCAGGGGAAAATTGACCTCAACGAAGATATCCGCACATATCTTCCTGAGGGCTATTTGAAAAATCTGAAATATGATGATAAAATCACAATGCTCAATTTGATGAATCACAATGCAGGCTGGTGCGAAAGTACATATAATATTTTTGTAGATGATGAAAATGAACTTACAACCCTTGAAGAAATGGTACAGGATTTAGAGCCTGCACAGATTTGGCGGCCGGATGAAGTTTCATCATATTCAAACTATGGTGCGGCTTTGGCAGGTTTAATTGTGGAGCGTGTAAGCGGCGAAAGCTATGTTGACTATGTAAACAACCATATTTTTGACAAGATTGGAATGGAGCAGACCTCTGTTGCTCCCGATTTCAACGATAATCCGTGGGTTCGTGAACAGCGTGAAAAGCTGAAAGCTTATTCGGCAATGGGCGGCAATGTTATTGCTACAGGAGCAGATTTATTCTTTATTCCCATTTATCCTGCAGGTTCAGCCTGCGGTACAATTGAGGATATTGCAAAATACGGAAAGGCACTTACAGACGAATCTGCACCGCTTTTTGAAAATCCCGAAACACAAGCAATGATTTTTGAGGGCAGCAGTTTTTACGGCGATACTGACACAGTTAAATGCAATTACGGTTTCTGGAATGCTGAGTACAATGTAATGACATATTGGCATAATGGCGGAACAGCGTCTTGCAGCAGTAATTTCCTTTTTGACCCCGAATCTGACTGGGGAGTTGCAGTATTTACCAACACATCAAGTGCGGTAGAAATAATCAATGGTATTCCTGAGTTAATATTGGGCAAAGCAAAAACATCCTCCGCAACTGACGCTGGGGATACGGAAAAAGAGGATTTAAGCGGAATTTATATAAGCTCCCGTTCATATCACAAAGGGATTTTAAAGCTTTTAACCTCTCTTAATTGTATACCCGTAACCCGTGTTGAGGAGGGCAAATATACAGTTGCAGGTATAGCAGATATTACTTACATTGGTAATGGTTTATATTCCTTTGTGCAGGAGGGAGCAGGTTCGGAAACTATAGCTGTGAAAGTTCTTGACGACGGCACGAAGATAGCTGATATGGGAATAATGTCTTTTATTCAGGATAATATGTTCATTCCGAAAATTGCACTTATTGCTGTATTTTTTATAATGGCGATTGCATCGGGAATAATTGTCTTAGTAAAATTCATACTTGTTCTTGCTAAAAAGCGTAAGACATATAAAGGCTCAAAGCAAATCAGCCTTGCACAGCTTTTTAAATTAGCACCAATTGCGGCAGCTGTTCCTATGCTTGTTTCACCAATTGGAGTTACAAAACCGCTTGGAATTATATTTGCGGCAGCATCTGCAATATGTGCAGTATTTGCGGCAATTGCCGTTGTATCGGATGTAACAGCACTTTGCTCCAAGGCTGACAATAAGGCAAAGGCATGGCGATATATTCTCAATATCATCTGGAATGTATTGACAGTTGCAACTGTACTTGTATTTGAAATGTATCAGTTCTGGGGCTGCTGATAAAAATCTTTAAAAAGGTATTGACTTTTATTTAATTCATGTTATAATAGTGATGTATACAGCGGTGTACATCGCTATTATTTTTATAGGGGTGATTGTAATGTTGTTATGCACCTGCACAGCTCCACGTAAGGAATGACGGATTACGTGGAGATATTTCACCGTCATACCTTGCGAATCGGTTTAAATTTAATCTGAAAAGGAGCAAGGTATTATGAAAACCTTAAAAGAACTTAAAAATTTTATTATTCTGTGGCTTACCCAATCATTTTCATCATTGGGCAGCTCAATGACAAGCTTTGCCTTGATAATAATGCTTTATCAGGACAGCGGTTCGGCACTTACAACAGCATTGCTCAGCGTTTCTTCCTATGCCCCCTATGTTATAATGAGCATATTTTCGGGAGCAATAAGCGATAAGTGGAATAAAAAGACAATTATGCTCGTCTGTGACAGCTTTGCCGCTTTATGTACGGTAATTACCCTGATATTGCTGAAAAACGGCAGTCTTGAGATATGGCATCTGTATATTCTCAATGCCCTCAACGGTCTTATGAATTCTGTGCAGTCACCTGCATCAGATGTGGCAGTAACTCTGCTCACACCCGAAAAGCACTATCAGAAAACAGGTGGATTGAGATACTTCTCGAATTCTCTTGTATCTATCCTCACACCGGTAATTTCAGCGGCGGTAATGGCTTTTGCAGGCATTGAAGCTGTTATAATGTTTGATTTGCTTACATTTGCAGCGGCATTTTTTTCGTTGCTGATTTTTATCAGAATTCCGAAAATACAGCAGGACAGCGAAAAAAACGAATCAATTTTACAGCTTGCCAAAAGCGGATTGGTATATCTCAAGAATAACCGTGGAATTTTATTTCTGATAATTTTTCTGTCGGGAATTAACCTCATAGCCTCAATTTGTAGTGCCACTATGCCTGCATTGGTGCTTTCAAAGGCTGACGAGGCGGCATACGGAATTGTAAATAGTTGTGTCGGCGTTTTCACGTTGCTGGGAAGTGTTATAGCAACAATTTACCCTGAGCCGAAAAGCAGAATTAAGGTTATCTGCAATTGTCTGCTGCTTTCAATGAGCGTTGAGAATTTTGCCTTTGCATTGGGAAATAACACGGTTATATGGTGTATCGGTACATTTTTCGGCTGGATTGCAATACCGTTGATGAGTGCAAATTATGACGTAATTTTTCGCAGCAATGTTCCAAAGGAAATGCAAGGGAGAGTCTATTCCGTGAGAAATACATTGCAGTTTTTCACGATTCCCCTCGGCTATTTTTCAGGCGGATTTTTAGTTGACAAAGTATTTGAACCGTTAATGGCAGCTACGGATAGCAATTTACTGATAAATATATTCGGCACGGGAAAAGGTTCGGGAGCTGCAATAATGTTCTTTATTATCGGAGTATCGGGTGTTATATGGTGTCTGATTTTCCGCAGAGTAAAGGCATTGCGTGAATTAGAGTAAAGGGAACCTCTAAATTTTAATATGAAAAAGACGTTCTGATTTTTCGGAGCGTCTTTTTTCACCTGTAGGGATTGTTGTTAAAAACCGTTTTTTTATCAAAAGTCTTGACATTTTTGCCAATCGGTACTATAATATTATAATATGGGCTTATATGTGCGTGAAAATAATTTAGAGATGCCCTTTATTTTAAAGATGCCCTAAAAAACATAAAGGAGAATATAAAACAAATGAGAAATCTGATTACTTTGTTTCTTTCTGTAACTATGATGATTGGGTTGTGCAGCTGTACGGATAGAAAGACAAAGCTCTATAAAGCTACAATCAGTGCATCTGTTTCAGAAATTCCTGAGTCGTTTGATTCTTTGCTTGAGGATATAAAGGATGAAACGTGTATTACATTAATTCTGCAAGGAGAGAACTCAGATGATGATCCCGTTAGTTTGGAATTGACACCTTTCAATGAATTTATAAGTTCTGAATATGTAGTGCCTGGTGAGTATGTTGTATGTGATGTAAAGCTGGAGCCGCAGTTTTTGCTTCCTTTCGCTGTTAAAGATGTTAAAAAGTTGAAAGAGAAGAAATTCACCGTTAAAGCCGAGCATGATACTTCTATTACTTTGAATTTTAAGCCTGTTTCATTGCCCGAAACAAGCAAGGATATCCTGAAAACATCGCCATATACTCATCGTATACAGATTGATGATAAGATTTACGACATTGAGTCGCTGACACAGAATTTTGAATTCGATAAATCTATTCTGGAAGGCAGAACAGGTGAGCCACTATGGGTTGGCTGCAAGGATATTGCAGGTTTGCATATTCTGCTTTCGCCTGATAAGCCGGAAGAAATACTTGGTGTCAGCTTCAGCAGCGGCAGATGTGTTCTGTGGGGCGGTTTGCGTACAGGTATGCCGCTGGAGGAGTTTGCTCACAGCGAAAAAGGTATTTTGGGTACACCGTCCTACTGTGACGGTTCGCCGTTAATTGGACAGGATATTGACGATACATATTTCTCATATCTCAATATCAAAAATGATGATATAATTAAAATCAGAGTTCCTCACAGCGGACTCTATGCTGAATATATTGAATTCTGCTTTGGCAGCTACGCAAAGGAGGCGGTATCATGAACATTCTGAAAGCTATTGCAGTCAACATATTGGCAGTTATCGCACTTCCTTTCCTGTTTATAGGTACGGTATTTAAACTTTGCAGCAAGGCTTTGGAGAAAATTGCTTTTATCTTTATTACTTTAGTTGTTCTGGTTGGTATTTACTTTATTCATGATATGATTTACAGCGGCGGCGAAGCCATTGCTATGGTAATTGTAACACTGTTTTTTTTAGGTTTAATAGTCCTTTTTCTTATTAACATATTTTTATTTGCATCAACTGTATGTCTTGCTTTGGTTAATTTTATCAGTGTAGTATTGGAGGCTCTGAATGGTGCGGCAATGTTTCTCTTCAATTTACTTATGAAAACGTGCGAGAAACTTCGTGACAGTATGCCATATGGAAAAGCTGCCCGCATTATCTGTCTGCTGGAAACAATTGTTCTCGCAATCCGTTGGGTAATTCTGCATCTGTTTGTACTTGCATTTCCTTTGGCATGCATTTTATCAATTCTGCTGGTTTTGGGCAGCCCGATATATGCTAATATTCTTTTGAAGAATATAATTGGTATCAATCTTATTCAATACCTGAAACTTTTCAGTGGAAGAGCAGTCTTTTTCACGATTCTGTATCTGCTTGTATCCCTTGCGTCAGCTGTTATAATTTTACTGTGTCTTGGTATTGAGTGGACAGAATGGGCAATTGAAGAACTTGATCAATCTGATGCTGATTCATCAGAAACAACAGTGGCAGAACCTGTTATTATAGTTGCAAATCCACAGCAATCTATTCAGAATTCAGTTGATACAGGTCAAACAATTTACATATCTTCTGACAGCTTATGAGTTTAAGGTGAAAAGTCCGTCGTCAGGCGGACTTTTTATTTATCGCTCCGCCAACTTTTTTCATCAAAAGTCTTGACATTTTTTACAATCAGTACTATAATATTATTATGTGGGTTTATATGCGTACAGGCATAATGCCCTTTATAAAAATCGCAATATTTGCGAAAAAGGAGAAATAATTTATGAATTGGACAGGTTTGAATGACCTTCGTGAAAAATATCTTTCATTCTTTGAAAGCAAAAATCATACAAGAATGGCAAGTGCAGCCCTTGTACCACAGGGCGACAAGAGCTTGCTTTTGATAAATTCAGGAATGGCTCCCTTGAAGAAATACTTCCTCGGACAGGCTGTTCCTCCAAATGTAAGAGTTACAACTTGTCAGAAGTGCATCAGAACTCCCGATATCGAGAGCGTTGGTAAAACTGCACGTCACGGTACATATTTTGAAATGCTTGGTAACTTCTCATTCGGTGATTACTTCAAGGCAGAGGCTATTGACTGGGCATGGGAATTCCTCACAGGCGTACTTGAAATCCCTGCCGGCAGACTCTGGGTTACAATTTATGAGAGCGATGACGAGGCTGAACAGCTTTGGATGAATAATGTGGGAATCCCAAAGGATAGAATTATCCGCCTTGGCAAAAAGGACAATTTCTGGGAGCATGGTTCAGGTCCCTGCGGTCCTTGCAGCGAAATCCACTTTGACCGTGTAGGCGAAAACCGCAGCCTTGACCGTGCAGGATTTGAGGCAGAGGGTGACGCTGATAACATCATCGAAATCTGGAACCTCGTATTCAGCCAGTTCGACAGCGACGGCAACGGCACATATACAGAAATGGCAAGCAAGAACATTGATACAGGTATGGGACTTGAAAGACTTGCTTGCGTAATGCAGACTGTTGACAATATTTTTGAAGTTGATACAGTTCAGAACATTATGAAGCACATCTCTTCAATTGCAGGAGTTTCATACAAGGAGGACGCAAAGACAGATGTTTCCCTCCGTGTTATTACCGACCATATCAGAAGTACAACATTTATGGTTGGCGACGGTATTCTCCCCTCAAATGAGGGCAGAGGCTACGTTCTCCGCCGTCTGTTAAGACGTGCTGCACGTCACGGCAGACTTTTAGGAATTACACGTCCTTTCCTCTGTGAGGTCTGCGATACAGTAATTAAAGAAAATGCAGGTGCATATCCCGAACTTGCTGAAAAGAGCGACTACATCAAGAAGATTATCGGTGTTGAGGAAGAAGCATTTGCTAAGACAGTTGACAAGGGAACTGAAATGCTCAACAGCTACACAGCTGCACTTGCTGAGAACGGCAGTACTGTTCTTTCAGGTGATGACGCATTCAGACTTTCCGATACATACGGCTTCCCAATTGACCTTACAATTGAAATCTGTGAGGAAAAGGGATATACAGTTGATGTTGACCGTTTCAGAGAGCTTGCACAGGAGCAGAGAGCAAAAGCAAAGGCTGACCACCTTGCAAAGGCAGGTTCATCATGGGCTGACAACAGCATAAAGGTTGACGCTGAAAAGACAGTATTCACAGGTTATACCGATTTCACAGCAGAAGCTGAAATCCTTGCTATTTACAAGGACGGTGCAGAGGTTGACTCCGCTAACGAGGGCGAAGATGTTGTAATCGTTCTTGATAAGACTCCTTTCTATGCTGAAAGCGGCGGACAGGTAGGCGATACAGGTACAATCGGCAACGGTGCAAATACAGCTGTTGTTGCAGATACAATGAAATCTGAGGGACACTTCCTCCATATTGCATCTGTTACAGAGGGTACACTTTCAAAGGGCGATAAGGTAACAGCTGCTATTGACAGCGACAGACGTATGGCAATTATGAAGAATCATACATCTGCACACCTTCTCCAGTATGCTCTCCGTGAAGTTCTCGGTGACCACGTTCATCAGGCAGGACAGCTTGTAAACGACAAGGCTTGCCGTTTCGACTTCAACCATTTCAGCGGACTTACAGCTGAGGAAATCGCAAAGGTTGAGGCTCTTGTAAATGCTGAAATTATGAAGGCACTTCCTGTTACTATGGAAGAAATGCCGATTGACGAAGCAAGAAAGCTTGGTGCTATGGCTCTCTTTGGCGAGAAGTACGGCGATACAGTACGTGTAGTAACTGCTGACAATTCAGTTGAATTCTGCGGCGGTACACATATTTCAAATACAGCACAAATCGGACTTTTCAGAATTGTTTCCGAAAGCTCTGTTGCAGCAGGTGTAAGACGTATCGAAGCTGTAACAGGTCTTGGAGTTCTTGAACTTCTCAATGAGTACAAGAATACAATCGTAAAGGCAGCAGGTGCATTGAAGCTTGCTAATATTAACGAACTTCCCGAAAAGTGTGCAGCTGTAACAGCTGAGTTAAAGGAAAAGGAAAAGGCTCTCGAAAGCCTTGCACAGCAGGCAGCTAACGCAAAGGCAGCTGCTATGTTCGACAATGCTGTTGAAGTAAACGGAGTTAAGGTAATTGCTGCAAGAGCAGACGGAACAGCTCCCGATGCACTCCGTAAAATGGGCGACAGCGTTAAGGATAAGGCTGAGGCTATCATTGCACTTTTCGCAGGCGTTAACGGCGAAAAGGGTACACTTTACTGCGTATGTACAGCTGAGGCTTTGAAGAAAGGTGCTTCAGCAGGAAAGCTTGTTCAGCAGACAGCCGCAGTTACAGGCGGTAAGGGCGGCGGACGTCCTGACAGTGCTATGGCAGGTATGGGCGATGTTGCAAAGGCTGACGAGGCAGTTGCATCATTTGCTGATATTGTAAAGGAATTTATAAAGTAAGAGGTATAACTATGGACTGCTTATTCTGTAAAATTATAAATGGCGAAATTCCCTCTGCAAAGGTGTATGAGGATGAGTTTGTATTCAGCTTCAAGGACATTGCTCCTATTGCTCCCGTGCATTATCTCATTGTACCAAAGGAGCATATCTGCTGTGCAAACGAGGTTAACGAGAGCAATTCAGCTGTTATCGCAAAGGTATTCGAAGCTGCTGCAAAAATTGCAAAGGCTGAGGGCATTGAAAGCTATCGTATAATCAACAACTGCGGAGATGACGCAGGACAGACTGTAAAGCATATCCACTTCCATATGCTTGCAGGCGTAAAAATGGGCTGGGGACCTGAATCCCTTGGCAAGACTGAATAAGGGGGAAAAACTATGGCAGGCACATACAAGATGACCATTGCAGGTCTTGAACGTGAGCTTCCTCTGTGTCCCCTTAATGAAAAGATAGATATTGCGGCATTTGTTATGTTTTCCGATGTAGAGCTTACTGTGAAATCAGCAGAGGCTCTCCTTGGGAAATGCCCTGAATTTGATGTAATTCTCACAGCAGAGTCAAAGGGTATTCCACTTGGATATGAAATGGCAAGACAATGCGGAAAGCCATATATTGTCGCAAGAAAATCAATAAAGCTTTATATGAGCGAGCCTATATCCGTTACAGTAAAATCAATTACAACGGCTAAGGAGCAGACTCTCTATCTCTCAGCGGAAAAGGCTGAAATGATAAAGGGAAAGCGTGTGCTTGTGGTAGATGATGTTATAAGCACAGGCGAATCACTTAAAGCGCTTGAAAAGCTTGTGGAGGGTGCAGGAGGAGAAATTGCGGCTGAAGCGGCTGTTCTTGCGGAGGGCGATGCCGCCGACAGAACAGATATAATCTTCCTTGAAAAGCTGCCCTTGTTCTTTAAATAATAATATGAAGCGGAAAATGATTGGGGCGGCAGCAGCATATGTGTCGGGATTGTTTTTCGCTTCATTCTTTTTTGACAGTACCGGCATATTGCTTGCATTGTCTACGGTTGCGATTTTGGCTATATACGGCAAAATACGCAGTTTTAAGGCTGTTGATTATTTAATAATTACCCTGTTTTTTGCAGGTGCGGTTGCAGTTAATCGCTGTTACACTCATTTTGTCTATGATAAAATTACATCATATGCACAGACAGAGGGGAGTTTCAGCGGTGAAATAATAGACTATACAGAACATAACCGTGATTTAGCGTCATATACATTAAAAGGAAGTATAAACGGCGATTGTGATGCAAGGTTGAATATCTTCACAAATACAATTATAGATGCTGAATTGGGAGATACCGTAGAAATTGAAAGCTGTCGGTTTATTCTTCCCGAAAGAGATTATATTTTCGACGGAATGACCTATAACAAGTCACGTCATATTTATTTAGAGGGCGAGAAAATAAGCGGAATTTCCCTTAAAAAGGCTGAAAATCCGCCTATAAGCCGTTATCTCCGTGCATATCGTGAAAAGATGACGGAGCGAATGATTATAAATATGACAGGTGACACAGGTGCAGTTTTAAGCGGTATGGTTTTCGGTGGCAGCGATGATATAAGTGAGCAGACGGAAACCGCTTTGTACAGCCTTGGAATTGGCCATATACTGTCGGTTTCGGGACTTCACGTATCAGCAATCGGTGCTGTAATTATGGGATTTCTCAAACTGCTCAGGCTGAATAAATATCTGCGGTTTGCCCTGCTGAATATAGTTTTGTTTCTTCTGACAGCTATGGCGGATTATCCTGTTTCAGCGGTGAGAGCCGCAATGATGCTTGACATTTTTTATCTTGCGGAGATTTTCGGTCAGCAGAGCGATTCTCTGAATTCCATATCAATTGCGGCGTTGATTATTTGTCTTTTCGACTGTTATGCCGTATATTCAACGGGATTTATTTTGTCATTCTGCGGCACATATGGAATAGCCGTTTTTGCACCGTATATTGCGAAAAACATCAGTTCTGAAAATTCATGGGTAACTGCGGCAAAATCGGCAGTTTCAGCTGTTTGCGTATCTGTGGCTGTTATGCCTGCATCTATATACTTTTTTGATGAAGTGTCGCTTATTTCTCCATTGGCAAATATCGTATTTCTTCCCGTGTGTACTTTTGCAATGATTTGCGGATTTTTATATGTCATAACAGGCGGAGTTTTCACGTTCATTCTTCTTCCTGCGGAACTTCTTCTGACTACGTTTTTAGCCGCATCACAGTATATTTCAAGGCTTGATTTTCTCAATATTCCACGGTTTGACCATAGGCTGCCCATGATATTTATTTTCGGTGCTGTAGCAGTTGCGGCTGTATATCTTTTCAGCAGAAATCGGAAAGCCGTTGCAAATTCAGCAGCATTGATTAGCTGCGGAGTTATTATCGCAAGCTTTGGAACGCTGATAATCAGCGGAAATCGCCCTGTTATTGCGGTTCTTGGAGAGGAAAAATCGGCGGCAGTTGTTATATCATGCAATGGCGAATCAATTGTAGTTGACCTGAAAGGTGATAACGAGGATTACGTGGAAAAATACCTTACACAAAAGGGAACAATCGGCAATTATCGTGTGCTGCTGACGGAAAATATTCCCCGTGATGAGGTGTCATATTCCAAAGGATTTAAATTTCCGCCGCAGCAGCTTTATACCTGCACAGAGGGGATAAAGGGATTTGAAAATCCCCTGTATAAAGCCGAATTTTCTGACGGAGCATTGGTGGTAACGGTGGAGAATTTCACAATTGCCTTTGTCAGCGAGGATAAGGCTGTGCAAACTGATGCTGATGTTTATTTCATATACGGCAAGGTGAAAAATGGCGAAAATCTGCCTGAAAACGGCTATTTAATAAACAATAACGGCAATAATTTTGAGATTGTATCCATAAAATCGGGGAACTGTAAAATAAGGAGTCTTTAATGGCATATCTGAATATCAAGGAGCTTGAAGCGGAGCTGAAAAAAGGCTCATTCAGGCGAATATACTATATATTCGGCGGTGATAAGGCAGGGGTCGAAACCGCCACAAGAAAAATCGTTAAGGCGGCAGTTGGCGGCAATGAGGAATTTGCCCTAACTAAGCTTGACGGAAAGCGATTTGACATATCCCAGCTGGAGGAACTTGTAGGGCAGTTCAATATGATGTCGGAGTACAACTGTATTCTGATAAACGACTATAACTGCGAAAAGCCCCGTGAGGATATGCGAGGAAAAAAGGCTGAGGATATAAATAAAACCCTGTTTTCCGCCTTGAAAAATATCCCTGACCAGTCAATTGTAATTTTCAATGTCACAGGCTTTGACGTGGAAATGCAATGGGATTACAAGGCTAAAAGAAATGTGATAAAGTCAAAGGACAAGAATAAAAAGCTTGCTGATTTTGCTGATAAAAACGGTGCGGTATGTGAAATGCCCATAAAAACTCCGCAGGATTTATCACGTATTATCACAAATAAAGCGGCGGCAGGAGGGGGAGCGATTTCCCTAAATAATGCCCGAATTTTAGCTGAACTCTGCCTTTGTGACGAACTTGTAATCAACAGCGAACTTGACAAGCTTTTAGCATATGCGGCAGGTCGGGAAATTACTGCGGAAATGATTGATGAACTCGTCAGCCGCAGAAGTGATATGACGGTGTACAAATTATCGGCGGCGGTGGCATCTTTTGACGCTAAATCGGCATTTGAAGCCATTGACGAAATGAATATCACAAAGGATAACAGAACTCTTGTATTTCATGCTATTTTCTCCTCATTCAACGATTTATACCGTGCCGCCTGTGCAAAAAAAAGCGGTATATCGGCAGATAGAGCCGCAGAGGATTTCGGTTATTTCGGCAGGGCATTTGTTATGAGGAACGCTTTCAGTTCATCTTCGGGAATGAGCATTGAAATGCTCAGAAAATGTATTATAATTCTCCGTGATACAGCGGTAAAAATGAACTCAACAGCCTGCGAGCCAAGATATGAAATTGAGCAGGCAGTAACACGTATGTTAAAGGTGAAACGATGATAAAACTTGAACAGGCTGTAATTGTAGAGGGAAAGTACGACAAAATCAAGCTGACCTCAATAATTGACGGCGTTATAATTGTGACAAACGGCTTCGGCATTTTCAAGGATAAGGAAAAACTGGAGCTTATACGATATTATGCGGAAAAAACGGGAATAATCATACTTACCGATTCCGACAATGCAGGGCGGAAAATCCGTGGCTACATTAAGGGAGCAATAAAAAAGGGGAGTATCATAAATGTCCATATTCCCGATATTTTCGGCAAAGAAAAGCGTAAGACAAAGCCCTCTGCTGAGGGAAAACTGGGTGTTGAGGGAATTGACGCAAAAATTCTCCGTGAAGCCTTTTCAAAGGCAGGAATTACAGCCTCAGAGCGAACAGCTCCGAGGGATATAACAAAGCTTACAATGTTTGAACTTGGATTAAGCGGCGGCAATGAAAGCAGTATTCTGCGGAAAAAGCTGCAAAGCCGCCTTGGACTTCCCTCAATGCTTTCCGCAGGGGCATTGCTTGAGGTGCTTAACACGATGATGACCGCCGAGGAGCTTGCAGAGCATATGGCGGCGGTAAAGGAGATGAAAAATGACATATAGCAGTCTGCTGTTTATATATCTGTTTTTTCCCGTATCCCTTTTGCTTTATACGGTAACTCCGAATAAGCTGAAAGACTGGATACTTTATGGAGAAAGCCTGATATTCTGCTGTTTTATGGGATTTCGTCCTGCCGTATTCATAATAATTTATTGCCTTGTGAATTACCTTGCAGGACTTTCAATATATCATATTCCGCCGAAATACAAGAGCATTCCTCTTGCGGTGGGAATACTTTTTGACGTAATTATGCTTATTTCTTTCAGAAGCAGTTATTTTGCATATCTTCACAGCTTCACAGGAATTGCACAGAATATTTTCCCTGTGGGAATTTCAATTTTTACCCTGTCAGCAATCGGCTATCTTGCCGATATTTACAGGGGAAATTCTAAATGTGACAAAAATTTCATTCGCTTTTCTCTGTATCTGATGATGTTTCCAAGGCTGATTATGGGAACAATTGTAAGCTATGACACCTTTGTTTATACCCTCCGCAACCGTCGCTATAACATATCTGAAATCGGCAGCGGATTACTCGGATTTACAAAGGGACTTGCAAAAAAGCTGCTTATAGCAGATTCTCTTTATTCTCTCAATTCAGCTGTAAGAAATACGCCCATTGACGAGCTTTCAGCCGCAGGTGCGTGGCTTGGAATTATTGCATATATTCTTTGTCTGTATTTCACTTTGTCGGGATTTTCAGATATGAGCTGCGGTTTATGCAGATGCTTTGGTATGAAATTCCCCAACAGCTTCAATTATCCGCTGTTCACAAAAAAAATACGAGTATTCGTATCGGGCTGGCATATTCAGCTTGTCCATTGGTTCAGAAAATACATCACAGCACCATTTTCAGCAAATTTTGAAAATCCCTATGTAAATAAGCTGATTTTTGTATGCGTCTGGACAATTACAGGAATGTGGTACGGTTTCAGTTCAGGTGCGGCTTTTTGGGGAATGTTGCTGGGAATTGCAGTTGTTATTGAAAATAAGCTGAACAATCAGAAACGAATCAGACCAAGCGGAATAATCTACACAATGATGACGATTACTCTCATAACTGTATTCCTTGCACAGGGCAGTATTTCAAGAGGATTTAAATATATCGGTATAATGTTCGGCGGCAATGGAAATCTTGCTGATTCTGCGGCGGCACATATGCTGAAATATAATATTGTAATAATTCTTCTGGCGATTTACGCTTCAACAGACTTGTTCAGAAATACAATATCAAGGGTAAAGGAAAGCAGATTTAAAGGAATTCTGGCAGTTCTTACTCCTATTGTATCAGCGGTGCTGCTTATAATCTGCACAGCGCTTATGTCATTCAGCGGTCAGTCAGAATCAATGATAATGATGCTGTAAGGAGGCGGAGATATGAAGCTTGCTGAGAAAATAACATCAATTGTTGTTATGTCAATTATAACCGCCGCATCTGTAGTATCGGTAATAAATATGGCGGTAAATGATAATAATAAAATCACATTAAAAAATATAGCCAATGGAGAAGCCGCCGATATACTTTCGGAGAATATTGCAGCTGATTTTTTCTTTGGAAACGAATTGCGTTCAGCTGCGGCACAAATCGGTGCAAAGGCAGGAGAGCCTCTTGTAAACGGCGTTTATATCACCGAGGACAGACTGCTTTCAATTGACGAGCATAGCCTGTCTGAGGGAGTAAATTGTGCCAATGCGGTAAATGCCTTTGCAAAGGATTATGAGGGAGCAGTCTATTTTACAGCTGTTCCCACATCAGCGGGAATTTACGGAGATAAACTGCCCTCGTATCTGATTTCCGTAACGGAAAAACAGATTTCAGAGGAAATACTTCAAAATCTTGATGTAAAAATCCGCCCCATTGACGCATACACAATATTGAAAAATTTAAGCGAAAACTATATTTACTACAGAAGTGATACGAAATGGACAAGCTACGGAGCATATTGCGTATACAGAACAGTTGCTCAGAAGCTGGGATTTATTCCTGTTTCTTACGATAAATACGCAATCCGTCACGTATCGGACAATTATTGCGGAAATCTTTACAGCCGCACAGGATATATGGAATCCCGAAGTGACATAATAGACATATACGAATATGACGACGGAACTGAAATTGTAAGCTGTAAGGGAACGGATTCACAGGGAGTTGTGCAGGATATAAGCCTTTACGATATGGAGGCATTGAAGTCGGATAACCCCTATGACTTGTATCTTGGAAAAGATATGGAATTTATAGAAATTGAAACAACGGTAAACAATGAAAAATCGCTCCTTGTAATCGGAGATGAAACAGCTGATTGCCTGATACCATTTCTGACAAAGCATTACAGCAAAATTGATATTGTTTCAGCGGACTGCTTTAACGGCGGCAGCGTCGAGCATATTAACAAAGCCGATTATGAGCAGACATTGTTTATACTTGGAATGGAACATATATCAGAAAATTTCAACAGTTAGTTGGCACATCAATACAATACAGAGGTGAATAGAATGAAAGCACTTGTAACAGGCGCAACATCGGGAATTGGAAAGAAAATAGCGGAAAATCTCCACAATCGTGGCTGGGAGCTTATTCTCACAGGAAGAAATGTAAAGGCTCTTGAAGAAATGCAGGAAAGACTTGGCAAATGCGAGATTATAGTCGCAGATTTGTCCGAAAAATCGGAGGTTTTAAAGGTTTATAATTTCTGTAAGGGCAAAAAAGTTGATATGCTTGTAAATAATGCAGGCTTTGGAGTTTTCGGCAGATTTTCTGAAAATGATATGGAAAAAGAGCTTGAAATGATAAATGTGAATATTACGGCAGTTCATATGCTGATGAAACTTTTTTTGCGTGAATTCAGAGAGCGTGACAGGGGAATTATCCTCAATGTAGCGTCATCTGCGGCATATCTCACAGGCCCTCTTATGGCGGCATATTACGCCTCAAAAAGCTATGTATTGAAGCTGTCTGCGGCAGTTGCAGAGGAACTTCGCCGTGAGGGTTCAAGGGTAAAAATTACCGTTTTATGCCCCGGACCTGTTGACACGGAATTCAATAACAGAGCAGGAGTTTCATTCAGTATGAAGCCCATTTCAGCTGAATATGCGGCAGAATGCGGCATAAAGGCGGCACTTTCGGGAAAGCTCATAGCAATTCCGGGACTTATGATAAAGCTTGGTTCATATGGTGCAAAAATGCTCCCTCACAGCCTCGTTGCAAGAGTCACATATAAAATGCAGGAGAGGAAAAAGGGAGTATGAAGGACATAAGCTACAAGGTTGCCCTTGGAGGAATCGTATCTGCACTGTGTCTGCTATGTATGTTTCTTTCGGGAATAATGCCCTTTTTTTACCTTATACTTCCAATGGTTGCAGGCATATTTCTAATGATAATTGCAGAGGAAGTAAGTATGGGGTGGGCATGGCTAACCTACACTTCTGTCAGTATTCTGTCAATGCTCATAACTGCGGATAAGGAAGCGGCACTTGTATTTGTAATGCTGTTCGGCCACTATCCGATGGTGCGGATGTATCTCGAAAATTTCAAATTCAAGCCGTTGCGGTATGTCATAAAGCTGGCGATTTATAATATATGTCTGATTTCATTCTTTATGGTAACTGTCTTTGTATTCGGCTTGGATCAGATGCTTACGGATATGAATGATTTAGGAAAATACGGCGGATTAATTCTTCTCGTTCTTGCAAATATTATTTATGTGCTGTACGATTTCAACCTCGGAGCATTATATGTATTGTACATAAAGCGTCTTATGCCGAAATTCCGCAGAAGATAATTCAGGTAATTTCAGCCCATGCTCTTGCGGAATATTCGGGAACATCGCCAACGATGATTGTTTCCGCAATGAGATATTCAAAATTAACCTTTGTATTAAAGCTGTACAAGGGGAATGAGGCTGTCATTTCTGCCTGTATTTCCGCAGAAATTCTATGTCGTGACTGATTTATGCCTGCGGAATCAAAGGTACTTTTCAGCTTTACATCTGCCGTTCCCACAGGGCAAATTTCCACCTTTATATCAGGGCCTTTTCCTGCCAAAAGATATAAACCGCTGATGTTTCCCAATGGAATTTCAGCTGTTGTATTTTCGGAATTGCAGAGATTTTCATTAATCTGCCCTGCCAATTCAGACTGAATGAGATTTATGTTTCCCACAAGTGCCTCAACGGATGAAACATTGCCGTATTCGTCATATACCACCGTTGAAAATTTGCTGTAGGAGCAGTCGTTTTCCACGGCATACTGGGAAATAGTATCGGTTATAATCTCGTATGCGGTATGCTTTGAGAGAGTTTCCGCCTGCATTTGTGCCGACGGTCTGACAGCATTATCAAGCTTTACAAATAAAAAAGCTGCAATTGATACTATTGCAATTGAAATAAAAATGGCTGATATGCGGCATATCGGCTGATTTTTTCTTCTTTTTCGGCTTTTTCTGCTCATATTTATCACCTAATCCAGTATATTCAGAACTTCTAGGAAAAGTTCTTTAATATGTGAGGTATCCGATGAAAAATATAATCCTTGGCATAACCGCCCACGTTGACTCAGGAAAAACAACTCTTGCGGAGGCTTTGCTCCACGAAACAGGGGTAATTCAGCATATCGGCAGAGTCGATAAGGGCAATTCATTTCTTGATACAAATTCAATAGAGCGTGACCGTGGTATTACAATTTTCGCAAGTCAGGCAGAACTTACCCACGGCAACACTCATTTTACTCTGCTTGATACTCCGGGACACGTGGATTTTTCCGCTGAAACTGAGCGTACAATGCAGGTGCTTGACTATGCAATTCTCGTTATCAGCGGAACTGACGGAGTTCAAAGCCATACTGCAACTCTGTGGAAGCTTTTGCAGAGATATGAAGTGCCTGTTTTTATTTTCGTAAACAAAATGGACTTGACAGGTGCGGATAAACTTCACGTCCTCAACAGCATAAGAAGCCGTTTATCCAATGATATAGCGGATTTTTCCGATGCTGAGGAACTTGCGGAAAATGCGGCGGCAGGGGACGAGGAATTAATGGAAGAATTTCTCGAAAGCGATACCCTTTCCGATGAAAGCATTTCAAGAGCAATTTCACAAAGGCGAATTTTTCCCTGCTTTTTTGGCTCTGCATTAAAGGAACAGGGCATTGCTGAATTCCTCGATGCCCTTGACAAATACACTGTAGCAGGGGAGTATTCCGATGAATTCGGAGCAAAAGTATACAAGATTTCCTACGACAGCAAGGGCAGCCGCCTTACTCATATGAAAATTATGGGCGGAAGTCTGAAAGTCCGTTCAGAGCTTGAATATCTCAGCAATGAGGGCGAGAAAATCAACGAGAAAATCAGTTCTCTCCGATTTTATTCAGCTGAGAAATTCCGCACCGCAGACACGGCATATGCAGGAGAAGTCTGCACCGTTACAGGTCTTGAAAATACCTATTCAGGGCAGGGAATAGGCTGTATTCCAAATTCCGAGAGGGCATTTTTAGAGCCTGTTATGACATATCAGATAATTCTCCCTGAAAATAAAAATGTATTTGACGCTTTAAAGGAAATGCGTCGCCTTGAAGATGAGGACCCCCAGCTTCATATTGTGTGGAATGAGCAGCTGCGGCAGATTCACATTCAGCTTATGGGAGCAGTTCAACTGGAGGTTTTAAGCCGTCTGATATTTGACAGATTCGGCTATGAGGTGACATTCGGCAGCGGAGCAGTTGCCTATAAGGAAACAATTGCGGAAACCGTGGAGGGAATGGGACATTATGAGCCTTTGCGTCATTATGCGGAAGTTCATCTCATACTTGAACCCTTGCCCCGTGGCAGCGGACTTGTATTTGATACAGCTGTAAGCGAGGACGATTTAGCCCTTAACTGGCAGAGATTAATTCTCACTCACCTTGAAGAAAAGGAGCATATCGGAACTCTCACAGGTTCGCCCATTACCGATATGAAAATCACAATTTGTGCAGGAAAAGCACATCTGAAACATACCGAGGGAGGGGATTTCCGACAGGCGACATATCGTGCCGTTCGTCACGGCTTGCGTAATGTTGAGAATATTCTCCTTGAACCATTTTACGATTATGAACTGGAAATTCCTATGGAGAATACAGGCAGGGCGTTGGCTGATTTACAGCGAATGTCAGCGGATTTCAGTTCTCCCGAAACAGCAGGGGAAATGGCTGTAATACGTGGTTCTGCCCCTGTTGCTGAGATGAATGACTATATTTCGGAAGTTGTGGGATATACCCGTGGAAAAGGCAGATTGACCTGCATAAACGGCGGTTACAGAGAGTGTCATAATGCCGAGGAAATAATTGAGAAAATCGGCTACAACTGCGATTCTGACGTTGAAAATACGGCTGATTCTGTATTTTGCAGTCACGGTGCAGGAATGAATATCAAGTGGGATGAGGCGGCGGAATATATGCACTTGCCCTCGATGATTCAAAGGGCAGCGGAAGAAACTGAAAATCCCGTAAAAGTCCGCAGGCACAGCACTTCAAAGGCGGCATCCGAGGAAGAACTTATGGAAATCTTTGAGATGACTTATGGCAAGATTGACAAAGAACCGAGGAATGTTTTCAAATCCGCAAAGGTGAAAAAAGACTACTCAAAGCCTGTCAAACTGCCCAATTATGAGGGTCCCGATTATCTTCTTGTGGACGGTTACAACATAATTTTTGCGTGGGACGAACTGAAAAAAATATCCGAAACTAATCTTGATGCTGCAAGGGCGGAACTTATAAAAATTCTCAGCAATTATCAGGGCTGGTGCGGATATGAAATAATTATCGTTTTTGACGCATACAAGGTCAAGGGCAAGCACCGTGAAGTTGAGCGACATTTTAATGTAAATGTTGTATATACAAAGGAATCGGAAACTGCCGACAGTTATATTGAGCGTGTAACACATGAATTATCGGGAAAACATCGTGTTCGTGTTGCCACCTCAGACGGAGTTGAGCAGCTTATAATTCTTGGCAGCGGTGCAATGCGTATGACTGCACGAGAACTGAAAAAACGAATAGAGGACGCAAATTCTGAAATACGTGATATGATAAACCGTTAGTTTTTGCTCCACCAAACTAAACCTTACCGTCAAATACTCGACATAAATAAAATTTCTCTGCGTCAGAAAAACTTGAAATGCGGCAGCATTCCTGCGTTTTTCTTCCTTGATAAATTCCCTTTCTGCCTTCGTCTTTTTGGCAAGGTTTAGTTGGTGGAGCAATAAAAACCGTTAGCCTTTAGCGTTAAATTTACTGCTAAGGGCTAACGGTTTATTTTTATAAAGGGCATCTCTAAAGTTAAAATAAAAAAATATATAAAAAGACTGGAAATATTTTTTGAGATATGATATAATTGATTTGATTGGATTTTTTTCAATTACACAGTATGAGAGTAAGGAAAAATCAAGGCGATTTATAGTGTACTCTCATTAATATATTATTATTTTTCAGGAGGATGTTACATGAAAAAAGTACAGCTTACCGAAACAATTCTGCGTGATGCCAACCAGTCGCTTATGGCAACACGTCTGCCCTACGGCGACTATGAGGGTATCCTTGCCGATATGGACAAGGCAGGCTACTATTCAGTAGAGTGCTGGGGCGGAGCTACATTTGACTCTTGCCTTCGTTACCTCAACGAAGATCCATGGGAAAGACTGAGAAACCTCAGAAAAAATCTCCCCAACACAAGACTTCAGATGCTTCTCAGAGGTCAGAACCTCTTAGGTTACAAGCACTACCACGATGACGTTGTTGAAAAGTTCATCGAGCTTTCAATCAAGAATGGTATTGATGTAATCCGTATTTTTGACGCTCTCAACGATTTCAGAAACATCGAAACAGCTCTCAATGCAACAAAGAAGTATGCAAAGGAAAGAACAGTTGCATCAGGCTGTATTTCATACACACAGAGTCCTGTTCATACAGTTGAAAAGTACATTGAAATGTGTAAGGAACTCAAGACAATGGGCTTTGATACAATCTGTCTTAAGGATATGGCAGGTACAATGTCACCTTACGAGGCAGAGCATCTCATCAAGGGCATCAAGGACGCTATCGGCGATATGACTCTTGTACTCCACACACACTGTACAACAGGTATGGCTTATATGACAATTATGAAGGCTATCGAGTCAGGAATTGACGTAATTGATACTGCTTGTTCTTCATTCTCAGGCGGTACTTCACAGCCTTCAACAGAAACAATGTTCTACGCTCTCCAGCAGTACGGCATTGACACAGGTCTTAACGAGGATATCATCAATAAGGTTGACGCTTACTTCAAGCCTATCAAGCAGAAGTATGTTGACAATGGTCAGCTTAACCCCAAGAGCCTTGCTACAGACGCTCAGGCACTTGTTTATAAGGTTCCCGGCGGTATGCTTTCAAATATGATTGCTAACCTTACAGATATGAAGGCTATGGACAAGTTCGAGGCTGCACTTGCTGAAATTCCAAAGGTACGTGCTGATTTAGGTTATCCGCCCCTTGTAACTCCTCTTTCACAGATGGTAGGAAATCAGGCTGTAACAAACGTCCTCATTGGCGAGCGTTACAAGAATATTTCTAAGGAAGTTAAGAACTACATCAAGGGCGAGTACGGTATTGCTCCTGCTCCTATTGACCCTGAGCTTTCAAAGAAGGTTCTCGGCGATGACCAGCCCGTTGACTGCCGTATTGAGGACGTTAAGCGTACAGGTGAGGACTTCGCAGCTGCAAGAGAGGCTCTTGGCGACCTCTGCCGTTGCGAAGAAGATGTAATGAGCTATATCTGCTATCCCGACCAGACACTCAAATTCCTTGAAAATAAGAAGGCTGAGGCTGAAAAGATATCAGTATATACAATCGAGGAAATGTAATACTTCCGAATTTACTGAAAGGAGAAATGTATAATGAATCCGACACTTCTTGCCACTCAGGCTGCCGACAGCGGTACAAAAATGAGTGTAGGCGATGCAGCTATCGTTGCTCTCGTAGGCTATGGTGTAGTATTCCTCGGCATTGTAATGCTTATGGTTATACTTTACATTTCAGGCTCAATATTCAAAAAGCGTGACGCAAAGCTTGCTGCTGCCAAGGCTGCTGAAACAAAGACAACACCTGCCGCTGCTCCAACAGCTGCAAAGGATATACCTGCTGCACCGGGTTCAGCAGGAAAAGTCAAGCTCAACGGAATTGCTGACAGAGATGCTGCTTTAATTATGGCAATCACAGCAGATAAGCTTGAAACACCACTCAACGAGTTGAGATTTATATCAATTAAGGAGATAAAATAATTATGAAGTATAAAGTAACTTTAAATGGAAAGACCTATGAGGTTGAAGTAGAAAAGGGCAAGGCAATTCTTCTTGACGAATATGAGGCACTTGCACCTGCACCTGCCGCAGCTGCTGCTCCTGCTGCTGCACCTGCCGCTGCACCTGTTGCAGCTGCTCCCGCTGCTCCTGTAAATCTTGCAGCAGGCGAAACTGTTGCTGCTCCTATGCCCGGAAACATTCTCCGTATTGATGTAAATCAGGGCGACGTTGTAAAGTCAGGACAGGTACTTGTTATTCTCGAAGCTATGAAAATGGAGAACGAAATCGTTGCTCCTAAGGACGGCACTGTTGCACAGATTGTTACAAGCAAGGGTGCAGTAGTTGATACAGGCTCTCCGCTGGTTATCATTGCGTAAGGAGGGCGGAAAATGGATATTCTTCAGACCCTTAAAGACCTGTGGCTTGATTCTGGTTTCAGCAGTTTCTTTGCCGACGGCGGCTGGAAGAACCTTATAATGATTATAATATCATGCGTTCTTCTCTACCTCGGTATCAAGAAGCAGTTCGAACCGCTTCTTCTCGTAGGTATCGCATTTGGCTGTCTGCTTGTAAACCTGTCCTACTTCGGACCTGATTCAACAGACGCACTTTATCATCCCGAACTGTGGACAAACTTCCTTAACCCCGACCATGCCGATTATCACAGTTACGGAACAATTCTCACTCACGGCGGACTTCTTGACATTCTTTACATAGGTGTTAAGGCTGGTATTTACCCATCACTTATCTTTATGGGCGTTGGTGCAATGACAGACTTCGGTCCGCTTATCTCAAACCCCAAGAGCCTTCTTCTTGGTGCAGCTGCACAGATGGGCGTATTCCTCGCATTCTTTGGTGCAGCAGCTTCAGGCGTATTTACTGGAAATCAGGCAGCATCTATCGGTATCATCGGTGGTGCTGACGGACCTACTGCTATTTTCCTTACAACAAAGCTTGCTCCCGAACTTCTCGGACCTATCGCAATTGCAGCTTATTCATATATGGCACTTATTCCTATGATTCAGCCGCCTATTATGAAGCTTCTCACAACAGAGAAAGAGCGTCAGGTTAAAATGGAGCAGAACAGAGTTGTATCAAAGACAGAGAAGATTATTTTCCCTGTTATCGTAGCAATGTTTGTAATTCTTCTTCTCCCCTCAACAGCTCCCCTTGTAGGTGCGTTGATGCTTGGTAACCTCTGGAGAGAATGTGGTGTTACAGAAAGACTTTCTGATACAGTTCAGAATGCTCTTATGAATATTATCACAGTATTCCTCGGCATTTCTGTTGGTGCTACAACAGCTGCTGACAGCTTCCTCAACCTCAAGACACTCCTTATCATTGTACTTGGACTTACAGCATTTGCGTTCTCTACAGTTGGCGGACTTCTTGTTGGTAAGCTTATGTACTACCTCACAGGCGGAAAGGTTAACCCTCTCATTGGTTCAGCAGGTGTATCCGCTGTTCCTATGGCAGCCCGTGTATCACAGATGGAGGGACAGAAGGCTAATCCTTCAAACTTCCTTCTTATGCACGCTATGGGACCAAACGTAGCAGGCGTTATCGGTTCTGCTATTGCAGCAGGCTTCCTCCTTACAGTATTTGGCTAATATCAAAACAAAAAACGGTATCGCACTTGGGTGCGGTACCGTTTTTAAGTATCAGCGATTTTTAATGTTTCAGCGGTTTAGCGATTGAAAACGAAAATAATAACAAAAGCCATAAATGCGGCAAGTCCAACTCCGATGCCGAAAATAGTCCAGAAAAGCTTTAAATTCAAGGATGAGGATTTCTTGACGCTATCCTTGAAAAAGTTGTTCATATCCTGAACGGCATTTTCACCGAAATTATTGCGGATAAAGTCCATATCGTATTTATCGACATTTTTGTGAAGGCTCTTTTTGTAGCTTACCTTGTAGCCTACCACAGCCTCGCCTGTGTTGTTATGGTAAACAAAATCGTAGTATATAGCAAAAAATGCAAGAAGCGGCTTTAATTCAACGTATTCATCAAGAAAATGGAGCATATAATTATCCTTGTTATCAGCAACCATTGCATTTGATTTTGTAAGCTGTCCCACAACAGTATCTCCGTTATAGAAAGTCACATTTTCGTCAAAACCTGTGCCTACTCTGTATCCGATAAGAAGTTTATCGTTGTATTTTATACATACCTTAGAGTCCCATAAACCGTTTTTTTCAATATAGAAACTTCCGATTGTTTTTCCGTCGGTATCTGTAACAGAGAATTGGTCGAATTTCTGTGAACCTGTGAAAAGATACTTGAATGGTATAAGCTCCTCGGTAAAATTTTCGTAGAATGAATAGCTTGTGTTATATAATGGCTGACCAGCTTCGTCGGTTATAGATAATGAGAGCTTGTGAATGGGAGTCCATGGGGATTCCGCTTTATAGACAGGAAATCCGTCCTCTGTAATTACGAAAGCATTTTTCCCTGCTGATTTTGTCTGATTAATTCCTAAAATCATATTTTTCACCTCATATCAATATGGCTGCCCGATTAAGAGCAGCCGTGTTATATTACTCAAATGAATCAAGGTCAAGTTCGCCAAGAATATCCTTTAAAGATGCAAGCTCGTCAGCTGTAAGGGTAACGCCCTTGCCCATTCTTGAATGGTCGGGTGACCAGTCACGGATATCGTACTTAGGCTCGTGGTCATTCCAGCTTACGAGGTTAAGCTCCTTTGTCCAGCCCTTTGCATTCTCAGCAAGAACTCCAAGTGATTCTGTAATTTCAAATTTTAATTCTGCCATTGTTTTTCTCCATTTCTTCAATTTCTTTAATTTCATTACGGAAAACCGTCTTATAGTATTTTACCACATAATTTCAGTTTTGTCTACTGCAAAAGAAATATTTGACATTACAGACAAAAAATGATATAATAAAACAGAAAGGTTTAGCAGTTTTTGAATGGAAGTGAAATATGTCACGTAATAAGATTAAACCAACTCCGAAATTAATAGCCTATTGTGTAAAATTTTTCTTTAGAATATCGGCATTTGCAATTATGATATTTCTGTATATCAAGGATAAACAGGCATTTTTTGAATATACCGCAACGCCCGTCAGCGAGGGCATAAATTTTATGCACGTAATGTGGTGTGTGTATATGGGGTTGATGACGCTTCATCTTTTACCTATGAAATTCCTTTCAATGGGTGCAGGAAAAGCCGTAAAAGGGAATTTTCAGCCTGTTCCAAATTATTCAAAGGAAAAGCTTGCTGAATTTGTAAAACAGGAAAATAAAAGTGCAGGAAATTGTATGATAGTGTGGCTTGCAGGAAATGCCGTAGTTGGTATACTTTATTTTATGGGAATAATCGGCAAACCCGAATTACTGCTTTTGACGGGATTTTATTTCATCAGCGACTATATCTGCATATTGATTTTCTGCCCGTTCCAGACATTCGGAATGAAGAACAAATGCTGTATAAATTGCAGAATTTACGACTGGGGACATTTTATGATGTTCACTCCAATGGTGTTTGTGGGGAGTTTCTATTGTCTGTCATTATTCCTTATGGGAACAGCGGTAATACTTCATTGGGAGTATTTTTGGCGGAAATATCCCGAGCGATTTTGGTCGGGTTCAAATCAGATTTTGCATTGTGCCAATTGCCGTGAAAAAACCTGCCAAATAAAAAAGGCTGTACGAAACAGCCTTGTAAAGTAAATTAATTTCTCCACATTCTGCGGTATGCGAAACAGGTTACATTTTCTGATTTTTTAAACTGGCGGACGAAATAGCTTTGGTCGTTGAAACCGCATTGATGAGCAATTTCCTCCACGGAATTATCGGAAAACCGCAGTAAATGTTTTCCGTAATTTATACGGCAGGAAATAATATGCTGAAAAATAGTTTTGCCGTAGATTTTTTTGTATTCCCTTGAAAGATAGTATTTGCTTATGTAAAATTCCGCCGACAGCCCTTCAAGAGTGATGTCGTTGGTGAAATTTTCCTCAATATAGACATTTACTGCAAGGAGTTTCTTCTTCAGAGCAGAGTCAATCATTTCAGCTTTACCCGTTGAGGTGAGTGCCTCAGTGAGCAGCTGAACAATAAGGCAGGAAGTCATAGCTTCCGCATTTATATCTTTGCATTCGTTGAGGTTATAAATTTCACGTAAAGCCGCAGTAACTTTTTCAAATGAAACAGGGTGGAATACATTTTCCGACTGGGCTATAAAGCTGTCGTAGTATTGCTGTGATGTTGCACCGCTGAAATAAATCCAGCAGATTTCAGCAGGATTATCCTCGTCGCCTTTATAGCTGTGGGGAATTCGGCAGTCAATGAAAAAGCAGTCGCCCTTGCTGAATTTGTATTCCTCATCACCGTAGGTAAGGATTCCGCTGCCCTCGGTAATAGCGGCAAATACCAGCGAATCCGCAGCGTGATGAAACTCAGCACAGGAATTTTCCCTGTTAATTCTGCCCATTTCTATGAGATAGAAAAAGGCACTTTTAGCAGTTGCCGTGGGAGTACATAAAATTCGTTCATCGGAATTTGTACTCATATCCTTACCCTCCTTTGTTTTGGAATAAACTGTTAATATTATTATAACATAAAATTCACAGTTTGTCTATATATTTTTTCGAAAAAAACTTATTTTGAAATTGTCATAGCGATAACGGCAGAGGCGGCAACAAGGAAAAACACAGCGGTGATTAAAATTCTTCCCAATTTAAGACGAAATGATTTTTTTCTGTCTGATGTGTACGGGGCAATAATTTTTGTAATTTCCCTGTCGGACAGCTCAACGGGAAGAATTCGCACACCGGGTTTCAGATAAAATATACAGCGTTCAAAATAAATGCTGTCGGGATTATTCACTTCAATTATCTGCTTGTTTACACCTTTAACCATTAATTTTTTCCTCCAAAGATAAATATATTTTTTATCTTTGGCAGAATTTTAAGGTTTATTCCGTATGTAGTGGAAAAGATACTGCTGTGCAATTCCACCGTTTTCCTTTAAGTAATTGGGGAAACCGTTGGGATAATATTCTTCAAGAACACGTTTTATCCATACATCAATGGGAAATGCCTCAGTTCGGTGCATACCGAAAAGGAGAATACATTCCGCAACTTTCGGGCCTACGCCTTTGATTTTTTTCAGGGCCGTTCTTGCCTCGTCAATGGGAGCCGCAGCAATTTCGGACAGCACAATTTCACCCGAATTCACACATTCAGCGGCGTGTGCAAGATATTTTCCACGGAAACCGCTGCGGAGATAAGACAAATCATCAGCTGTAACGCCGTTCATTTGCTCAGCTGTGGGAAATCCGCTGTAGTTATCGCACAGACGGTCAATAATTCCCTTTATACGTGGGATATTGTTATTCTGGGAAATAATAAAGGAAATAAGACATTCCCAGCTGTTTTGTTTAAGCAGACGGATTCCTCCTGCAAAATTACAGGCTTTTGAAAGAGTTTCGTCCTCGCTGAATATCATTTTCAGCTGTGAATAGTCGGTATATAAATCAAAGTAATCAGCCCAGATTTCAAGAAAATCCGCTTCGGAAACATTGTGGAGAATAAATTCACCTTTAGATTTTTCGGAAATCACAAGCTTATTATTGAAGAAAGAACCCTCATAGGTGCAGAGATAGTCACTTTGGATTTTTTTCCAGCGGAAAGCCTGACCACAGTCGAGAGTTTCGTCAAGGTTGAAATCTTTTTCAGATAGAATTATATCATTATTTTTTATGGAATAATCCATAATTTCACCTCGTTTTCAGATTTTGGATACTAACATTTAACCCAATTATATTATACTAAATTTAATCGGAAATTTCAAGAGCGATTAGAAGGAAAGGAGATTTTTATGAGCCAGATTGATTTTTTTGTTGAGGGAATACAGCAGCTTCCTGCAATAGTTGAAAGCAAGGACGATACGCAGGAGCGAGTTGCACAGGCATTTATGGAATTTATGCAGCTCGGTCACATATATGAGTCGGCTATGGAGGTTGTCAAGACATATCTCGGAATTCTTGACAATGAGTTCAACATAAAATTTCAGAGAAATCCCATACATAATATCGAAAGCCGTCTGAAATCAGCGGATTCAATTATGAATAAGCTGATAAAAAAGGGTATTCCATTTACCATAGAAAATGCAAGAAAATATCTTCTTGATATTGCAGGAATACGTGTTACCTGCTGTTATATCAACGATATTTATGTAATTGCGGAAATGCTTTCACGGAGAGATGATTTTGTTGTGCTTAAACAAAAGGATTACATAAAAAATCCCAAGCCCAGCGGATACAGAAGCTTTCATCTTGTGCTGAATGTGCCTGTTCATCTTTCTTCATCAAAGACAACAGTTCCCGTGGAAATTCAGATACGCACTATAGCTATGGATTTCTGGGCAAGTCTTGAACATCAGCTTCGATATAAGCCGTCGGGAACGATTACTCCCGAAATATCCGAGGAACTCCGACTTTGTGCTGAAAGAATAGCGGAAACTGATATTCAGATGCAGAAACTTTATACGGAAATAATGGAATAATCTATGTTGCGGTGAGATATATGTATAAGGAACTTATTGCAGATTTGTCAAAAGAAAATGAATACGTGAAAATCCAGCCGCCCTGTCCGTTGGAAGAAATTGAAAGGGCAGAAAGGGTTGTAGGTTACGGCTTTCCAAAGGAATTAAAACAGCTGTTGCAGGAGCTGAACGGAGATAAATACCTGCTTTTGTCGGCAGATGAAATTATAAGAAATGTTGAAACAAACAGGGAGTATTTATTGCCGTTTTTTGAAGATGATTTCAGCAAGGAAGTGTATATAGAACGAGTTGACAGATTTATATTTTTCGCCACAAATGGCTGCGGTGACTATTATTGCTATCGTGTTAATGCTGACGGAATTGCCGATGAGGGTAATATTTACATTTGGGAACACGAGGAAATGGCAGAGGAATGTTGTTGGCGAAAGGTTGCATCGGATATGGAAGAATTGATAACACGTTATTACAACAACGAAATATAAAATTCAATATAATACCAATCCCTAAAACAATAGTAGATAAAGGGCATCTCTAAAAACCCCCTTTTGAGAAAAAACAGCTATGCACGACATCTGCTGCGTTAACCTCCCTTGGAGTGCGACAGCACGCCTTCGGAAGGTTTCCTTGTAGCTGCCGCACCTATCTGTTTTTTCTTTAATCAAACGAGTTTTTAGAGATGCCCTAAATCTAATGTCATAAATACTGTATGTCGTCGTTGGACTTCCTCACCATACGACAGTATGCTTTCGTCGTCCGCCTTGACATACAGCATTTCTGCTCATCATCTTTGTCTACTAACATTTTAGGGATTGGTATAAAAACAAAAACCGCACAATATTGTACGGTTTTTGTTTTTATGGCTGTTCGTGGGCAATAATCTGATTATATGTATTTGTGGTATCGAGATAATTGAAAAGGTAATTGAGCATTGCGGAATAAGCAGAACTGTTCAGGTGAAGTCCGTCACCGCCTGCATATTCCCAGCCGATAGCACCTGTGTTCCAGTCGCACAGAACATCGTGAGTATTGAAATAAATCGCCTGTGAGGACTGCATATCATTTATAACCCATTCAAGAGAGCTGTTGAATTCTCTTATTTTATCGTTTGTGGTGTAATAATTTCCCTCGGAAACAGGTGTAATTCCTGCTACTACAATAGTTGCGGTGGGAACTCTTGCAAGGATTTCCTCGGCAATCCAACGGACATTCCAAGCGTAATCGTCAGCGGAATAGCTGTACAAGTCGTTCATTCCCACAGAAATATAATAAAGAGGGGAGTAGACGTAGCCTGCCGCATCGTAGACACTCATAGCACCGCCGCCCATATCAAAGGTATAGTTGTTCATATTCCACACCGCAAGGGATTCTGCGGCAATATTGTGCTGATAGGGAATATAGCCGTATGCGTTGAAGCCGTAGGCGATAGAGTCACCGATAATTACCATTCTGTCCTGATAGAATGAACTGTTAGGGGAATCGCCTGCGGGAACGTAGTTGTATGAGGGAGTAGTTTGTGTGCTGTCATTTGTTTCCTCGGAATTTTCTGTGGATTCGGTGGTAGTTTCGGTAGTAGTTGTGGTTGTTGTGGTCGTTGTCGTGGTGGTAGTGGTAGTTGTGGTGGTAGTTGTCGTAGTTGTAGTTGTGGTTGTGTACATCAGAGCCTCAATTTTATAAGAGGCAACAGGCTGAATTTCATCAGGCTTCATAAAACTGTCAGCTGATAAGAATACCACAAAAATGGCACAAATTACAGTCAATACGGGAAATACGGGATTTCCGTATATTATTTTTTTAAAAAAAGAAAAGAAATCGTCCATAATAGTCCTTTAGATGAATTTTTTACCATTTTATATTATAGCACATTAGTTTTTGATTTGCAATAGCTTTGGTCTATTTGTCACTAAATTGAGATTTATTACAGGTCAATTCCCTGACATACGAAAAATCCCAAGGAGATTAATTCTCGTTGGGATTTTTTGTGATTACCGTTTTGAATAGGAAATCATTTATTTTCAATTTTTATAACACGTTTCAAAGCGGCTTCAATGGGCTTTCCAAGGAGAATTGCAGCTGCAAAATTACCGATACAATGGACTATATCGTAATTTATGCCTGCAATCCAGTAGGAGAGGGCATAGGAGGGTGAAACAACCGCATAGGGCAGAGCGAATAATGCCCCGAAGCATAAGCCGAAAAAACCGTTGATAATCGCCCATATGAGCCAGCTGTCGATTTTTTTCAGCTTGTAAACCATAAAAGCGAACAAGGGCCAGACTATGAGATAAGTTGCCCACCATAAGCCGAAACCGCTGAAAATAGCGTTTAATGCCACGTATACGAAACAGGCTGTTATGCCGTCTTTGCCGAAATTTCTTGTGAAAATCACAATGAGCAGGGTTACAAGTTCAATATTCGGTAAAAATGACAGCACAACCTGCACGGTGTAGAGCATTGCACCCATAAGGGCAATTTTGGCAATTCGCTGTGCAGAGCCTTTTTTTACCATCCGATTTTCAATTCAAGGCAATAAACTGCCCCGTCCTCGATAACGATTTCGTCAACTCCGGTAACAGCGGATTCGCCGTTGACGAGAACGCACCACCATGACTGCTCCTCGTCTTTAGCTTCAAATCCCTGTGCTGATTTAATAAATCTGCCGTAGGTGGAAGTTTCAAAGCCGATGAGTTTTTCACTTTCGAGGAAATTCCCCAGATATTCCTCATCTGTGCTGTATTTCTGCTCAAAGGAATAGTTATCCCTTGGGGATATAACCTGCACAGTAATTGATTTTTCGCCCTCTGTGGGAGCCTTTTTTGATGAGGCATTAATAAACCACAATCCCACGCAGAGGAGTGCGAGAACGAGAATTCCCGCAATGCCAATGACGATTTTTTTGATGTTTGACTTCTTTTCCATTTTAAAAATTCCTTTCGGTTTGTATTGGGAAACAGTCATCGCCAAGGCATAACAAAATAGCCCTCCGAGGTATAAAAATACACAAGGAGAGCGATATTGCACAACAAAATACCGCAGTTCATCGCTCGTAAACTGTGGTAAAGTAAAGCGATCCGACTCAGCGAAAAATTCGCAACACGGTAGCGTGACTGTGCGGGATTCTCACCCGACTTCCCTTATTTTTACATTTGAATTATATCATATAATTTTTATTTTGTCAAGAATTATTTCAGAATAGTCGATTCACCGTCTGTGCTGATTGTTGTTTCTGGGAAAAGTTTTTTCATAAATTCCTCGTAATCCATTGGATTTGTCAGTGCAGGGCTGTAATGGGTAAGCCAGAGCCTCTTTGAATGCGATTTTTCGGCAAGTTTGGCACTTTGAGAAAATACCATATGACCTTTTTCAAGCATTTTTTCAATGTATTCGTCATCACCGTACATACCCTCACAAATGAGCAAATCGGAGTTTTCTGCAAAATCCGCAAGACCGTCAAAATATCGTGTATCGGTGATATAGCTGATTTTTATATCACTCCGCTGTTCAGCAGTAACCATATCGGGAGTAAAAGTTTTTCCGTCAATTGTAACGGTATTTCCGCTGTGGAGAGTTTTCCAGAATTTCACATCAATACCCAAGGCTTTGGCTTTTTCGGGAGCAAAAACAGGTTTGCGGCAAAGGGTAAAGGAATATCCAAGACAATCAATGCTATGGTCGAGGGGGATTGAAGAAATCTTCATCTCATTCCAGTCAAAGGAATTTATGCCGTCAAGGGGGAGTTCGTGAATTTCCAGTTCGAAGGGCAAAACAGGGCAGATACAAAGAAGTTGGCGGATAGTATCGGTAATTCCTGTATAACCGTAGATTTTCAGCGTATTCGTTTTGCCGCAGTTGCCGAGGGAAAGGAGGAGTCCTGCAAGTCCTGATATATGGTCAGCGTGGGTGTGAGTTATAAGGATAGTGTCAAGGTGGCTCAGTTTCAGTTTGTGCTGTGCAATTGCGATTTGTGTTCCCTCGCCGCAGTCAATAAGGCAGGCATTGCCGTTATATTCAACCCAAAGGCTTGTAAGCCAGCGGTCAGGGAGGGGGAGCATACCGCCTGTTCCGATTAGTGTTACATTTATCATAATTTCACCGCCTGTATTTGTCTGAAAATAAAACGATACTCCTTGAAGAATTCAAGGAGTATCAATTCACCTATTAAATTAGATGGCGCGGATTGAGAGATTTGAACTCTCGCGCCGGTTTCCCGACCTACTCCCTTAGCAGGGGAGCCCCTTCACCACTTGGGTAAATCCGCAAACCGACGAAAAATCGCCGTTAAAAAAATTGGCGGAGAGGGTGGGATTCGAACCCACGTGACCGTTAAGTCAAACGGTTTTCAAGACCGCCTCGTTATGACCGCTTCGATACCTCTCCATTTTTTTATTGGCTAAATTTTTATCACTCTCGTGTTTCAGCTTTTATATTATATCATGGATTTCAGGAAATGTCAAGGGAATTTTATAAAAAATACTGCACAAAGAAAATTCAACATTTTTGTTACATATTACCAAACGAAAGGAAATAGACTGATTTATCCTTAAATTGATAAGTTAAATAAATAAAATTAAGCAAAAATTAAAAAATAGACTTTACATAAATGGAAATTTAGTGTAAAATATATATAGAGTGTCTTTATAAGTATAGCCTTAGGCTGATTTGGTAGAGATGCTTCTTATATGGAATAATAATATCGAATGAGGTGCGAAAATGGAACCAAAGTACAAAAGAGTATTACTGAAACTCAGCGGCGAGGCTCTTGCCGGAGATAAGAAAAGTGGTCTTAATTATGATGTTATTACAGAAATCTGTACAAGTATCAAGAAAGTAGTTGACGCAGGCGCTCAGGTTGCAATCGTTGTAGGCGGCGGGAATTTCTGGAGAGGCCGTTCAAGCGGCGCTATGGACAGAACACGTGCTGACCATATCGGTATGCTTGCAACTGCTATGAATGCTCTTGCTGTTGCAGATGTTCTTGAATCCCTTGGCTGTGAAGTCCGTGTTCAGACAGCTATTTCAATGCAGGCTGTAGCTGAGCCATATATCCGTAACCGTGCTGTTCGTCATCTTGAAAAGGGCAGAGTAGTTATTTTCGGCTGCGGAACAGGTAACCCCTTCTTCTCAACCGATACAGCTGCTTCTCTCCGTGCAAGCGAAATTGAGGCTGATATCTTCCTCAAGGCTACACTTGTTGACGGTGTATATGATAAGGATCCTCACAAGTATGATGATGCCAAGAAGTACGATACTCTCACATTCTCACAGGTTATTGCCGACGGTCTTGCTGTTATGGATTCAACAGCTGCTGCAATGTGCCGTGACAATAACAAGAAGATGCTTGTATTCGATTTAAGCCGTCCCGATAATATCTATGACGCTGTAATGGGCGAAAACATCGGTACTGTGGTTTCAGAAGATTAATATAACCTACTATAAATACGAAAGGAATGATTTCAAATGAAAGAAACAATTAATAATGCAAAGGAAAAAATGACTAAGAGCCTTAACGCTCTTGATAAGGAGTTTGCTGCTGTACGTGCAGGCAGAGCAAATCCTGCTGTACTTGACAAGGTAATGGTAGATTACTACGGAGCACCCACACCTGTAAACCAGATGGCTGCTGTATCCGTTTCAGAGGCAAGAATTCTCGTAATTCAGCCATGGGATAAGTCCTCATTAAAGCTTATCGAAAAGGCTATTCAGGCATCTGATATCGGCATTAACCCCACAAATGACGGTAATGTTATCCGTCTTGCTTTCCCACAGCTTACAGAGGAAAGACGTAAGGAGCTTTGCAAGAGCATCAAGAAGTACGGCGAGGACTGCAAGGTTGCTATTCGTTCAATCCGCCGTGATACAATGGATAAGCTCAAGGCTATGAAGAAGAATTCCGAGATTACAGAGGATGACCTTAAAGATTGCGAGAAGAAGGTGCAGGATCTTACAGATAAGTTCTGTGCTGACGCTGATAAGGCTGTAGCTGACAAGGAAAAGGAAATCATGACGGTTTAATGGTGGAGTATGGCTATATTCGGTAAAAAAGAGATTGTCTCTCTGCCTGAACAGCTTCCTCAGCACGTTGGATTTATTATGGACGGCAACGGAAGATGGGCGAAAAAAAGAGGTCTTCCACGTCCTTTCGGTCATAAAGAGGGGGCGAAGAATTTCAAGAAGATCGTCCGTTATTGCAAGGATATCGGCTTGAAGAATATTTCATTCTACGCTTTTTCCACGGAAAACTGGCAGCGTCCCGATGACGAGGTCAACACCATTATGGAACTTTTCCGTGAATATATTGTTGATGTACGTAACTTTTTAAGTGAAAATACACGTATGATTTTCCTTGGTGATAAATCGGCTTTTGACGAGGATCTCCAGCAGAAAATGATTAAGCTGGAGGAGGATACTGCCCATTATACGGAAATGACGCTGATGATGGCGGTAAACTACGGCGGCAGAGATGAACTTGCCCACGCTGCAAGAATTCTTGCACAAAAGGCTGTAAATGGCGAAATTAAGCCTGAGGACATCAATGAGCAGTCAATTGCTGATGAGCTTTACACCAAGGGTATTCCCGATGTTGACCTTGTAATTCGTCCGTCGGGAGAAATGCGTCTGTCAAATTATCTTATCTGGCAGTGTGCATATGCAGAATATTATTTTACAGATATTTTATGGCCTGATTTCACACCTGCTGAGCTTGACAAGGCGTTGATAGAGTTCGGCAGACGTAATCGCCGATTCGGAGGTGTTTGATTTGCGGACACGTCTGATTTCAGCCGGTGTGGGATTGGTAATAATGATATCTATGCTGATTCTGCACGACACCTTTATTCTGCCTTTTGTTACATCAGGCATTACCGTAATTATGCTGTATGAGCTTCTCCGTGCTGTAAAACTTGAAAAGAGTATTCCTGTACTCGTTTCGGTTATGGCTTATGGAATTACTGTTCCATGGGTTTACAGTGCAGATTACAATTTTATTGATTCACCCATTATGTACGCACAGTACAGGGAAAATCGTGGATTAATTCTCTTTGGCGTTGCACTTTTGTGTTCAATGGGAATTTTTGTAATATGGCTCAATCAGCATAAGAAAATCCGCTATGAACAGGTGTTTTTTGCACTTGCCGCAATGCTTTTCGTACCAAATGCAATGAGTACAATGGTGCGTATCGACAGGGAAAATATCCAGCACGGCGTATTTTTCCTTGTTCTTGGACTTTGCGGAGCGTGGATTGCCGATTCAGGCGCATATTTTACAGGAGTTGCAATTGGAAAGCATAAGCTTTGTCCCGAAATAAGTCCGAAAAAGACTATCGAGGGCTTTATCGGCGGTATGATTTCCACAGCTGTTGTATTTGTTGCTTGTTTTGCGGTATATAACAATATGATTGCAAGATACCCTATGAAAGAGGATGTAAGCAGTTATATTGCGGTAGCCGTTACAGGTCTGCTTTGTGCTGTTATCGGCACAGTCGGCGATTTGTCAGCGTCTATGATAAAGCGTCAGATAGGCTTCAAGGATTACGGAAAAATTATGCCGGGTCACGGCGGTCTTATGGACCGTTTCGACAGCGTACTTTTTGTATTGCCAACATTTTATTGCCTTATAACTATTGCTAATAATCTGAACATATTATAAGTATGAAAGGCGACGAATGTTGCCTTTCGTATTTTATGGAATAAAATTTCATATAATTTTCCAGATAATTTCCATAGACAAAGGAGAAATAATACTAATGAAAAGGGTTTCAATTTTAGGCTCAACAGGCTCTATCGGTACACAGTCCATAGAGGTATGCGAAAAACACGGACTTGAAATAATAGCCATTGCCGCCCACAGCAGCATTGATATGCTGGAGGAACAGGCAAGAAAATATCGCCCGAAATATGTGGGAATTTTCAGAGATGACAAGTATGAGGAACTGAAAAGCCGCCTTTCAGATACGGATATAACCGTACTTTGCGGAATGGAGGGCTTATGCCGCATTGCTTCACTTGAAGAAAATGACATTGTTCTCAATTCAGTAGTGGGAATGGTTGGACTTCTGCCGACTCTTACCGCAATTAACGCAGGTAAGGACGTGGCACTTGCAAATAAGGAAACCCTTGTTGCAGGCGGTACTCTTGTAACATCTCTTGCAAAGGAAAAGGGAGTTAAGATTTATCCCGTTGACAGCGAACATTCGGCTATATTCCAATGTTTGCAGGGTAATAACCCAAAGCAGGTGAACAAGATTATTCTTACAGCATCGGGAGGACCTTTCTACGGCTACAGCTATGAACAGCTGAAAAATGTCACAAAGGCTGATGCTTTGAAGCATCCCAACTGGGATATGGGAAACAAGATTACTATTGATTCCGCAACTCTTATGAATAAGGGACTTGAATTTATCGAGGCAAAATGGCTTTTCGACCTTGAACCCGAGCAGATTGACATTGTTGTTCATCGTCAGAGCGTTATCCATTCTGCGGTGGAGTACAACGACTATGCGGTAATTGCACAGCTTGGCGTACCCGATATGAAAATTCCCATTCAGTATTCTCTCCTTTATCCCGAAAGAGTGGAATGTCCCACAAAACAGCTTTCCCTTACGGATTACGGAACGCTTACATTTGCAGAGCCTGACTATAAGACATTCAAGTGCCTTAGTGCCGCAATTGAAGCTATTTCAAGAGGTGGAGCATACCCCTGCCTTGTGAATTCAGCCAACGAGGAGGCTGTAAAAGCATTCCTCAACGATGAAATTCAGTTTGTGCAGATAGGCGAAATTGTTTCCTCTGTGCTTGAAAAATTCCCATATACCGAGATAAACAGCTATGAAGATGTAATAGCTGCGGATAAATCGGCAAGAGAATATGTCAGAAATATTATCGGTTAATGGGTAGGTTGAAAGGATAATTATGGGTATTGTAATAGCATTATTGATATTCGGACTGATAGTAACAGTTCACGAATTCGGTCATTTTATATGTGCAAAACTCAGCGGAATTAAGGTGCTGGAGTTTTCTGTCGGAATGGGACCAAAGCTTTTGCAGAAGCAGAAAGGGGAAACATTGTATTCCCTGCGGCTTCTCCCCGTTGGCGGATATTGTGCCATGGAGGGGGAGGATACTTCGGGAGATGACCCCAGAAGTTTCCGCAATGCAAAGGTGTGGAAAAGAATAATTGTTCTTGTGGCAGGTGCTGCAATGAATTTCGTTCTCGGTATGATTTCCATTGTGATAATGGTTTGCATGATGAGCGACATTCCCACAACGCAGATTTTAGGCTTTTCGGGAGTTCAGAATGAGGACGGTTCAAAGACATATTATGCCGAGAGCTATCATTCGGGACTCCGCCACGATGATATAGTTGTTGAAGTTGACAACACAAAGATTTACAGCGTCCTTGATTTGAATTTTATGCTTATGCTTGACCCGAACAATCTGGAGCATGACCTTGTGGTTAAGCGTAACGGTGAAAAAATCGAGCTTGACAATGTAAAATTCACAGATACAAAAAGCGGAAACAAAATGGATTTCGGTCTTGTTTATCTTGAAAAAACTCCCGCATCTGTAATAAAATATTCGGGACAGACATTTGCTTCTATGAGCCATGTTGTGGGACTTTCGCTGAAATATCTTATCACCGGAAAAGTCAGCAAAAGTGAAGTTTCAGGCCCTGTGGGAGTTGTGACAACTATAAGCGAAACAACAGAACAGGCGGAATCCACAGAGGACGCAATCTTCAATCTGCTGTATATGCTGTCACTTATAACAATAAATATCGGCATATTCAATCTTCTTCCTGTACCGGGACTTGACGGCGGACGACTTATTTTCTGCTTTATTGAGCTTATCAGAAGAAAGCCAATTAAGCCTGAACATGAGGGATATGTACACCTTGCAGGAATGGCTCTCCTGTTTGGTATAATGGGATTTGCCACATTCAACGATATTATGCGTTTATTTGAAAAATAAAGAGCTATTGTATGCCGTACAGAGCAATGCTTTGTGCGGCATATCTGAAAAAAGGAGTAGATTTTATGAGAAATGTCAAAGCTGTAAAAGTCGGGAACTGTGTTCTTGACGGAAATCATATCTACATACAGTCAATGCTCAATGTCCGTTCAGACGATATTGAGGGCAGCGTAAAACAGGCTGTTGAACTTGAAAAGGCAGGCTGTGAAATAGTACGTGCCGCAATTCCCGATATGGAGGCGGTAAAGCTTATTCCTGCCATAAAAAATGCGGTGAATATTCCCCTTGTAGCTGATATTCATTTTGACTATCGCCTTGCAATTGAGGCAGCAGCGGCAGGCGTTGATAAAATCCGCATAAATCCAGGGAATATCGGCGGACTTGACAGAGTAAAGGCAGTTGTTGACGCTTGCAGAGCAAGAAATCTGCCAATCCGTATCGGTGTAAATTCAGGCTCCCTTGAAAAGGAGCTTTTGGCGAAATACGGCTCACCAACTCCCGAAGCACTTGTGGAAAGTGCGTTAAATCATGCCGCACTTTTAGAGCGTTTTGACTTTGATGATATTGTAATCTCCATAAAATCCTCTGATGTAAACCGTATGCTTGCGTCATACCGCTTAGCTGCCGAGAAGTGCAATTATCCCCTTCATCTGGGAGTTACCGAAGCCGGCACAGAGCGTATGGGACTTATAAAATCCGCAATCGGTATCGGTTCACTTCTCTGTGACGGAATTGGCGAAACAATCCGTGTATCCCTTACAGATGAACCTGTAAAGGAAATTGCAGCGGCAAAGGATATTCTCAAATGTATCGGCAAGAGAAAGGGCGTTACAATTGTAAGCTGTCCTACTTGCGGCAGAACAAGAATTGACCTTATCGGCACAGCTAAAAAGGTTGAGGCGGCACTGGCGGATTCCGAAAAGGATATTACAGTAGCCGTTATGGGCTGTGTAGTAAACGGCCCCGGTGAGGCTCGTGAAGCCGACATCGGAATTGCAGGCGGTGACGGCTGTGCTGTAATCTTCAAGAAAGACGGTACACAGCGTAAAATCAAGGAGGAGGAAATCGTTTCCGAACTTCTTGCGGAGGTTGAAAAACTTTAATGGATATAAATCTATCTGAATTTTTAAAGGAATTCTGTCCCGATATTCCCGATAGTGTTCGGGCGGGGCGGATTTACAAGCTGACATATTCCGAGGATTTGAAAAATTTCAGCTTCTTTGCGGAATATGGAAGTATAGTACCTTATTCCGATATATCGGCATTTAACGCAGCTGTTACAAAGGCTATGGAACTTGAATCCGCAAGCCTTAACCCACGCTATCCAAAGGAACTTTTTGAACTGTCATGTATGCCCGATTTGATAGAACGGCTGAAACGACAGGTATCGGTGGTAAATGGCTTTTTAAATGATGCGGATATAGCTGTAAACGGAAGTGATATCAACATTTCTCTGAAACACGGCGGAAATGATATACTTGCAAAATGCGGCTTCAAACGTGAACTTTCCCAGCTGATATACAACCAGTTCGGGTTGAGTATGAACGTAAATCTTGAGGGCGAAAATGCAGTTTCAGCTGTTGAATACGATGAAATAATTGAAAAGGCGGCGGCTGAACTGCCCGATTACAGCGACCAGCTTATTCCAGAAAAAACGGCGGAGGAACTTCATTCCGAAGCTGCTGCGGCTGCTGTTCCCAGTCAATGTATAGACAATACAATTGCCGACCTTGTTTTTGACCGTGAATCCGCATCAATTCTGTACGGAAAGGCAATACGTGAAACTCCACGACCTATTGGCGAGGCTGTACTAAATCTCGGCACAAAGGTTACGGTAGTCGGAGATGTATTTGCAAAGGAAATCAAGGAACTGCGAAACGGCAAAAATGTTGCAACATTCAGCATTACCGATTACAGCGGTTCATTGCTTATAAAATGCTTTATCAAAGCGGAGGAAAAAGAGTATCTTGATACTCTCGGCGGTATAAAATCGGGAGTAACTCTCCTTGTATCGGGAAAAATCGACTACGACGAATACGCAAGGGATATATGTATTCTTGCAAATTCCATTATAAAGGTCAAGAGAATTCCCGAAATGGATAACTACCCCGAAAAGCGTGTTGAACTTCATTGCCACAGCAATATGTCGGCAATGGACGCTGTAACCGACCCTGTTAAGCTTATTTCAAGGGCTGCGGAATGGGGACATCAGGCTATGGCGATTACCGACCACGGCTGTGTACAGGCATTCCCCGACTGTATGTATAATATGCCCAAGAATTTCAAGGTCATTTACGGTATGGAGGCATATGTAGTAAATGACATTGACCGTCAGCTTATTCTGAAAAAGCCCGATAATCGTGATTTCAACGATGAAATAATTATTTTTGACGTTGAAACAACGGGATTGAGTTTTAAAAATGACAGATTGACAAGCATTGCCGCTGTTAAGGTGAAGAATTTGCAGAATGTGGATACCTTTGAAACCTATGTAAATCCGGGTATGCACATTCCCGAAAATATAACTGAACTGACAGGAATTACCGATGAAACCGTTGCCAATGCTCCCACAGAGGATGAGGCAGTACGGAAATTTATGGAATTCTGCGGTGACAATCCCATACTTGTTGCCCATAATGCAAACTTCGATATTACGATGATAAACGAAGTTTTGCAAAGGCACAATATTAACTTTGAATATAACTGGCTTGATACGCTGATTTTCTGTCAGGCTATGCTGCCCGAACTGGGACGACACAGGCTTAATAACGTGGCAAAGGCTTTGAAGCTTGGCAGCTTTGAGCATCATCGTGCCGATGAAGATGCGCTTATTCTGTCAAAAATTTATATTGAACTCATAAATCGCCTTAAAACCAAAAAAGGATTTACAAATTTAGGGCAGATTAATGAAATTGTCAGCGAAATTGACGTTAAAAAGCTGAAATCATATCACCAGATTATTCTTGTGCGAAATCAGGCAGGCTTGAAAAACCTCTACCGCCTTGTTTCCATAAGCAACCTCGAATATTTCTACAAAAAGCCGCTTATTCCGAAATCAGTACTTATGGAACATCGTGAGGGACTTATTTTCGGAAGTGCCTGTGAAGCAGGAGAACTTTTTCAGGCTATGCTTGAAAAAAAGCCCCAGGAGAAAATCGAGGAACTGGCAAGATTTTATGATTATCTTGAAATCCAACCCCTGTGCAATAACGAGTTTATGGTGCGAGAGGGAGTTGCCTCAAACGAGGAGGATTTGCGTGATTTCAACCGCTATATAATCGACTTGGGCGAAAAGCTGAATATCCCCGTATGTGCTACCTGCGATGTCCATTTCATTGACCGCAAGGACGCAATTTACCGTAAAATTATCCTTGCAAGCATGGGCTTTAAGGATGCTGAAAATCAGGCAATGCTCTATTTCCGCACAACAGAGGAAATGATGAAAGAGTTTGCGTATCTTGGCGAGGATAAGGCGAAAGAGGTTGTAATCACAAACACAAATGCCATTGCGGATATGGTTGAAGTTGTCCGCCCGATTCCAAAGGGAACTTTTACCCCTACCATTGACGGTGCGGAGGAAGACCTTGTACGTATTACTCACGAAAAGGCATATGAAATTTACGGCAATCCCTTGCCCGAACTTGTTGAAAAGCGGCTTGACAGAGAGCTTTCCTCAATTATAAAGCACGGTTTCTCGGTGCTTTATATCATTGCTCAGAAACTTGTGTGGAACTCTGTTGAAAACGGCTATCTCGTAGGTTCACGAGGCTCTGTAGGTTCGTCATTCGTTGCCTCTATGGCTGGAATTTCCGAGGTTAACCCATTGCCGCCCCATTACATCTGCCCCAATGCAGAGTGTAAATTCAGCGAATTTATCCTTGACGGTAAATGCGGTTCGGGATTTGACCTGCCTGCGAAAAAATGCCCGAAATGCGGAACTGAAATGCTCCGAGAGGGACACGATATTCCCTTTGAAACATTCCTTGGATTTGACGGCGATAAGGCTCCTGATATTGACCTTAACTTTTCGGGCGAATATCAGTTCTATGCCCACAGATACACGGAAAAGCTTTTCGGTAAATCAAACGTGTTCAAGGCGGGAACAATTTCAGCTGTTGCAGATAAAACCGCATTCGGCTATGTTAAAAAATATTGCGAGGAAAACGGCATAAACCTCAATAACTCGGAGCTTACCCGACTTTCTATCGGCTGTACAGGAATTAAGCGTACCACAGGTCAGCACCCCGGCGGAATGGTTGTTGTACCCTCGGATTATGAGGTGTACGATTTCACACCTGTTCAGCACCCTGCGGATTCTGCGGATTCTGAGGTTATTACAACTCACTTCGACTTCAATTCCCTCCACGATACAATTTTAAAGCTTGACGAACTCGGTCACGTTGTACCGACTTTGTACAAGCATTTAGAGGATTTGACGGGACTTGAAATAAAGAATATCCCTGCATATGACGAAAAGGTTATACAGATGTGTACCGACTGCTCCGTTCTCGGAGTTACAGAGGAGGAAATCTACTGTAAAACGGGAAGTCTTGGCATACCTGAAATGGGAACGAATTTCACAATCGGTATGCTCCTTGATGCAAAACCCTCACGTTTCAGCGACTTTTTGCAGATTTCGGGACTTTCTCACGGTACGGACGTATGGCTTGGAAATGCAAAGGATTTGATTGAAAACGGTACTTGTACAATTTCTGAGGTTATCGGAACCCGTGACAGTATTATGACATATCTGCTTTATAAGGACGTTGAGCCGAAAATGGCTTTCCAGATTATGGAGTGGACTCGAAAGGGTAAGGCTTCAAAGCAGTTTACCCCTGAAATTATAGAAATGCTGAAAAGTCACAATGTCCCCGAATGGTACATTGAAAGCTGTCTGAAAATCAAGTATATGTTCCCTAAGGCTCATGCTGCCGCATACGTTATAGCTGCAATGAAGCTGGGCTGGTTCAAGCTTTATAAGCCATTGGAGTACTATTCCACCTATTTCTCGGTACGTGGAGAGGACTTTGACGCAGAGCTTGCGGTCAAGGGAATTGACGCTGTACGTGGTAAAATCGTGCAGTTGAAGGAACTGGGAAATGACCGTTCCAAAAAGGAAAGCGACTTATACGATATTCTGTTGATTACAAATGAGATGATGTCAAGAGGATATGAATTCCTGCCTATAAATCTTTTCAAATCCCACGCTGTTGACTATCTCATAGAGGACGGAAAACTGCGTATTCCCTTTGCCGCAATGTCGGGAGTGGGCGAAAATGCCGCACGTGGACTTTATGAAGCAGCACAGGCAGGGGGATTTATTTCAATTGAGGAATTTCAGCAGATGAGTGGTGTGTCAAAGACCACAATTGATATGTTGAAAAGTATAGGAGCTTTTGGTGATTTACCCGAATCTACACAAATGAGTTTCTTTTAGCTTGACTTTATTAATATATTATGGTATCATATTATCATAGTAGCACACTAAAGTGAATTTGATGAAAAAGGAGTTTTTTATGAAAAACTATGATCTTATAACTCCCGAAGGCACTAAAGATCTGCTTTTCGGTGAGAGCGTTGTCAGAAGAAAGATTGAAGATACATTGTTAAAGCTTTTCAAGAGCAGAGGTTACAGCGAAATTATTACCCCCGGACTTGAATTTTTCGATGTATTCAATATGAAATCCCGCTATTTTCCACAGGAAAACCTCTATAAGCTGACTGACAGCAAGGGCAGACTTATTGTAATGCGTCCCGAATCCACAATGCCTATTGCAAGAGTTGTGGCTACAAGACTTCGTGACGCTGAATTGCCATTGAAGCTTTGCTACAATCAGACAATTTACCGCAACGAATCCCTGTTAAAGGGCAGAAGCGACGAAACTGTTCAGGCAGGTATTGAGCTTATCGGTTCTGAAATGAAAATGGCTGACCTTGAAGTAATTTCCGCCGCTGTTGATGCGCTTAACGCATTCGGTCTGGAATTTTCACTTGAACTTGGTCATATCGGCGTATTCAAGTGCCTTGTTGACCGCCTTGAAGCTGATGAAAAGGATAAGAATTACATCAGAAAGCTTATTCAGAATAAGAATTTCCCTGCACTCAACGATTTCCTTGATACATTCGGAAACAACAGCATTACAGCTGCTTTGAAGAAACTCCCCACACTTTTCGGCGGAGTTGAGGTATTTGAAAAGGCTGAGGAACTTATTCCCGATGAAAATGTAAAGCGTATACTTGATGAACTCCGTGAAATTTACTGCGACATTGCTGAGGTTTACGGCAATGAGGGCAATATTACAGTTGACCTTGGACTTGTAAACAAAACCGACTACTACACAGGCCTCATTATTAAGGGATACCTTAAAGGTCACGGTGACGAGGTTGTTACAGGCGGAAGATACGATAAGCTTATTTCTGATTTCGGCTATGACATTCCTGCTATCGGCTTTGCTGTAAATGTAAATGCCATTTCAAAGGTAATTGAGAAAAACGGAATTCTTCCCTCTGAGCCTGCTCCCGATGTTATTGTATTTGCTGAGGAAGGCTTTGAGGCTGCTGCTATCAAGCAGGCAAGAGAACTCCGTGAACAGGGCTTTATCGTAGAAAATGCACTGTTTACCGATATTGAATCAGTACGTGAGTACGCTAAGGAAAAGAAAATTTGCAAGGTTGTTGTAGTTGACTGCGACAGCATGGAGGACGAGATATGAGCAAACCTATAAGAATAGCACTTACAAAGGGCAGACTTGAAAAAGATACAGTTGGACTTCTTGAAAAGCTTGGATTTGACTGTACAGCAGTACGTGAAAAGGGCAGAAAGCTTATACTTCCTGTTCCCGACGCAAATCTTGAAGTTGTACTTGCAAAGGCAAATGATGTTATTACATATGTTGAACACGGCGTATGTGATATGGGCGTTGTAGGCAAGGATACAATTATGGAGATGAAAGGCAAGTTCTTTGAACTTGTTGACCTTGGTTTCGGCAGATGTAAATTTGCCCTTGCAACTAAAAAGGGATTTGATTTTTACAGCGGTTACGGTGTAAAGACAATTGCTACAAAATATCCCAATGTGGCAAGAAGCTTCTTTGAGAAAAAGGGAATGGATACAGATATTATCAAGATTGAGGGTTCAGTTGAACTTGCACCAATTCTCAACCTTGCTGACGGTATCGTTGATATTGTGGAAACAGGCACAACTTTAAAGGAAAACGGACTTGAAGTAATCGAGGACGTTGCACCTATTTCCGCAAGACTTATTGTAAATACAGTTAGTCTGAAAATGCGTCAGGCTGAAATTGAAAGACTTATCAAACTTATTGAGGAGAATTTATAAATGAAGAAGATTTACGCAAACGGCACAGATGAAAAGGCATTTCTTGCAGAGCTTAACAAGCGTGCAGGTGAAACAAATAAAAAGGTAACTGAAACAGTTTCCGCAATTATTGATGATGTCCGTGAAAACGGCGATACAGCTGTAAAGAATTACACTCTTAAATTTGACGGAAATCTTCCACAGTATTATGAAGTTCCCCGTGAGGTTATAAATGACGCTCTCACAGAGGCTGACCCCGAATTTGTAACAGCACTTCTCAATGCACAGGAAAATATTGCTGATTTCCACAACCGCCAGAAAGAGCAGGGATTTATTAATCCAAAGGAAAACGGCGTAATTCTCGGTCAGAGAGTACGTGGACTGTCCCGTGTTGGTCTTTATGTTCCCGGCGGCACAGCTGCATATCCCTCCAGTGTTCTTATGAATGCAATTCCCGCAAAAATTGCAGGAGTACAGGAAATTGTAATGGTTACACCTCCCTTAAAGGACGGTACACCTAACAAGGATATACTTGTGGCAGCTGCTATCTGCGGAGTTGACAGAGTATTTATGTCAGGCGGAGCACAGGCAATTGCGGCTCTTGCATACGGTACAGAGGAAATTCCAAAGTGCGATAAAATCGTAGGCCCCGGAAATATCTACGTTGCAACAGCTAAGAAACTTCTTTACGGCGTTGTTGATATTGATATGATTGCAGGTCCAAGTGAAATTCTTGTAATTGCCGATGAAACAGCTGACCCGAAATTTGCAGCGGCTGACCTTATGTCACAGGCTGAACACGATGTTCTTGCATCTTCAATTATGGTAACAACAAGCGAAAAGCTTGCAGATGAAACAATTGCTGAAATCAACCGTCAGAAAGAATATCTTTCACGTAAGGAAATTATCGAGAAATCTCTTGAAGATTACGGTGCAATTATCATTGCTGACAGCCGTGAAAAGTGCGTAGAACTGGCAAATGAAATTGCTCCCGAACACCTTGAAGTGCTTATGGAAAATCCAATGGAACTTCTTGGAAGTCTTGACAATGCAGGTTCAATCTTCCTTGGAAATTATGCGTCAGAGCCTCTTGGCGACTACTATGCAGGCCCTAACCACGTACTTCCTACAAGCGGAACAGCACGTTTCTTCTCACCTCTCGGAGTTGCAAGCTTTACAAAGCGTATCAGCTACACATACTACACAAGAGAGGCACTTGCAGAGGCACACGATGATATTGTTCTTATTGCAGAAAAAGAGGGACTTACAGCTCACGCAAACGCTATTAAGGTAAGATTTGAATGAGTCAAAATATAATGACAACGGATATAAAGCAGATAAAATCTCCAAAGCTGAACAAGGCATTTATTATAGTTTCATTGATTATATCTGCTTTATTGTCCTTATTATTTCTTCTGCTGTTTATAATTACAGACCACGGACTAATACGCATGATTATAAGCGGAATATGGTTTGTTTTTAATCTGATAATGTTGCTGAAATGTGCAGAAAAAATCCATGTTGCTGTCAATATTATTTTAACAGTAATATTTGTGACGATATTATTCTTTCAGAGCATTTTTTTCTTGGGTTTTAGTTCAGATACACCGTGGAAATATAATTTCCAGAAATTATATGTTATTTTTCGCAACAACTATGAATTCAAAGTTGCTCCCGAAAAATTGCCTGATGATATAAGTGATTATTCCATGGAGTATCTACCCTCAATAATGCAGGGAACAGGTCATTCCAGCGTGCGTTTCAAGGCTTCACATGATGTAATAAAAGCTTATGAGGAAGAATATTCAGCAAAGGCTATATATACATATCCCCTAAGCGTGTTTCAAGATGGAAGCATTGATGTTGAACAAGTCAGTCCCAAAGCAGATATAGGAATAAAAGATGATAAATCTCTTTTGGTTTACAGGGATACTGATTTCTGGTCTGAAAGCACATCGGCAACAGTTTATGTCATCTCAGCAGTACATAACTGGAATCACCCTCACAGTTCAGCTGTAATAATCGACAGCGAAAAAAATATGATAGAATTTGCTCAGTTAGGATAATTTGGAGTGATATATTATGAGTAACAATTGGGAGAGCTATGTCCGCAGGGTTGTACCATATACCCCGGGCGAACAGCCACAGGTAACGGACGTTGTAAAGCTCAACACAAACGAAAATCCATACCCTCCGTCACCCTCTGTAAGGGCGATACTGGAGGATTTTGAATACGGCAGAATGCGTCTTTACCCCGACCCCGATTCATCGGTACTGGTTGACGCAATTGCAAAGAGATACAATGTAAAGTCCTCACAGGTATTTGCAGGAGTAGGCTCTGACGATGTTTTAGCCATTGCCTTTATGACATTTTTCGGCTCTGAAAAGCCTGTGATTTTCCCAAATATAACATATTCTTTTTACGATGTATGGGCGGATGTTTACCGTATCCCTTACAAGCAGATTCCTCTCAACAGCGATTTCACAATTAACAGAGAGGATTACATCACAGAAAACGGCGGTATAGTTATCGCCAATCCAAACGCTCCCACAGGAGTTATGGAAACAATTGAAAACATTGAATATATCGTTAAAAACAATCCCGACAGCGTAGTTATCATTGACGAAGCTTATGTGGATTTCGGCGGTGAAAGCTGTCTGCCCCTTGTGGAGAAATACGAAAATCTTCTTGTGGTGCAGACTTATTCAAAATCACGTTCAATGGCTGGTATGCGTATCGGTTTTGCAATTGGAAGCGAAAAGCTTATAAAGTATATGAACGATGTGAAATTCTCCATAAATTCATATACAATGAATCCAATTACACAGCTTTGCGGTGCGGCATCAATGGCTGACGAGGAATATTTCCGTGAAACCGTTGACAGAATTATTGCCACAAGAGAGCGTTCAAAGGCTCGCCTTGCAGATTTGGGATTTGTATTCCCCGATTCAAAGACAAACTTTATTTTTGCAAGTCCTCAGAAAGTATCCGCAAAGGTTATATTTGAGGAACTGAAAAAACGCAATATTTTTGTCCGTTACTGGAATAAGCCCATAATTTGTGATTATCTCCGCATATCCATAGGCACAGATGAGGAAATGGACAGATTATTCAATGCATTGGAGGAAATCATAAATGGATAATATCAGACGAGGTGAAATCACGAGAAAAACCCGTGAAACCGATATTTATATTGTCACAGAGCTTGACGGAAAGGGAAATTCCGACATTGATACAGGTGTGGGATTTTTCGACCATATGCTCACCGCCCTTTCAAAGCACAGCGGAATAAGTATGACTATCAAGGTCAAGGGCGATTTGGAGGTGGACTGCCACCACACAATTGAAGATACGGGAATTGCTCTCGGTCAGGCACTTTATATTGCATTAGGCGGTAAATCGGGAATTGTCCGCTATGGTACGGCATATATCCCTATGGACGAGGCTCTTGCAATGTGCAGTCTTGACCTTAGCAACAGACCATTTCTCGTGTTCAACTGCGATTTTACAAATCAGTCCTGCGGCGGTTATGACCTTTGTATGACTGAGGAATTTTTCCGTGCATTTGCTTTCAATGCAGGAATTACAATGCACATAAATCTTATGTACGGCACAAATGACCACCACAAGGCAGAGGCTGTTTATAAAGCTGTTGCCCACGCTTTAAAGGCAGCTGTGGCTTATAATGCCGACGGAACTACACTTTCCACAAAGGGGGTACTGTAAATGATTGCTATTGTTGATTATGGTGCTGGTAATATTTTCAGCGTAAAAAATGCCCTTGACTATCTGGGACTTGACTGCAAGCTTACATCTGACAAGGACGAAATAAAGGCGGCTGACGCTGTTATTCTCCCCGGAGTTGGTGCATTTCCTGCTGCTATGGCTATGCTTGAAAAAAGCGGACTTATTGACACTATCAAGGAAGAAGCCGCAAAAAAGCCTCTTTTGGGAATTTGTCTTGGTATGCAGATGCTTTTTGAAAAAGGCTATGAATTTGAGGAATGTGACGGTCTTGGACTTATAAAGGGCAGCGTTCGCTATATGGACGAACCCGACCTCATTATTCCGCATATGGGCTGGAATAAGCTTGAAAAGCTTAACGATTGCAAACTCCTTGAAAATATCGGGGACGATGAATATGTGTATTTCGTTCACTCCTATAAGGCAGAGTGTGCAGATGAAAATATAGCCGCATACAGCGAATACGGCGGACGTGTTCCTGCTCTTGTTTTTGACGGAAAATTTGTCTACGGAGCGCAGTTCCACCCCGAAAAGAGCGGAGATACAGGATTAAAAATCCTTAAAAATTTCAGTTCATTAATATAAATCCTTTCTCTTGCAGTAACTTCGTGACCTACTGGGGAAAACCTTTCTGAGGAAAGGTTATTCCCCAGACCCCTTTCCAAAGACTTTCAGTTTTAAATTTTCTACATAGGGATTAATCCCTATGTAGAAAATTAAGATAAAAGTTTTAGGGAGGGAGTTTGAGGGAGGAACCTTTTTCAAAAGGGTTTCCCTCAATAAGTTATGAAAACACTACAGGAGCAAGGGATTTACATCAACAAACGGAAAAATATTAGATTATTTTACCATAAGGGAGTTTTTAGAAGAACCCTCATATAACGAAAGGAAACAGTAAATAAATGAAAAAGAAAATTACAATTATCTCAGCAATAGTTGCAGTTATTGGAGTAGGAGGCTTTCTTTTTTGGGACAATGCCTATAATTACAATGGCGAAAAGTCTTTAGGCAATGAAGGTTATTATGCGGATTTTGATTTGTTTAATGGAGATGATGCATTTGAAGTTCAGCTTGAACAGGGCGAAAAGCTCTATGTTGATGCACATATAGACAAAGGAAAGGCAGAAATCACATTTGGTCTGAAGGATTCGGAAGTGTGCGAGAGAATAAGCAATATAGAAAGCGTTGATACAGCTTTTACAGCAGATGAAAAAGGCAGATATGAAGTAACTGTCAAAGCTAAGCACGCTAAAGGCAAAATAGATATTAAGCTTGATGAACAGGTCAAGGACAAAACGATATATCGTAACAAGTGATACAGGAGGTATAGAATGATTATTTTACCTGCAATTGATATAAAAGACGGCAACTGTGTACGCTTATTCAAGGGCGATTTTTCCACAGTTGAAAAGGTAGCAAGTGATTACCTTGAAACTGCAAAAGGCTTTGAGGCGGCAGGCAGCGAATGGATTCACATGGTTGACCTTGACGGTGCGAAAGAGGGCAGACCTGTAAACACAAAGATTTACACAGATGTTGCAGAAAAGACTAATTTAAAAGTAGAGCTGGGCGGCGGTATCCGCTCACTTGAAACAATTGACGAATATCTCAAAATGGGCATAACAAGGGTAATTCTCGGCTCTGTAGCTTTGAAAAATCCTAAGCTTGTAAGCGATGCCGTTGAGAAATTCGGCAGCGAAAAAATCGTTGTTGGGATTGACGCAATGAATGGTATGGTTGCAACAGAGGGGTGGCTTGAAAGCTCCGACGTGAACTATATCGACCTTGCAAACAAGATGATTGAAGTTGGTGTAAAGTATTTCATCTTTACAGATATTTCAAAAGACGGCACACTCAGCGGTGTAAATGTGGAGCAGTTAAAGGCTCTCGCTGACGCTACAGAGGGACGTGCTAACATCGTGGCAAGCGGCGGAGTTCACACAATGGCGGATATTATAGCCTGCAAGGAAATGGGACTTTACGGCACAATCTGCGGTAAGTCCATTTATAAGGGTACGCTGAATTTAAATGAGGCTATCAGATATGCAAATATGGAATGAGATAAAAACTGATAGTGATGTTGAAGGCTTTATTGATAAAACCCGTGCCTTATTTAGTTATCATATATCTTCTATGAACTACAAGATGTATGATTATGAAAATGATGAGGTGAGTTCATTATCGGTTATACTTGAAAATAATCATAATAAAATAGAAATGTTATTTTCACATATTTTAAATTTCAGATTTGGTGAAATAAGACAGAATACTATTAATGATACGATTGATAGTTGTTATTTAAAAATACATACTGATATGCAAGGAAAATCAAGACAATATAAAATTATTGTTTGGTCTGATAGGAATATTACTCCTAATTATCATAGTGATGCCATAGAGCTTGGATGTATGAACTGTTCAGCTATATTTGCATATGAAATGAAATGGAGATACTTAGATAATAGTGAGGAGGCAGAAAAATGCTTGCAAAAAGAATAATTCCCTGTCTTGACGTGCGAAACGGCGATGAATTTAAATGAGGCTATCAGATATGCAAATATGGAATGAGATAAATACCGAGGATGATATTGAAAAACTTGGAAGTCTACATGATTCAGTGATAGTATCTGTTAATTATAACAGTGGATGCTCCGAAGATGAGCAGGGAATTAGTGTTTGGACTGAAAAAGACCAACATACTGCTTCGGTTATTATTGACAATCCATGGACAGGCAGAATAGAGCTTTTTTTCATTGGTGTAAGATTTTGCGTCATTTCAGGATTTACTGAAAATTACTCAAATGAAATACATGGCTGCAATATATTTTTCCGTACTGATTTAATGGGAAAGACACGTGATGACAGGCTTATAGTATGGACCGACGGCAGTTATACTTCTCTGGAAAAAATATATATTGATTTACATAATAAAAGTGATACATTAATTATCGCCGAAAAATTAAAATGGCGGTTTATAAAAGATATTGAGGAGGCAGAAAAATGCTTGCAAAAAGAATAATTCCCTGTCTTGACGTTCGAAACGGCAAGGTAGTAAAGGGAGTAAATTTTGAGGGAATACGTGATGTTGGCGACCCTGTTGAATGTGCGGCAGAGTACAACAAGCAGGGTGCAGATGAAATTGTATTCTATGATATAACAGCGTCATTTGAGGGACGTGGAGTGTTCCTTGATGTTGTGCGTGAAACTGCAAAAAAAGTATTCGTACCTCTGACAGTTGGCGGCGGAATAAAGACAGTTGACGATATACGTGAAACTCTCCGTGCAGGTGCGGACAAGGTTTCTGTAAATTCCCAGGCTGTAAAAAATCCGCAGCTTATCAAGGACGGAGCAGATATTTTCGGCAGTCAATGTATATGCGTTGGAATTGACGCTAAAAAAATAGCCGACCACAAGTGGACGGTGTACATCAACGGCGGACGAGTTGATATGGGAATTGACCTTATCGACTGGGTGCATACAATTGAAAAGCTTGGTGCAGGTGAAATATGCCTGAACTCCATTGACGCTGACGGCACAAAAGAGGGCTTTGACATTGAAATGCTGAAAGCCGTATGCGACAACTGCTCAATTCCTGTAATTGCCAGCGGCGGTGCAGGAAAAATCAATGATTTCTATGAAGTTTTCGAAAAAACAGGAGCAACTGCGGCTCTTGCGGCTTCGCTGTTCCATTTCAGGGAGCTTACTGTGGGCGAGGTTAAGGATTATTGCAGAGAACGTGGAGTAATTGTGAGGTAAGATATGGAAATAATATTTGTTATAAATATTGTCATCTCATTTGCTGTATTGTTGGGCGGATGTGTTATGAAAAAATATTCGTCAAATGATAAGGAAATGAAGTACGGATTTCGTACTGAATCAGCAAAATCAAGCTTTGAAGCATGGAACTATGCAAATACGGCTTGCGGTAAACAATGGATTATTATAGGAATTGTTTATCTTCTGCTTGGTATTCCTGCAATATTTCTTATGTACTATTTTAAAGGAGATAATGTTGCAAGAGCTTTATCACTTGTGTATTCTGTTGTTCTTATTGCTAATGTTGTTTATTCGTGCAATTCAGTATCAAAGGAACTTCAAAATAAATTCGACGAAAAGGGCATACCTAAGGAATAGGAGTGTAAAATGATTAAAATTGATTTAAACGACCTTGACAAATTCTTTGAAAAAGGGGAGTTAATCCCTGCAATTTGTTATGAGGTCAACACAAAAACGGTTCTTATGCTTGCGTATATGAACAAGGAAAGCCTGAAAAAAACTCTTGAAACGGGTTACACATGGTTCTGGAGCCGTTCCCGTCAGGAGTACTGGAATAAAGGTGCTACGTCGGGACATTTGCAGAAAGTCGTGTCAATTTACGGTGACTGCGATAATGATACCCTGCTGGTAAATGTGGAGCAGACGGGAGTTGCCTGTCATACAGGAAGCTACAGCTGTTTCTTTAATGAATTATATAACACGGAGGAATAAAAAATGAACGTATATCACGAAATTTTTGAAGTAATCAAGGAGAGAAAAAAGCAGTATGACAGCGGAAATGCTGCTGAAAATTCTTATACCTGCTACCTTTTCGATAAGGGCGTGGATAAAATCTGCAAGAAAATCGGCGAGGAAGCTACTGAAACTGTTATTGCCGCTAAGAATAATGACAATGACGAGCTTATGAACGAAATCAACGACCTTTTATACCACATTATGGTGCTTTGCGTAAATCAGGGACTTGAATGGACAGATGTTGAGAGAATTCTTGACGAGCGTAATGAGAAAATCGGCAACCTTAAAAAGTTCCATACAGTTGATAAGAATTCATAATCAAACGGGTTTTAGAGATGCCCTTAAGTATATTCGAGGTTATATATGAGTACTTTTAATGTTGAACTGAAAAAAGTTGTCGATGATAGTTACGAAATAGAAATAGGATTTGACTTGCAGGAAAAACTTATAACAGATATAAAAAATGGTTTAGTAGGAGAAATTACTAAATTTGCAGTTGTTACAGACAGCAATGTGAAAGATTTATATGCTGTTAATATTCTGAATAGTTTAAAATGTGCCGGATATAGTGCTGACTTATTTGTATTTGAAGCAGGCGAAACCAATAAAACAAGGAAAACAAAAGAGCTTATAGAAGATGCAATGTTGGAAAAAGGTTATCGCAGAGATTGCTGTATCATTGCAGTTGGCGGTGGTGTTGTAACGGATTTAGCAGGATTTGTTGCAGGTACATATGGCAGAGGTGTTCCGTTCATTAATTATGCAACAACACTTTTGGCTGCTGCCGATGCTTCTGTTGGCGGAAAAACAGCTGTTGATACGCCTTTAGCTACAAATTTAATTGGATTATTCAATCAGCCTGAAAAAGTTTATCTTGACATTGCAGCTTGGAAAACCTTGCCACTAAGACAAGTATCAAGCGGTCTTGCCGAAACAATAAAACACGCTTGTATTGCAAGTAAGGATTTGTTTGATTATTTGAATATTCATATGAGTGAGATAATGAATATTGAGCGAACTGCTTGCGAGCATATAGCCAATGAAAATTGCAGAATTAAATATGAAGTTGTAATGAAAGATGAGCGTGAAAGCGGCTTGCGTGAAATACTTAACCTCGGTCATACTGTTGGTCGTGCTATTGAAACAGTAAGCGAATATAGACTTCTTCACGGTGAGGCATTATCCATAGGACTTGTTGCTGAAGCTAAATTGGCTTTAAAGTTAGGTTTTATAAATGAAACACAGTGCGACAGCGTTATATCACTTCTGAGTAAGGCTTGCTTGCCGACTGCAATTCCTGATTATATTGATAGGGAAGAATTGGTAAAGAAGCTTTACACAGATAAAAAGGTTAAGAACGGTCAGCTTCGTTTTGTTATTCAAAAAGGTATAGGTGATGTTGTAGAATTTGAAAAAGGTGTATATGCTGCAAAAATAGATGAAAAAATTGCAAGGGAAATAATTTTTGAAATGTAAAAATTTATAAGTCTTGCAGGGAAAGTTCTTGTGAATTGGCTATATACCGTAATTCTATGATGGGACGGATATTATTCGTCCGCAAATTTAGATTTTTCGACAATTTCGACACTCTCCGCAAGGGGAGTGTTTTTTTTATTGACATAATATGCTTTTTATGATATAGTTATAGTATATTCTTTAGGAGGTTGGCTATGAAAGAATTTGAAAATAAAGTTGTGGTAATAACAGGGGGAGCGAATGGAATCGGCAGATGTATAGCCGAGGAATTCCGCAAAAACGGTGCAATAGTCTGCGTTATTGATACCGTGGAGGGCGACCATTTTGCAGGTGATATCGGAGATAAAGCAACATTGGAAAAATTTGCGGAGCAGGTTATTTCAGAGTACGGCAGAGTTGATTATCTCATCAACAACGCACCGCCAATGATGAAAGGCATAAGCGACTGCACATACGAGGAATTCAGCTATGCTCTTTCCGTTGGAGTTACTGCGGCATTTTATCTGTCAAAGCTGTTTATGCCATATTTTGGAGAGGGTGCGTCAATTATCAATATATCCTCATCCCGTGACAGAATGAGCCAATCTCAGACTGAAAGCTATACAGCGGCAAAGGGCGGAATTGCGGCATTAACTCACGCTTTAGCGGTCAGCCTTGCAGGAAAAGTCCGTGTAAATTCAATTTCACCAGGCTGGATTGATACAGCTTATACCGTATATGAGGGGGCAGACGCTGTTCAGCAGCCCTGCGGACGAGTTGGAAATCCTCTTGATATAGCCAATATGGTGATGTTTTTATGCTCAGATAAGGCAGGATTTATAACTGGTGAGAATATCTGCATTGACGGCGGAATGACAAAGCAGATGATTTATCACGGCGATTGCGGCTGGAGGCTTGAATAGGGGGAATATGATGAAGCGAATAATTATGGGAATAATTTTAATGACAGGAGTTTTTAGTATGACAAGTTGTAACGAACCTTTAAATACAAGCAATGTAGCTGAACAGCCTGCAACAGCTGAAAGTGTAACTGTGGGTGAGTCAGCAGTAAACATTGACGGTTATATGCAGATTACGCAGGATGAAGCAAAATCCCTTATGGACAGCGAGAAAGATTATATTATCCTTGATGTGCGTACTATGGAGGAATTCAACGAATCGCATATTAACGGGGCAATTCTCATACCCGATTATGAAATCAATGAAAAAGCTGAGGAAACTCTCACAGACAAAAATCAGCTGATACTTGTCTATTGCAGAAGCGGCAGAAGAAGTAAATTGGCATCGGCACAGCTTGCAAAAATGGGATATACTAATGTTAAGGAGTTCGGCGGTATTATTGATTGGAGTTATGGGACGGTGAGTGGATAATTATGTTATATCTTAAATCGGCAAATTATGAAGATATAGAAAAAGAATGGCAGTTTCAGCGGAATATTCCCATTGAGGAAAACAGTTTTATCAATGAATATTACGATATCAGCAGAGAGGATTTCAATGCTGCCCTTAATACGATGATAGAACAGTCAAAGGGAATTAATCTTCCCGAAGGATATGTGCCGCAGACTGTATTCTACCTTTGGAACGATGAGAAAATAATCGGAACATTTCACCTAAGACATTATCTTTGTGAGTCGCTGGTGAACGGCTCAGGGCATATCGGTTACTATATCGCACCCGAATATCGGGGCAGAGGATATGCAACAAATGGGCTGAAACTTGCTTTGGAAGAAGCAAGACAAATCATTCCCGAAGATGAAATATATCTTCGATGCGATAAAAATAATATTGCATCCTTGAAAGTAATGCTCAATAACAGAGGGTATATACATCATGAGGATGAGTATAAATATTATGTGCGTATAGCAAAATAACGGAGGAAAAATTATGGCATTACCTGATTTTAAAAAACTCGAACAGAACAAAACAGCAGTTCCCGAATGGGCGAAATATCTCAAAGAGGGGGAGTTCATAAGCTACGAAAATACATACAAAAGCAAGATATATTTTGATTTGTTCGACAAATACGTGTACCCCTGCGAGGAAACAGGGGATATCCGATACTATGTCTATAATCCGATAAAGCACGGTGCAGACGCAAACAAGAAATATCCTGTGCTTATGTGGCTTCACGGTGCAAGCAATTCCCTTATGGAGGAGGGCTGTATAATGTGCTGTGGTGCGGAGCAGTATGCTTCACCGAAATATCAGCAGGCAATGGGCGGAGCATTTATAATTGTTCCTCTTGCCAATGAGGAACGACTGGAGGACGGCAGAATTCTCGGCACATGGTCAAAGGAGCATTCTGCACCAATCAAAGCGATTTACGATAAAGTCTGCGAGGAATTCAAGGACAATATCAGCAAAAAATTCGTTATGGGAGCTTCGTCGGGAGGATATTTCACATGGCAGCTTTTGGAGGATTACTGCGGATATTTTGACGGTGCAATTCCGATTTCATCATTTTATGTTCCCGATGATGAGGCACTTGACAGAATTTCAGAAAGCGGAATAAATCTCATTATTGCTCACGGCAGACATGATGAAATGGCAGATTTTAACGAGTGCATAATTCCCCGAATTGAAAAGTTGGAGCAGCTGAAAAACTGTATCTGCTTTTTCCCTGAATGGGTGTACAACGGTGACGGCGGTGTTTCATCTGTTTTCTATGGCTTTGAAATGGGGCAGCATTGTATGATTAACTGGGTTCAGCACAACCTTATGTTTGACAGCGGAAAGCCTGCTGATGAAAGAATTCTCAATGGCGTGACAGGGTGGATAAAAGGAATTTGTGAGTAAGATGGTATAGCTGATAAAATAAAGTTTCCACAATCAGAATTGAAAAGATAACCTGACCATAAACATTTTGCAGAGCAGAAATACTTGCTCTGCATTTTTTTTAATTTGTCCGCATATCCTTTACAGAGAAAATGCAAAGGAGTGTTTCAATATGGGACTTACTGAAAAAGAAGCGGCAGAACGGCTTAAAAAGGAAGGCGAAAATGTTTTGGAGGAAGGGAAAAAGACCTCGGCTGTGAAAATTTTTGCAGGGCAATTCCGTGATGTAATGGTAATGATTTTGCTTGGTGCAACGGTAATTTCCGTCCTTTTGGGAGAAGTTTCGGACGCAATAACAATCATTCTCATTGTGCTGATTAACGCAATACTGGGATTTATTCAGGAATACCGCACAGAGCATACTCTCGAAGCCTTGAAGTCAATGACTGCACCTGCGGCGAAATGCTACCGTGACGGAAAATTGCGGCAAATTGAGGCTTCAAAGCTTGTTGTGGGAGATGTGGTAGAGCTTGAAGCAGGTGACAGAGTGCCTGCGGATTGCGTTATTTTGTCAAGTTCGGGATTTTACACCGATGAAGCAGTTCTTACCGGAGAATCAGAACCTACAGCAAAAAAGGCAGGCTCTCCCGATGACAATGACAACAGCATTAACAAGGAAAATATTGTATATTGCGGAACTTCTGCTGTCAAGGGCGTATGCCGTGGCAGAGTTATTGCAACGGCGAAAAATACGCAAATGGGCAAAATTTCAAAGCTTCTTGCGGATATTGACAACGAGCCTACACCATTGCAAAAACGGCTTGGTGAGCTGGGAAAAATCGTAGCAATTATCTGTCTTATTGTGTGTGTTGCGGTTTTCGGTGCAGGTGTTTTACGTGGTGAGGATATTTTTGATATGCTTATGACGGGAATTACTGTGGCAATTGCGGCAATTCCCGAAGGCTTGCCTGCAACTGTTACAATTGCTCTTGCATTGGCGGTAAATCGTATGATGAAGCATAAGGCACTTGTAAATAAGCTTCACAGCGTTGAAACCCTCGGCTGTGCATCGGTTATCTGTTCCGATAAAACAGGAACGATTACGGAAAATAAAATGACGGTGACGGAGCTTTCAACGGTAAATTCCGATTATTTTTTCAGCGGAACGGGATATAAAATCAGCGGCGAAATCACTAAAGGCGATGAAAAAATTGCAGTTAATCCCAAAACTGAAAAGGCACTTGCTGAATCCCTGAAATGCGGAGTTATATGTTCAACTGCCGATATTTTCACGGAAAAGGCAGGCATAAGCCGCCGCCGTGGCTCACTTAAAGGCAAAGGGGAGTGGAATGTCATAGGCGACCCCACGGAAATTGCCCTGCTTGTGGCAGCGTCAAAGGGCGGAATTACAAAAGAAATTCTGGGAAAATATGCGGAGAAGCTTGATGAATTTCCCTTTGACAGCGAAAGTCGGTTTATGGCTGTATATTGCCGTGAGGGAGGCAATAAGCGGATTTATTTCAAGGGTGCGGAGGAAGTTTTGCTTTCCCGTTGTTCGTGGTATCTCAACGACAGGGGAGAACTTATGCCCCTCAACGTCACAGAGAAAAACAACATACATAAAAAAGTAATTGAAATGTCGGATAAGGCATTGCGTGTTCTTGTGCTTGCATATGCTGAAAGTGACGAATTTTCGCCGAATATGGGCAATCTCGTATTTCTTGGAATTGCTGGAATGCTTGACCCTCCCCGTGAAGAAGCAAAGGCGGCAATCAAAAAATGTGCTGCCGCTTCCGTAAAAACGGTAATGATAACAGGTGACCATAAAAATACAGCCGTTGCCATTGCAAAAAAGGCAGGGCTGCTGAAAAACGGAAAAGCTGCCACAGGTGCAGAACTTGACGCAATGACAGATGAGGAGCTTGACAGTAAAATCGGAGAGTATACGGTATTTGCACGAGTTGAGCCTGCCCATAAACTGCGTATTGTCCGCAGTTTCAAGCGAAAGGGCGAAATCGTAACAATGACAGGTGACGGAGTTAATGACGCACCTGCTGTAAAAGAGGCTGATGTGGGTGTAGCTATGGGAATTACAGGCACAGATGTTACGAAACAGGCGGCTGATGTAATTCTCCTTGACGATAATCTTGCAACTCTTGTAGATGCCGTTGAGCAGGGGCGGTGCGTTTATGCCAATATTCGTAAATTTGTGCGGTATCTCCTTTCCTGCAATATCGGTGAAGTTCTTACAATGTTTCTGGGTATAGTTATGGGAATGCCTGTAGTGCTTCTTCCTGTGCAGATTTTGCTGGTAAACCTTGTAACTGACGGACTTCCTGCCATTGCCTTGGGACTTGAACCGCCCGAAAGGGATATAATGAACCGTCCGCCTCGAAAATCCACAGAAGGATTTTTTGCAGGTGGACTTATGTGGAAAATTGTCATAAGGGGAGTTCTCATCGGACTTTCAACCCTTGCGTCATTCACCTCTGTAATGCACATGGGCGGCAGTCTTGAAGCTTGTCGCACAGCGGCTCTGATAACTCTTGTGGCATCTCAGCTTATACACGTTTTCGAGTGCAAAAGCGAATACGGCAGTCTTTTTTCAATCCGCCTTTTCAGCAATATAAAGCTGATACTTGCGGTTATTGTATCGCTGGCAGCACTTGTGGCGGCAGTTGTAATTCCCTTTATGCAGGGCATTTTTGCAACAGTTCCCCTTACAAATGAACAGCTTTTTGCGGCAATAGGATTTAGCGTGATTATCCCTATTTTAAGCGGACTTTTTGGTGGAAAGAAAAAGTGAATTTGTATAAAAAAGGGTACCGATTTTAGATAGATACCCATATAGAAGTTTTCCAAGAACTTATATAAAAGACCTATACAGCGGGCTATAAAAAGGCAGATACTTCAAACGAGAGGTATCTGTCTTTTTTGCGTTATTCTTATTTGCAACTACGTTACTTATGATTAAAACATTGAGTATTTCCCTTGTGAGCCTTATCCGATTTCTCTTAAGCTTTATCTGCAATAATGAAGCCATCACCATAGGTATGCGTTTCAGCGTTGAAATTGGCGTTATCTCAACACACTTGCTCATAGCATTGGAATTTTTTGTCGTGATTTGTAGGTATAGCAATTCATTCTTAATGAACGGTCGCAGGCACAAATCCTGTCATAAGCTTCAAAGAAATGCAACATTCCATTTTCCAAAACTGCCATCACCAAGCAGATACATTTAACGGAGAATCCCCAATCAGCCCAATAGGCCACAAAACCCTGTGCAGATTCTTACGATTCTGCACAGGGTATCCTTATTTGTCATAACTTCTGATTTTATCAATCGCAATCTCCCTGCTGCCAATTTTCTGATACTGGGTATCGTGTGTGACCATTACAATTGTTTTACCCATCTTGTTCAAATCAGATAGAATTGACATCACTTTTGCTGCGTTTTCAGAATCCAATGAGCCGGTTGGTTCATCTGCAAGAATTATGCTGCACTTCTTTATCATCAGTCTTGCAAGAGCAATTCGCTGCTGTTCACCGCCTGACAGCGTGCAGACCTGTTTTCCCAGATATTCTTCCATTCCTACATATCGAAGTGCCTCTTCTATCGAAATCTCACTTCGACAGCGCTTCTTTACCAACTCTAAATTTTTTTGTACAGTCATATTTTCAATCAATGCAAAATTCTGAAATAGCATTCCAAGTTTTGTTTGGAAATAAATCAGCCTGTTTTTACGCTTGGAAATATCCATTCCATCCACCAGAATTTTTCCTTTGTCCAATGGCTCGATGCCTCCGATTATGTTAAGCAGAGTGGTTTTTCCGCATCCGCTTGCACCAGTCAGTATCACAAATTCTCTATCGTGAATTATCAGGTTCAGATTTCGATACAACACACGTTCCTCAAAGGCTTTGTTTACGCCAATCAGCTCTATCATAACGCCCCTCCTTTCAGGCATCGCACAATGCTGCCTCGTTCCGTCCGTACTGCATACAACATTACGGTGGCAGAATCTGCAAGAAATATTCCAACACAAATACCAAGAATCAGTATTGGGCTGACCGCAAGCTGTTTTTGCAAAAGTGTAACAGCTGCTCCGCTGATTAGTATAGATAATGCGGAAAGTAACAGAAAACTGCCAAATTTCTGCATCATTGTATATCCCAGAACAGTCTTTATGCAATATTCCTTCGCACGAAGCCGATACTCCATGCGGATGAGAAAACTGCTCGCAAACAGATTCAAAGCGATGAATACCGCACATATCATTGCCAATGCAACACAGAGCCGCTTTGATATATCTGCATTTTTCTGAATTGCTGTGTTAATTGGTGTAATTTCAAAAAGAATATCCCTCCGTGACTCCAGTTTCTCCAACATCGTTTCATCGACACGGAATGCAAGTCCCTGAATCGGGATTTTCTTGGTTTCTGTTATCAATGCTCCGATTTCTTTCGGTGCAGCAGCACAATACAGTACAACAGGATCGGTGACGATTTTCAGCATTGTATCCTCGGAGGGCATGAAACAAAATCCGTTTTTTCGTCCTGTATAGGAAATGATATGAATTTCGGGATGCCATTTTTCCCCTGCATATTGCTGTAGGAGCAGTTCTGATGAATGAAGATACTGCTCTTTCTGTTCGATACTCTCGGGTAAAAACAGCACCGCTTGTCTGTCATTCAGTTCATCTCGATATTCTCCAAATAAATCGTTGATATAATCAACTGCATTTTCGTTGCAGTAAATCATACTTATCGTTTCTGTATCCTGTAAAATTGGCTCAATAATCAATGCATTATGGCTGTCATAATACTGCTGATAAATTTCCTCGATTCGAAGATTCGTCAGTTCCTGATATTTTACATATTCTTCTATTTCATCTGCTTCAAGTAAATTAATTTCCGATGTTTCTATTCTGACAAAACTGTGATTTTTATAATTCTCTGCATAGTGCAATACTTTCAGATTTTGAATAAATGTTGTTCCAATTGATGCGGTCAGACCAAATACGATAATTGTCAGGCTTAAAAGAATTGTTTTGTAAACATATCCGAAATTCAACAGCTTTGCTGTCACGATACGTTCTTGTGTGATGATTTTATAGCTGATGCTCGAAAGTACAGCATAGGGCAAAGCACAGGCAAAAAGCAGAATACTTATACAAATCAGAAGCTGTAGTTCTATAATGACTGTCGAATAACAGTTTGTGATACAGATGACGATAAAGATCAGCGGTATCAAAATCAGAAATTCTGTCATAATATGGCAGCCAACAAGTTTCAGCGGCGATGCACCATTCAGAATACGGACAAAGCTGCTGCGTTTCTTTGCCTGTGCATCGAATATAGACAGAAAGAATGCAAACAAAATCAGAAGTCCCCATGCAAGATAGCCGACGAAAATAATGGAAACAGCGTTATCCTGCATCATTACATTGCCTGAAACAATAGTGAAATGCTTTTCTAACTCACGTTCTAATGCGATTCGGTTTTCTCCAAAAACATAAACACGGACTGCCTCGTCCGCTGTATCTGCACAAACAAGCGGAAAAAGGCGAATCTGTACAGGTGTTTTCCAGAAAAGACTGCGAAATTCACCGCAGTGAACATGGAGATGTTCAAGAAGTACGGATTCATCTGCATTGGCATATATGGTCAGCCTTTGTGTGTCTGCCATATTGTGATCGGCTATACAAAGCAGCATATTTTGTTCCTCTGCAAGTTCTGAAAGCAAAGGCAAGTCATTCTCTGATAACTCCAGATCATAATAAAGCTGCAAAGGACTTAATGCAAAATTCATCGAATACAAAAGTCTGCTCTCCGCTGAAAGTATCAGCACCGCAGCAAGAAGCACCGCAAGTGTCAGATATTTGACAACTCTCATAAGCCGAACACCTCTTTTGCCCGACAGAACAGATCGTAGGCATCTTCATAGGCTGTATCATATACTGCTCTGCCGCCATAGGTATACTCCTGCGTGATTTCCATGTTTTCATTAATATCGAACATATAGATTTTAGGTTTAATATCTTCGGTTTTTCCTGCAAGAAAATCAACTTTACCACTTCTGTAATCATAGATTGATAGCTGATAGCGTGGTTTAGTAAATAGCTCAGGATAGATTGTCAAATAAATTTGAAAATCAAAAGGATTTATCCATTTTCCGTCCTGTTCAACATAGGAGTTTGGTTCTTTGGTTGCAAAATATCCTGAACCAAATCGAAGATATTGCGGATAGGTGATGCTATATCGAGCTGTACTATTGCTTTCAGGAATGGGAATTGACAGCTCATAATGAGGTTGATCGTTAATTCTGGTTACGGACTTTGTCATTTTCGCATTTTTGGCTGCTTCTGCATAATAGTGCTGTCTGAAATAAAACCACGCACCGTTTAAGAGCAGAAATAGTGATGTGATTACCAAAAGAAAACGAATGATGATTTTTTTAGCATTTACAGTTTTTTCTTTCATTCTGACTGCCTCCAAAAAAAGAAATTCCCGGGTAAGCTTATACCAATCCCTAAAATGTTAGTAAACAAAGATGATGAGCAGAAATGATGTATGTCAAGGCGGACGACGAAAGCATACTGTCGTATGGTGAGGAAGTCCAACGATGACAGGCAGCATTTATGCCATTAGATTTGTCTGCTGTTGTTTTAGGGGTTGGTATTATTATAGCATCCCGGGAATTCGTTTGCAATAGACTTGGTACAAACAGCGGCTCAATGGGTACAATCCGCTGTTATAGTAAAGGGGTTCTATAAATATAGTAAGGCAGAAGCGGTGAAAATATGCTCCTGATAGTCAGTTTTCAGTTGACCGTGATAATGCTCCAAAGCATGACGTACACTATGCAGCCCTAATCCATGGCCCTGCCCCTTGACAGAGAATGCAGGCGGCTTCTGTATACAGGTGTTTTGCAGTAGGATAGAAAGGATTCCTGCATCATAACGCAATGAGATCAACAGCCGCCGTTCCTTGCAGTTTTGCAGAGCTTCAATGGCATTATCCAGAAGATTACCGAGAATAACATTTACATCAAATGATGATATGTTCAAATCTGACGGAATTGCAATATCTGTTTTAATCTCTGTCCCAAGCTGCTTTGCTGTCAGAAGTTTATAATTGAGCAGACTGTCAATATCACGATTGCCTGAACGGACAAATTCATTTGAAACGGACAGGCGTGCAGCAGTTTCCTGTAAATAGTTTTTGAGTCGTTCATCATCATGTTCCATTAGAAGATGTTGTATATGCAGCAAATGATTTTTCATATCGTGCCGCAGAAATCGAATCTGTGCCTGTGACTGCTCCATTAGTTTCATTTGGTGACGGTATAGTTCCATTTGATGTGAAATCCGTTCCTTTTCACGACGGCGGTAATAGGATTCTGCCAAAAGTGTCAGTACGAGTTTGGCACCGCACAAAGTCAGAAATAGCAGTTCATGATCTGTATTATCAAAAGAACCCTCTGCTAAAATCCATATTACAATATACATCAAGTCACCGCCAAATAGTTTCAGCTGCATCAAGGCATTCTTTCTCAGCGAGGGTTCATACAGAAATAGAATCGGAAAATGACATACAAAAACAGAAATAAGCACCCAAAGTAGATATTGAGCATGGCAAAGTTGGTATAATAAAATTACTTCACCCAAGACGATACAACTGATATAGGCAATAGCTTCCCTGAGTTTTCCTTTTTGGTATTCTCCATTCAAAAGCCGTGTCAGACGAAAATTTGCCAAAATATACAATAAAAGTGCAATAGAAAATACCAGAAATTCCGTGAGGTGTAATGCGTTCATATCCCATTCCTCCTCTTTGCCCGTTCCTGACTGTGCTGCATCATATAGTCACGGACGGAATCTTGATAAGAGCGGCTGATAGGCAGCGTTGTACCGTCCGTCAGTATGACTTCCTGATATCGAAATTGTGCGATGTGCTGGGTATTTACGAGGAAAGATTGGTGAATCCGCAGAAAGCGGTGACTGAATCGCAGTTCCAAAATATCTGAAAGCTTGCTGTAAATCAGTATTGTGCCGTTTATTGTCATCATGCGAAGTTGCTTGCGTACACTTTCAAAATAGAGGATTTCACAGGTATCAATCTGTGCTTTTTTTCTATCTGAGGTGTAAGAAAAATACCTTTCCTCCTGTGGAAAAATGCGGAAGTATTCGTCCATGAGCATACGTAATCTGTTTTGCGAAATGGGTTTGACCAGAAAATCAAAAGGACGATTCTGAAAAAGCTGCATGGCATATTCTTCTTTTGCAGATACATAGACGATTTGAACATCGGAATGTTGTGAATGTCGCAATACCTGTCCCACATCCACACCGTTCATTCCGGTCAGTTCAATATCAAGAAATACAAGTGCGATTTGTTCATGGTGCATTGCTTGACACAGTTCCTCTCCGGATGCAAAAATATGCAGCTGTGCGTCAAGATTTGCATTTTGCAGATATACTTGTACCATTTTACACAATGTTTGGCAAAAATTTTCATCATCGTCACAAATTGCAATGTTCATCAGCTCACCTCTCTTTCGTCTTTTTATTATAACATAAACAGACACAGGATGCAAGGTGTACTGAAAAATCCTGACAAGATGAGAGCTATTGTCATCGGGGTGTTGAAGTGCGGTAACAGCAATAAAATGGATATCGATAACTCTGAAATTGCTCATACCACTATTCTCAAATTTCTTTTTGAGTCATTTTTTTGAGGCTAACATGGACTTTCAGGTGAAGTGTAAGTTTCTTTTCATCTTTCATTTTTCTTCTTTGTAATTTTTTCAATTCGGGGTCTTAGGGGTGAAACTCTTAACAAGCGGTTGTACTTTGACGGAATTTGATAAAATGTCCGACAAAGTACCTTGCTTGCTACACTTCAACGGCATTTTTATCGAATGCCGTTATTTTCATTAAATCTTGTTTTTCGTTCAGATGTTTTTGAATTTGCTTTGAGCCTGTAGCTAATCATTTTTATCTGCCGTTCCCTTGCTGATATTATCTTAGCGCAATTGAAATTTAAATGCAAGTCTTTTCGTTCAAATTCGTTTGGATAAATAAATCGAAGTTTTAAATATAGGGCATCTCTAAAAACTCGTTTGATTAAAGAAAAAGCAGATAGGTATGGCAACTGCAAAGAAACCTTCCGCAGGCGTGCTGCTGCACTCCAAGGAAGGTTGACACAGTAGATGTCGTGCATAGCTGTTTTTCTCAAAAGGGGTTTTTAGAGATGCCCTATAATTTTTCTCGGTGTAAGTTGTGGAACTGAAAATTGAATTTATTACAAAAATTGTTGCGCTCTGCGAATAGATTTTTTCTTTCTGATGTTGTATAATTATATCATAAAGCTGTGAAAATACTCATTCAGTGTTTTGAGGAAAACATCTGAACTTTACAGCACATCGTGAGGGTAAGAGAAAAGAGAAAGCGATGCCCTCAATCCGATGCATAGATAGAGAGAAGCAAAGGAAAAATTCGCTATGAATAAAAATGATACTGCCGTAGAAAGAGAAAAGGCAGAAACAACATTTAACGCAACATCCGAATACAAGATAGGACATACTGTCTACACGGTGATAACCGTGTTCAACCCTGCTTCAAAGGAGAGTCTTTCGGATATTCTGAAAAGGCTGATAATACGAGAGAGTAAAAATCTCCTCGGTGAATCCGGACAAGAACCTGAGAAGCAGGCTGTGTAAAATCGTCATTTCAGCGCATTGCAATTAATTTCATATTGCGCTATAATGATAACATAGCTTGCTGTATCTGTCGGAAAGTGAGGTAAATTATGACAGATAAGATAACAGCATTATATTGTCGTCTTTCGCAGGACGATATGTTACAGGGTGAGAGCAACAGCATCACCAACCAGAAGGCAATCCTCAAGAAATATGCGGAGGATAATGGTTTCAGCAATCACGTGTTCTATGTGGATGACGGAGTTTCGGGAACTACTTTTGAGCGTGAGGGCTTTAAGAGTATGATGACAGATGTCGAAGCAGGAAAGGTCGGAATAGTCATCACAAAAGACCTTTCAAGGCTTGGTCGTGACTATCTGAAAACAGGCGAACTGATTGAAATGACTTTTCCCGATTATGATGTTCGCTATATTGCTATTAATGACGGCGTGGATACATTAAAATCCGAAAATGAGTTAATGGCATTCAAAAATATTTTTAATGACTGGTATGCTCGTGACACTTCAAAGAAGATAAGAGCTGTTTTAAAAGCAAAAGGACAGTCAGGAAAGCATCTTTCCAATCCGATTTACGGCTATAAGCACTCAGAAACGGATAAGAATTTGTGGGTGATTGACGATGAAGCCGCAGAGGTAGTTCGTAAAATTTTTCGCCTTTGCATTGGCGGATACGGTCCGACACAAATCGCTCGTATTCTCACAGAGCAAGGTATTCCCACACCGACAGCTTACGCTCTTTCTCAGGGGAGAGATAACGGTCACAGAAATGCTAAGCTGCACCGCTGGGATAATAAAACTATTGCCCAAATTCTTGAAAAGGCTGAATATGCCGGTCATACTGTTAATTTTCGCACTCATGTGAAGTCCTACAAGAATAAGAAGCGTGTAAATAACCCAAAAGATGAGTGGCTGATTTTTGAGAATACCCATGAGCCTATCGTAACTCAGCAGGAGTTTGATTTGGTGCAGGAACTTCGCAGAAATAAGCGTCGCCCCACTAAGCATGAAGAAATCAACCCATTTTCGGGTATCTGCTACTGTGCTGACTGCGGAAAGAAAATGTATTTGTGTCGTGCGACTAGCCTTACTGACGAACAGGAGCATTTGAAATGTTCCACATATTCTTCTGATAAGAACGCTTGCTCAGCTCACTATATCAGAACAATCGTGCTGAAAGAAATCGTCCTCGGTGAACTTAACAAGATAGTTTCCTTTGTCAAAGAGAATGAGGACGAGTTTGTACGGGCTGCAATGGATAATTCAGTTCAGAAGCAGTCTTCGGAGCTTGCCAAGTGCAAGAAGAAGCTGAAAGAAGCAGAAAAACGCATTGCAGAGTTGGACAGGCTGTTCACAAGGCTCTATGAAGATAATGTTTCAGACAAAATATCAGATGAACGTTTTTCGGTGATGTCGGCAGGATATGAGGACGAGCAGAAGAAGCTGAGAGCAAGCGTTGGCGAACTGACTGCCTTCATCGAAACAGCAGAGCAGAAGTCTGCTGATGTAACTGCATTTATTCAGGTGGTTCAGAAATATGAGCATATCACGGAGCTTACTCCTGAGATAATGCATGAGCTTATTGAGAAAATTGTTGTTCATGCCCCTAACAAGAGCAGTGGTCATCGCACTCAGCAAGTCGAGATTCACTATCGTTTTAATGTTGCAGTAACAACTGCCGTTGCTGACAGCAAAAAGTACGACAAAAAAAGAAAGGCTGCGTAACCATTGAGGTTACACAACCTTTCCTTCAAAAATATAAAACTTCTTTATTAGTAGCTGGCTTTTTCTCGGTACCCTGATTTATTATTCAGTTGTATCTGTTGTGTAGTCTGTATAGCCTGAACGGTCAATTACGTAATCGCCGTCGGGAACTTCCTGATAGGAATTATAAGTGCTTTCAGCCTTTGGCTCAGCAGATGCAGCCTGTGCAGATGCCATTTTGCCGCCAAGGAATCCTGAAAGGATAGCCTTGATATCAACGCCTGTAGCCTCAGTAAGACCATCAGTAATCTTTGTTGTGGAATTGATGATATCGCCTACAAGACGGCTGGAATTTCCCTCACCGTACATTGTAATCTTATCAACATTTTCAAGGGGAGCAGCAGCATTGCGAACAACTTCGGGGAGAGCCTTGAAGTACATTTCGAGAACAGCAGCCTCGCCATACTTCTTCATAGCCTCAGCCTTAGCGTTGATACCCTCAGCCTCAGCAAGACCTTTCGCTCTGATAGCGTCAGCCTCAGCCTGACCTACGGCAGCAATACCCTCAGCTTCCTGCATTCTTGCGAACTTCTGAGCCTCAGCCTCAGCCTTCTGAGCCTCAGCCTCCTGCTCACGCTGGAAACGGTCAGCTTCTGCTTCTTTCTTTAACTGGTAAAGCTTAGCGTCAGCTTCCTGCTGTGCCTTATAGCGTTCAGCCTCAGCCTTTTTCTTAATTTCAGCATCGAGAGATTTTTCCTTAACCTCTGCTTCTTTAGTTTTAAGTTCAACATCCTTTTCAGATGCAGCGATATTAGCGTTAGCCTTTGTGATTTCGATTGTCTTACGCTGCTCTTCCTTCTGGATTTCGTAAGCAGCATCGGCAATAGCCATTTGTGTATCCGCTTCTTTTTTCAGTTCAGCCTGACGAATTGCAAGTTCATTGTTCTTCTGTGCAATTTCAGTTTCAGCAAGAACCTTAGCGTCGTTAGCTTCTTTCTTAGCCTGAGCCTTAGCGATTTCGATTTCCTTTTCAGATTCCGCACGGGCAATAGCTGCCTTCTTCTGAATTTTTGTGGTATTGTCAATACCGAGGTTTTCGATAAGGTTCTGGTCATCAGTAAAGTTCTGTACGTTGAATGAAACGATTTCAAGACCCATTCTGTTGAGGTCGGGAGCCGCATTCTCCTGTACCTTTTCAGCGAAAGCCTTACGGTCGTTTACCATTGCTTCGAGAGTCATCTGACCAACGATTTCACGCATATTACCTTCAAGAACTTCACGGGCAACCTTTGCAATATACACAGGTTCCTTGTTGAGGAAGTTCTCTGCACCAAGCTTGATAAGCAGGGGATCGCTGCTGACCTTTACGTTTACGTTAGCGTCAACATTGATGTTGATGTAGTCAGCGGTGGGAACAGCACTTGAAGTCTTTACGTCAACGGCGATAAGCTGAAGTTTCAGTTTATCCACACGCTCGAAGAAAGGAATTCTGATACTTGCCTTTCCGATGATGATTTTCTTACGCAGACCTGAAATGATGTACGCAGTATCGGGTGGAGCTTTGATATAGCCAAGGGATATAATAAGAATAAGCACCGCAGCTATAACAATGCCGGGAATGATGAATTTTGTCATAAAATAATCCTCCATATCATATGTTTTTGCGGCTTGCGGATGCCGCACACGCTGTATTTCAGCGATATATATATTATACAATATTTTCATATAATTGTCAATAGTTTGACAAAAAATTTTGTCTATTGTTCCACCAATTAAACCTTGCCAAAAAGACGAAGGCAGAAAGAGAATTTATCAAGGAAGAAAAACGCAGGAATGCTGCGGCATTTCAAGCTTTTCTGACGCAGAGAAATTTTCTTTATGTCGAGTATTTGCTGGTAAGGTTTAGTTGGGGGAGCAATAAATCATTGCAATAGGCAAATGGCAGGAAAACGCTTGACTTTTTTGCGATAGTGTGATAAAATAGTTACATTAGTTATATATAGGGGTGAATTTATGAATTTACAGAAACTGCCATTATTGCTCGGTTTTAATTTGATACTTGCTATTGCTGATGTAATTCTGCTTTCAAAGGGAATTTTGCAGCTTGATAATTTAGTAAGAATTATTATTATACTTGCAAGCATTGTAATATTCTTCATAGGCAACTACTTCATTCTTTCCTCGGCATATAAAAAGCCACGGATTAAGAATGTGGAAAATGCGGATTATGATGATTTTGAAGATGCATTAAAGGGCTGGAAAGGTATGAATACACCTTTCAACAAGCAGATTGATGCCGCATTGAAGCAGCTTGAACTTTTCAATTCAAGAAAAGATAAGCTGAAAGCACTTTCACAGGACAGCACATTTGATTCTGCCATTGACGAGGTGCAGTCAAATATGTTCGGAAATTTCAACCGTCTGATTAACAGACTTCTGATATTTGATAAAAATGACAGAAGTGATTTTGCAAGAAGCAGAGATTACATAAATAAGCTCATCAACACAAATGAGCAGTATCTCGATGTTTTCCGCAAATTCATAGATGAAATTGCAATGCTTGGTGATGTTTCGGAGAGCAATACAACATTGAGTCTGCAAACAATTACCGAATCTCTCAGGGAAATTCGTACAAATGGGGAAACTGATGAGTTTTAATGATTTTGGCATAAAAGCCATGAAAGGATAGGGATTAATATGAGTGATAACAAAAAGAAAATTGCTGGTACAATGGCACTTATGGCGGTACTTGTTACAGGTGTCGTAGGCGGAGGTATTTTCCTCACCAAAAATATCGGCAAAAGTGCAAGGGAAATTTCCAAAGAGGAAGCTTTGGAGGATTTACCTAAGCTTCTGAAAAAAATCAATATTACAGAGGTTCAGCCGAGAAAGGCTCAGGTTCAGATTGGTTCAACATCTCTTATTGACGAATTGCCCGATATATCGAAGTATCCGTTAAGCGTTGACGGAAATGGTCAGCTTGACATTGAGATTTTCTCATCTACCGAGAAATCCAGCAAGGGAACTGACGGCTGGCTTAATGAAGTAGCTGAAAATTTCAACCGTGAACAATTTGAGATAAACGGATATACCGTGTCTGTATCTGTCCGCCCTGTTGCATCGGGACTTTCCGTTGACTATATCAAATCGGGAAAGTATGTTCCAGAAGTATTCACACCCTCAAATGAGTTGTGGGGCGATATGATTGAAGCTGAGGGCGTTGATATTGAACTTGTAGATGAAAGTATAGTAAGCAACACCGCAGGCATACTTGTTGATAAAGATACATATTCTGAAATTGAGTCGAAGTATGGTTCAGTTTCAATAAATTCCGTAATACAGGCAACTATTGACGGTGAAATTGCTATGGGCTACACAAACCCATACGCATCTTCAACAGGACTTAACTTCCTTGTATCAGCTTTGAACTGCTTTGACAGCAATGATATTCTCAGTACAGAGGCTGTGGAATCCTTTGTAGATTTTCAGGCAAATGTTCCCTTTGTGGCATATACAACTCTGCAAATGAGAGAGGCTGCGGAATCAGGTGCGTTAGATGCCTTTATTATGGAAAATCAGACACTTTACAATGACCCCTCATTGAAGAATTACAAGTTTATTCCATTTGGCGTGGAGCATAACAACCCTGTTTATGCCCTTGGTGACCTTACATCATCTCAGGAAGAACTCCTTGATATGTTTGTGGATTACTGCAAGAACAGCAAATCACAGAAGCTTGCAGATGAATACGGATTTAATCAGATAAAGAATTACAAGTCTGACATTCCCGACATTGCAGGTACATCGCTTATTTCCGCACAGAAGCTGTGGAAAGAGGAAAAGGATGCAGGCAGACCTGTTGTAGCTGTTTTCGTAGCGGATACATCGGGAAGTATGGACGGCGAGCCTATTGCTCAGCTGAAACGCTCACTTATAAATGCGTCGCAGTATATCGGTGAGGATAACAGTATAGGACTTGTTACATATAATAATGATGTTCAGATTAATCTGCCTATCGGAAAGTTTGACATCAATCACCGTTCATATTTCACAGGTGCGGTTGAAGATATTTCCCCATTCGGAAGTACAGCCACATTTGACGGAGTTGCAGTTGCCGCAGATATGCTTATCAAGGCAAAGGAGGAGAACCCCGACGCTAAAATTATGATGTTCGTTCTCAGCGACGGTGAAACAAATATCGGCTGCTCTCTCAAAGATATTTCACGGATTATTCAAGCACTTGAAATACCTATTTATACAATCGGATATAATGCAAATCTTGAAGAACTCGGCAAGCTTTCGGCTATAAATGAAGCCGCAAGTGTTAATGCAGATTCTGATGATGTTGTATACGCATTGAAAAACCTCTTTAATGCACAGGTTTAATATAATAACTCCCCCTGTTGTCGGCAGGGGGAGTTTGTTATAATATTCCCAGTTGTCTTAGTTTTTCCAGATTATCTTCCTTTGTTTTCTCGGCAGTTTTTATATAATCATCATATGCCACGCCACCGATTTTACGCTCTAAAAACCATTGGTTAATACTTTCATAACTGTCTATTGCTTTCTTTTTAGTCGTTTCAAGCATTGACCGCATCATGGGATTGCTTTCAGCATTTGATACCATTCGCTGAAATTGCTCAGGAAACTTCTTTTCTCTTTCAGCCAAATGCTCGTCAACCTTTTGTTTAAGAATGATAACATCACGATAGAATCCGAACGACATTTCTTCTCCATGCTGATATATATCATCCAAAGTTGTATAACGGTCAAAATAATCAAGAACAAACGGCATAAGTTCTCTTTGTGATTTCATCAAAGCATCAAGCATTTCTTCACTGTTTCCCTTTTTATAGAAAACAGAACATTTCTTTGGCTTACTGTCAAAGTCCGTTAAATGCAGTGAACACTTATGAAAAAAATCACGAAGCGGCATCATACAAGTTTGATTATCAAGTGTCGTTGGGCTTTTATTATAATCTGTAAGCGGTAAACTAATCAGACTTATACCGATACAAATTGAAAAGCCTTCGCTTTCAGGACTAAACGATTTCTCCTTTGCAAATGATACACTCTGAACGACTCCATCGTTTGTAACTCTTACAAAATAAGGATATTTGCTTTTGATAAGTTTAAATCCCATAGGTTCAAGAGCCTCTCCAAATACCTGCTTAAAAGCAGCATTTATTGTAAGTTTTTTCTCTTTCTTTGGCTTTGGCTGTTCTAAGTCTATGCCGTAGGATTTGAGGATTTCAAGATTTGCTTTTTTTCTGCGTTGAAGTTCGGCTATTGTTTGTTCATAGAAATGCTTATTATTGATAACATCATCAATCTGTGCTATTCGTTCCGCAAGATTTTTATCGAAACGCTCACAGGTTTCCTCATATGTTTCCTTTCCGAAGAAATGAATTCCATGCTCTATTTCAAAGTCAAGTTGTGTTTGCAGCAATTCCTTTATGCGTTTAGGATAATAATAAGGGTCATCCAGTGCAAAAAGGATTGCACCGTCGGAACACGGGGTCTCATGATTAAGATAAACATTATCACACACCGCAAAATATTGAGCCGTTACCCCCAACCTGTGTTGATAATCAATGATATCCTTTACTGTCTTTACATCATCAAGAATCGGGAGTACCCATTTTTTCACTTCTTCCAATGCTTTTTTAAGAGCGTTTATTAAGGATTCTTCATTATCGAGCGTGTATTCAATTTTCAGATTTTCATTCCAATACTTTTCATCGAAGGAAACAACATTAATTTTACTGTAAAATTTCTCAGTAGAATACAGCCATTTGTTATCCCACTTATGGTCATTTAAGTCTATTTTAGGACGATATACTGTCATTACACCTGAATCAGTTGATATTCGGGTGCCGCAACAAGACAGATTTATTACATGAATAATTTCATCTCCGACAGCACGCAAAAAACATGGATGACGAGTTTTTGCTTTTATAAAACCAAGTGGTTCAAGAGCCTCACCGAATACCTGCTTAAACGCAGCATTCAACGTGAGTTTTTTCTCTTTCTTTGGCTGAGTTTTTTCAGAATCAATGCCGTAGGATTTAAGCATTTCAAGGTTATACTTTTTTCGCCTTGCAAGTTCTTCAAGGGTCTGACTATGCATTTCTTCATCTTCAAGAAACATATGAAGATTTTTACAGGATTCATTATATCTCTGTTCATATTCTTTCTGATTCCGTAATATATATTCCTGTGTGCGATTATAACGTATATTTTCTTCATCTATGAGTTTTAATGAAGTTAAGTATCGTTGTTCAAGGTCAGCAAGTGGATCATCCAAAATAAATTTTATAGCTGCGTCACTATATGGTGCAACAAGAGGGTCATTTAATGGTAATGAAATAATAGAGATATAATTTTTAAATACACGTTCTTGATAATCTGCAACATCTTTAAGTGTTTTTATATTATCCAGAACAGGCAAAATCCATGTCATAGACTCATTCAATGCATCCTGAACCGCTTTTGATAAAGGCTGTGACTCAATATATTCATGGTAATGAAAACCTGATTGAACTTCTTGATGAAACGGCTTATCTGATATGCGCCACGTAACATAGAAATCCATTAAGGTTCTGAGCCATCTATCGTTTTGACGGAATGAATGATCCAGACAAAGTTCTTTACGATAAACTGTAGCAATTCCGCCAAATGGCACAAGGTGTGACTTCATATCGTGAATTCCGACAACATGAATAATTTCATCGTTAATCGCACGAATGTAATAGGGCAGACGAAGCTTTGGCTTCTTAAAACCCAGTGGTTCAAGCTCCGCCCCCCAGATTTGCTGAAATAAAGAATTCAAAGTCGGCTTTTTTTCCTTTTTTGAAGCAGTCTTTTTGAACGACAGATAGCATAACTTCTCATTGCTTTCATCAGCATCCTCATACTCAAAAAGGATATTATCGCTGTCCATTCCGATAGCAGGAGCAAGTTCAGATAATCCGTCCTCTACGAAAACATAATCTCCCTGCACAACAGACATGAACTGCTCCCATGTGCTGTCAGGTGAAACAAACTGCTCCCATACTGCTTGGGCAGGTGCTGGAATATCATCACCGAGATAATCATCAGCTCGTCCCATAACTAACGTATCAGCTTTTTTTCCTTTATCATCATAAAGGTCAAGCATTGCACAATCGCTGTCGATAACAGTTGTGTTGATACAGGTGGTTTTCAGCATTTTTGCAATTCGTGCAGTATCAGCCTGTGCAGTGCGATTGCCCTGTTCATAGGCTTCGGAGCTTATTGTCACCCATTTGCAATTATCGGCAAAGACAAGCACATAAGATAATTCCGCAGAATCCGCATCACATACCTCGTATCCCTCTTTTTTCATTTTTTCGCAGAAATAAGCCTTAAATCCGTCACAATTCAGCTGTTTGGGATTATTTATCTGCGTTGATGTAAAAAAACTTCCCATAGATTCCTCCTTGATAAATTTTTTATATTATACCATATCAGCATAGTTTTTGTCAAGTTATTTACCACATCCCAACAGACCCTACGCATGAAAAAATCCCCTTTTTCAAGTTGCGAGTCTTGTAACCAGATTGTAACCATTTAAAGAGACATAACATAATCAAGGTGTTTAGCAGGGTCAAGTGAAATTATGAACATCTTCTTGCGTATAGATAG
>JAFSBM010000015.1 GCA_017437285.1 Ruminococcus sp. | reverse complement strand
GTTCATTGCACCGGAGGTCATCACGCACTTTGCAAAGAAGAAACTGCTCTACGAGGACAAAAAACACCACAATGCCGTGTTCGTGGGTGTTGACAGCATCGGAGTCCCAAGACAGGCTCACAAACGCTCCACAACCACATTCGGAAACAGCTTCCGACAGACCATCGAGGGCTCGGATACCAAGTACAGCTTTGCACACTTTGGTAAGAGCAATATGCTGTTTGTATTTGAAGCTCCCATAGATATGATGTCCTTTATTACGCTGTACCAAAAGAACTGGCAGGATAACTCATATATCGCCATGAATGGTGTGTATGAAAGTGCTGTGCTGACTGCACTGGAAGAACATCCGAATCTGAAGCAAATCATCATTTGTACTGACAACGACGAAGGAGGCATCGACGCAGCCGACAGGCTCGCAGATATCCTGTCAGAACGTGGATATGATACGTTGTCACGGTATCCACCAAACAACAAAGATTGGAATGAGGACTTGAAGGAACTGCACGATGTGCCGTTTTTGCCTGCTGTTCCACACAGAAGGTGGGAGGAATATGAAAGACAGGCAGAAAGCCTGCAGTATTATCCTTGCAGAATCGAAAAGCTGCGGTCACAGCTGAACTCCGCATTTCAGAACGGACAATATAGGTATCTCGCCGAGTATGCGCTTGCAGGCTCGGTTTTCTTTTCGCAAAAAACGGCCTCCAACCTCGACTGCGATCGGGCTTTCTCACTCTCCAAGCAGAGGCTGGGGATGTTATACCACCCCTACCGTGACCGCTGCCGAAGCACTGTACTTTACAGGGATTTGAGCGCAAAAATCGCAGATGTGATGCAGGATCTGAAAAACTATGCAAGGACGGAGGAACAGACACGATCTACCGCAGATAAGCTGTATGACCTTGCGGATTATGCACTTCGAGTATCTGTGGATGAAGCACTCAGAGAACAATCACAAACTCAGGAGGAAGGAATCGAACCCGACCCCGAACCTGACCTTCAATTCGGATAGCGGCTGTCTTACTCTGCGATACCTTGAAGGATTAACATGAAGAAGATATAGTTATCTTCAGAAAGAAGAATAATATATGGGAGGAAGTGAGAATTTGGATGAAAGACAAATGGTGACAATCGGAATTATGATAGCGTTCCTTGCCTTGTTTTTGGTTCTTGTGAATGTCCTGGACAATAAGAGCATTAACGGAATCAAGGCAAAACAGGTCGGTGACGGTCAGCACGGAACTGCGAGATGGGCAACGAAACAGGAAATCCGCCGCTCTTTTTCCTCTCTGCCATTTGAGCCTGAACAGTGGCGGCAAGGAAAGAACCTGCCCAGTATTGAAGGAACTGTGGTAGCCTGCAGAGGAACGACAAATACCACAGCTCTTGTAGATACGGGAGATGTCCACACGCTGATGATCGGTGCAGCCGGTGTCGGCAAGACAGCATACTTTCTGTATCCAAACATCGAATTTGCCTGTGCTTCGGGTATGAGCTTTCTCAGTACGGATACCAAGGGCGACGTAGCTCGAAACTACGGAGAAATCGCAAGCAAGTATTATGGGTATCATGTTTCTGTGCTTGACCTGCGTAATCCGACCAGATCGGATGAAAACAACATTCTGCACATGGTCAACAAGTATATGGATGAATACCTTGAGGACAGGACAAACCTGTCAGCAAAAGCAAAGGCTGAAAAGTATGCGAAAATTACAGCAAAAACAATCATCAACATCGGCGGTGGTGACGGAAACTACGGTCAGAACAGCTTCTTTTACGATGCTGCAGAAGGTCTCCTCTCCTCCACCATACTGCTTGTTGCGGAATTCGGAGATAAGAACGAAAGACACATCGTAACGGTGTTCAAGCTCATTCAGGACTTGATTGCAAAGAAGCCTGCCAGGACAAGCAAGGAGAAAACACAGATGTATTTTGCGGAATTAATGGATATGCTGCCAAGTGAGCATAAAGCCAAATGGCTTGCAGGTGCGGCACTGAACTCATCTGACCAGGCAATGCTCTCTGTTATGAGTACAGCACTGTCACGATTGAACAGCTTTCTGGATTCCGAGATGGAACAGATTCTGTGCTTCGGTACAGCCATTGACGCTGAGAAGTTCTGCAGTGAAAAATGTGCTGTATTCGTAATTCTGCCGGAGGAAGATAACAGTAAATACTTCATGGTTTCACTTCTGATTCAGCAGCTCTACCGAGAAATCCTGTCCATTGCCGATGAGAAAGGAGGTGCGCTGGATAAGAGGGTTATGTTCTATGCCGACGAGCTGGGAACCTTCCCCAAGATTGACGGACTTGAAGCGATGTTTTCAGCAGGACGTTCCAGAAAAATATCCATTGTAGCAATTATTCAATCCTTTGCACAGTTGGAACAGACCTACGGAAAACAGGGCATGGAAATCATTACAGACAATACTCAGCTGACGGTGTTCGGTGGCTTTGCGCCACATTCACAGTCAGCTGAAGTGCTTTCTAAGGCTCTGGGTGAACAAACCGTTCTGTCAGGTTCGGTATCCCACGGACGTGAACAAAGCAAATCCTTGCAGATGATCGGCAGACCGCTGATGACGGTGGACGAGCTGAAGTCCATGCCGAAAGGACAGTTTATTGTCATGAAAACAGGCACACACCCTATGATCTCAAAGCTCAAGCTGTACTTCAAGTGGGGCATCCAGTTTGAAAAGCCATATCTTCTCCCCGACAAGGGTGCAAGAGCTGTGCGGTATCTGGAACGTGACGAGCTGATGAGAGAAATTGCTGTGAAATATCCGCAGAAGAAAAAAGTGCTTCCGCCACCCGAAGCAGAGGTAGAAATCGTGGATGAGCATGAGCCACAGCCTCATAAGCCGAAAGTCGACGTAAAAACAGGAGGGAGATGATGCAAATTGATATTGCCAAGAAGAATCTATGATCTGGGACTGACGCATAAGGCAATCGCTGTATACTGCTATCTGTGCAATCGTGCAGACAGAAACGGCGAGTGCTATCCGTCGGTCAGATTAATTGCAAAAGACCTGAACCTTGCAAGAAGTACTGTGTTCCTTGCGTTTATTGAGCTGGAACAGAACGGACTGCTGCAAAGACTTCCGAGATACCACCCAAGCGGTGCAAGACGAAGTACGCTGTATCGCTTAAAGGGTGAAATCACAAAGACAGGAGGTGACGCACATGTTTGATTGGATTGGTGATGCCATTGACTGGATTGGTGACGGCATCTCATCTCTTTGGGACAACACTATCGGAGGTGCCACCGAAGCTATCGGCGACTGGATATGGGAAGCCATGTTTGAGTGGCTTTTTAACCTTATCTACGGAGGAATTGCAGACCTGTTTGAATTCATCAATGAATCCGCAGCAGACATCTTTGATATGGCTTGGGCAGGCGCATTCCTGTCCCTGTTCCACCACCTTGCATGGATGCTGTTCATCTGCGGTATGGTGGTGGCGATCTTTGATACGGCGATCAGTTATGAATCGGGGCAGGCAAACATCAAGAACACCTGTCTGAATGTTCTCAAGGGATTTATGGCAGCTAACCTTGTAACAGTCGTCCCACAGAGGTTATACAGCTTCTGTACCGATCTGCAAGGCACATTCGCCACGGATCTGCTGTACAGCTTTACAGGAGAATCGCCTTATTCATTGGGAGAAATGGCACTGCTTGTTGCAACCGAGCTGTCAGGAACAGCGTCGCTTTTTAATCTGTTCTTCATTATCCTGTTCGGCTACTGCACCATCAAGGTTGTGTTTGCGAATATCAAGCGTGGCGGCATTCTGCTGTGTCAGATCGCCATCGGCAGTCTGTACCTGTTCTCCGTACCGAGAGGATTCACGGACGGGTTCTACAACTGGATCAAGCAGGTCATCGCCACCTGTATGACGGCTTTTTTGCAGACCACCATCCTATACCTTGGACTGCTGACATTCACACAGCATCCGCTCATTGCAGTGGGAATCTGTTTATCCGCCAACGAAGTACCGAGAATTGCCCAGATGTTTGGACTTGACACAAGCGTAAGAGTCAATATGATGAGTATCAACAGTACCGTGAGCATGGGAGCGAAGGCGGCTAAGTTTATTGCAAAGAAGTGAGGAGGAATGCAATGAAAACCTATATCTACCCCGAAAACCTGCGAGCCACGGTAAAACTGTGGTTCTGGAATATCCGTGATTTCTGCATCATCTGTGCCGGCATTATTCTGTCGGCACTTTTGTTTGCAAAGCTCGGTATGGTTGCACCGCTGGCTCTCACAGCCTGCTTTGCATTCCTGAGTCTGCGAGCAGATGATACCGCTATCATGGACTATATGTTCAATGCTGTGCGATTTTTCCTGACCTCACAGCAGAAATTCATTTGGAATAAGGAGTGAACAATATGAGCAAAAAGAAGAAAAACAGCGTTCAGAAGCTCATCGGCTTTGAACGCTTTACAAAATACGGAGTGCGTACCGACAAGGCAGAGTTTGCATTCTT
>JAFSBM010000014.1 GCA_017437285.1 Ruminococcus sp. | reverse complement strand
TCGTCAGGCTACGATTTCGCTATTGCTTCTTCTCTCCCACACCTCACGATGTGAAACTTGCAAGTCGCTCTAAAGTTCGTCGGTAACTACGCCTCGGTGGACTTTCACCACAGAGCTTTGATATGCCCGTCATACAAAAAGAACGGCAGTTAAATAAACTACCGTTCACATAGCTAATAGCTAAAAGCTAATGGCTAAAGGCTAAAGACTAAAGGCTAACAGCTAAAAGCTAATGGCTAAAGGCTAACAGCTAAAGGCTAAAGGCTAACAGCTAAAAGCTTTATACATTTTATTCTTCGTCGTAGAAAACATTGTAGTTCACACCACGATAAGCGTATGTGCTGAGAACAAGTCCGATAATCACGTACATACTGAGCATAGCCGTACCGCCGCCGCTTATAAATGGCAGAGGAACACCGATAACAGGGGCAACTTTAAGCACCATACCGATGTTCATAAGGCAATGAGTGAAAAACAGACCAAATGCTCCCATACAAATGAACCGTCCAAGGCGGTCACGGGTAATTCTGCTGTCGGCAAAAACTTTAAGGCAGATATACGCCAGAAGAATGATTATTCCGATACAGCCAACAAAGCCGAAAACCTGCCCTGCGTGGGCAAAAATGAAGTCGTTGTGAAGTTCGGGAACGTAGATATATTCGTTTCCGCCTGCGAAAAGTCCCTTGCCGAAAACTCCCCCCGACTGCAAAGCATAAATGCCCAAATCCTGCTGATATTCGATATTTTCGGGGTCAGTTCCGGGTTTGAACAGAATGAGAATTCTCTCTTTGTGGAAACTGCTGAGGAAGTTGAACCACATCACCGCAACTCCTGCCGCTATAACAAAGGGAGCTGCAAGGAGATATTTCCACGAAATATTGGCGGAAATCATCATAAATCCGAATATTGCGGCGAATACGATAGCTGTTCCGTAGTCGCCCTGCAACACTACAATTCCCATTGGAATTGCTCCGTGCATAAGCAGCAAAAGCATATGGAGAGGTTTATTCATATTCTCCTCAACCTTTGAAAGATGCAGACTAAAAGTGAGAATAAAGGCGATTTTCATAACCTCCGAGGGCTGCAAGCTGAATCCGAAAATCTCAATCCAGCCACGGTCATCGGCACCGTCACGCTGATAGCCCAATGAAGTAAAGGTCAGGGCAACAAGTGCAAGGGAAATCGGTACGAAAATAAACCACAGCTTTACAAGCTTGCGGTAGTCGATGTGGGAAATGATAATCGCAGCTGTCAAGCCAAGTCCCATTGAAAGCAGCTGGGTTTTCCAATAGCTGTCGCCGATACCCTCATCGGCACTGACTTCGCTTCGTGCAATGCTGAAAATAAGCAGAACTCCCAGCACCGCACACAGGGTAACAGTGAATAAAAGCCCGAAATCAAGGCTGTGTTTATTTGCAGGTAATTTTTTGAATGCTGATTTCATCTGATGTCCTTTCTATTTCTGTTCGTCATTGATGCGGTATTGTGCCGCCTCTGTGATATGTTTTTTCAGAATAAGCTCCGAATCGTCCAAATCGGCTATGGTACGTGCAGTTTTCAGTATTCGTGAATACGCACGTCCCGACAGGCTCAAAGCGTGGAAAATCCTGTCAAGAGTTGCCGATGCCTCGCTGTCCATAATGCAGTAGTCACGGAGTTTATTGTCGGAAATAAGGGCATTGCAGGTTATTCCCGTACCCTCAAACCGCTCCGACTGCCTGTTTCTTGCACGTGTAACACGCTGACGGACAGCCTCGGAGGATTCCTCTTTTTTATTGGAGGACAAGTCCTTGAATTCCGCAGGTGCAACCTCGATATGCAGGTCAAATCGGTCAAGCAGGGGTCCCGAAATCTTCTGCTGATAGTCAACAACTTTTTTCGATGAACAGGTGCAGTTTCTTGTGGGATGTCCGTAATATCCGCAGGGACAGGGGTTCATTGCACCGATAAGCATAAATGTGCAGGGGTAGGTTATAGTTCCCGACGCACGTGAAATTGTAACACATCTGTCCTCGATTGGCTGTCGGAGAATTTCAAGTGTTCTCTTGTCAAATTCCGCAATTTCATCAAGGAAAAGCAGTCCGTTATGGGCAAGTGAAACTTCTCCTGGCTTTGGAATAGTTCCGCCGCCTGCCAGTCCTGCTGAGGAAATCGTATGATGAGGTGAACGGAATGGTCTTTTTGTAATTATGGGCGATTCGGGGGAAAGTAATCCCGAAATCGAGTGAATTTTTGTGGTTTCAAGCGCTTCATCAAAGGTGAGAGGCGGAAGAATTGAGGGCATACGCTTGGCAAGCATACTTTTGCCGCTTCCCGGCGAACCGATAAGCAGGGCATTATGACCGCCAGCCGCCGCAATTTCCAATGCTCTCTTGGCGAACTGCTGACCTTTAACATCGGCAAAGTCCAGTATTTCGTTATATTCAGGCTCAGGAGGAATATAATTCTCACAGGGAGTGAGATATTCCTCACCACGGAAATGACGGATAAGTTCCTCTCCGTTTCTCACGGCATACACGTCAATGCCCTTGATTACCGAGGCTTCACGGGCATTATCCGCAGGTACAAACAGGGATTTTATGCCCATTTCACGGGCAAGAATCATCATCGGGAGAACGCCGTTTATACTTCTCACATCGCCGTTGAGGGACATTTCACCGATGAAAGCACAGCCGTCTGTATTGTCGTTGATAGTCCGCATAGCACGGAGAATAGCCATAAAAATTGCCATATCGTGAACGGAGCCGCTTTTTTTCGTATCAGCAGGAGCAAGATTTATCATAACCTCAGCCGCAGGAAAACTGATTTCACAGGCACGCAATGCCGCCTTTATGCGGTCACGGCTTTCCTTTACAACGGTGTCGGGCAGACCTACAATTTCGAATTGCGGCTGTCCACGGGTTATATCAATTTCCACATCCACGGGAAAGGCATTAAGCCCGAAAAGTCCAAGACTTGCAATTTTCGCAAACATATATATTCACATCCTTTGTGGAAAAATCGGGGAATTTTGCTCTCCAAGCAAAATAGATAATTCAAGAGTTAATTTGGGGAGTAATGATACTTTTATTATACCATTTTTTTCGCTGAATGTAAATATATATATAGAAATTTTTTGAAAATTGCTATTCCATTCCTCTTTTTTTAAGGGCATCTCTAAAAACTAGTTTGGTTAAAGAAAAAACAGATAGGTATGGCAGCTGTAAGGAAACCTTCCGCAGGCGTGCTGTCGCACTCCAAGGGAGGTTGACGAAGCAGATGACGTGCATAGCTGTTTTTTCTCAAAAGGGGTTTTTAGAGATGCGCTTAAATGAAAGAACAAATAAAACAAGGGCAAACAGGCAGTTCACCGCAGGTACAAGGAGATTTTCCGCCTTAATTGGAGCAGTTCCCAAGCCATTGATTAAAAGGCTGAGATGTTGTGTATACGTCAGATTTGCGACTTTTTCGATTTTGTCGTTAAACATCGACAGCATAGGCAAAAATGAGAAAATCATCATCACAGGGATAGTTACAGAGGTTGCGGACATCTGATTTCTGCTGAAAATGCCTATTACTCCCCCAATCAGTTCCGACAAAACCACTCCCGCCGCCATTACCGCCACGAATTCCACAAGGCTTACACCCGTAAAACCGCCGCATACAGCGAAAATTGCAGTGCCAGCCATACACATAAGCCACACATAGCTGCCAATTCCGCAGAGATATTCAAGGGGTTTCACGTTGCTCATCATCAATGCACGCAGGGTATTTTTCTCCTTTTCCTCGGAGATTATGGAGGAAATGCAGGTGAGAGGTGCCATTCCCACGAACATCACGGAGAAAAGCTTCACGAAAAAATTTTCAGGCATACCCTCAATTTTCACCGAATTTTCCATAATTACAGCCATAAGAGGGAACATCACGAACTGTATCAGCACAGCTTTATTTTTGAGAGTATCTTTTAATTGTTTCAGGAAAATTATTGAAATATTTCTCATTGTGAAAGCTCCTTTCCCGTAAGCTCCATAAACACATCTTTCAAGGTCGGCTCGGAGGTGTGAATTGTTTCCAAACCGCCATTTTTCATCATTTCAGCTATGATTTCAGCTGATTTTTCATTGTGGGGCAGTTCCATATCCTCACCGTTTTTCAGGTGGATTTTCAGCGTTTTTTTGTGATTGTATCGGCGGCAGATTTCTCTCGGATTGCCGTATTCTACGATTTTTCCGCCGTCAAGCAGGGCGATATTGTCGCATAGCAGTTCAGCCTCCGCCATATCGTGAGTCGTGAGGAAAATCGTTTTGCCTTTGGATTTTTCCGCAAGAATCAGCTTCTGAATTTCCTCCGCAGATGCAGGGTCAAGACCGCTTGCAGGCTCGTCAAGAAACAGAATTTCGGGATTGTGCAGGAGAACTCTCGCAAGCCGCAGACGGCTGCTCATTCCCTTTGAAAGTGCCGAGGCGGATTTTTTAGCGGACTCAGCCAGCCCTACCGCTTCAAGGACTTCATAAATTCGCTCCTTGCCAATGCCGTAAATCCCTGCAAAAACCTTGAGATTTTCGCAGCAGCTAAGACGGTCGTACAAGCCGAAATTGTCCATCATTATGCCGAATTTCCGACATTCCGCACCTGTGAGGGCATTGGAGTTTATGCCGTTTACAATGGAAGTTCCACTGTCGGCATTAAGCTGTCCTGTTAAAATTTTTATCAGGGTAGTTTTGCCTGCACCTGAGGGAGCTAAAAGTCCGAATATTTCGCCTTTTTCGATATTCAAGCTGATACCGTCAAGGACTTTTTTCTCCCCGAAAGACTTGCGGATTTCCTTGATTTCAATTGCTTTACTCATTTTCCTCACCCTTAAAACGCTTCAAAGCCTCGTCAAGCTTTTTATTCTCCTGTTTTTCTGAATATGCGGTAATAATCGTGCTGACTGCGGAGCTGATTGCAAAGCAGATAATGAACATAATCCACGGCATTGCCAAATCTGTGGGGAACCAGCCGAATACTGCCACAAACAGCGATACTACGGCAAAAATACTCACAAACATAAGGCATATTCTCATTGGATTTTTCATTTTTTTAATGAGAATATCCGTAGTGAAAAGGTTTTCAATCAGAACCAATATAACCACCGCAAGGAGAAATTGCATAGCCGTTTTTACGCCTAAAGCCTCACTTCCAAAACTGAAAATAGTTGACATTTCTTTTGCAGCGTCGCCGAAAATCAGCGTAAAAATGTTCAAAATCAAAGTTGTAATTCCGTAAATCACAAATACTTTTTGTAAAAACTTTAAAATAGTAGGTCTGTTTTCCATTTATTTTACCCCCAGTCTGCGTTTCAGTTCATCGGCATATTGCCTTGAAGCTATGATTTGTTCGCCGTTTTCCAGCGTAATTCTGATTTTGCGATTCAATTCCGATTTCAGGGAACGGATAAATTTCAGCTGAACAAGGCAGGATTTGCTCACTCGGAAAAATCCGCAATGGCACAGCTGTTCCTCGATTTCGTATAGCCGCTGTTTCAGCTCATAGCAGTCGTCAGCGGTATAAATGAAAGTTTTTCTGTCCACGGATTCCACGTAAATTATGTGGTTTACATCCACAATGTGGGCTTCATCGCCCTTGACAGCAGCAATCTGTCTGTCGAAAATCCGCAATGTACCGATGATTTTCTCCAGTTCGGGAGTTATACTTCTTGTGTTTATGATAATTTCCGTATCGGTAAATTTTTCATCGGTGTTAATGATTATTTTCACGGTATCACCTCTCGTTTTTCTATGATTTTATTCTATCACAATAGCTGTAATTTTTCAATAGCCGATGCACGACCTGCCATTTTCGAAAACTGAAATGCCATTTATATCCCCAAACAAAAAAGCACAGAATAATCAATATAATAATTGACTTTACTGTAATAATGTGATATAATTGAACTATGGCGGTATGCCGTGAATTATTGCCCATAGAGCAGAAAGGGAAAATTTATGGAAAAAGTTCTTGAAGTCAAGGGACTGTCCAAGCAGTATTCAAAAGTACTTGCGGCTGATAAAGTCACCTTTGACATTGGAAAAGGCGAAATATTCGCACTTATCGGACCTAACGGTGCAGGAAAAACCACAACAATACGTATGATTTCAACGCTGCTTATTCCCACCGACGGAGATGCAATTGTAAATGGTCACAGCGTAGTAAAAGAGCCTGAAAAGGTTCGTCAATGTATCACATACCTCCCCGATGAGGCAGGTGCATACAAAAATATGACAGGTGAAAAATATCTGCGGTTTATGGCAGGACTTTTCTCAACCGATATTGACACAATCAACGGCTATGTTGAACGTGCAAAAAATATGTGCGGTCTTGGTGAGCGTTTACAGGATAAAATCGGCACATACAGCCGTGGTATGATTCGTAAGCTGCTCCTTTCCCGTGCGGTTATGACAAAGCCTGCACTTGCAATTCTCGATGAGCCTACCAGCGGACTTGATGTTCTCAACGCTATCGAAATCAGAAAAATGATTAAAAAGCTTGCGGCGGAGGAGGGAATGTCATTCCTCATCAGCTCCCACAATATGCTTGAAATTGAGTTTGTTTCCCAGCGTGTGGGAATTATTTCCAAGGGACATCTTCACGTCACAGGTACGGCTGAGGAACTGAAAGAACGCTATAATGCGGCAAATCTCGAAGAAGTATTTGAAAGGGTGGTGAACGGTAATGAAGTTCTTTAATCTTCTAAAAAAGGAGCTTGCGGAGCTGCTCAATGCCCAGACAATTATCAGCCTTGTGGTTGTAATGGGACTTCTTATGTTTATGGGAAGCTTTATGAGTGATACCGTTGAGGAGGCTGTAAAACAGGAATACTCCGTCACTCTCGTGGACCGTGACAACACGGATTTCACAGCGGATATGAAAGAAAAGCTCAAAGCATACGGAGCAAAGCTGGTTGAGGTTACGGATTCCTCGGAGGATTATGCTGAATTGCTGAATAATGCCGATAAACAGGCACTTGTAATTCTTCCAAAGGGATTTTCCGAAGCTGTTGAAAATGGCGAATCCCCCGAAATTATCAGCGTAGCAAGAATGAAATCCGCTTCAATGATGTCCAACGTAACAGGCGGAAATTCCGGTGCAACAACTCTTATAAACAAGTGCATTTCCGATGTTTTTGCTGAAAAGGCAGGACTTACTCCCGAGGACGTAGCACGTATAAATTCCCCTGTAAAAGTGGTTTCACAGACTGTTGTAAGCGACAAATCAGCTGAGATTGCCTCTGAGGCTGTAATGAGCAAGATTATGATGCAGAATATGATGCTCCCCATTATCGTTTTTGTACTTATTATGATGACTTCACAGGGACTTATGAGTGGAATTTCCAATGAGAAAATCGACAAGACTCTTGAAACTCTCCTTTCTGCACCTGTATCAAGAACGGCTATTCTCGGTTCAAAAATGCTTGCAGCGGCTCTCGTTGCAATGCTCAATGCGGTGTGCTTTATGTTCGGGTTTTCCTCAATGATGTCAACTGCAACGGAAGAAGCGACAGCTGACATTTCAAGTGCATTGACAGAAATTATGCCTACAGAACAGGCTTTGGAGCAGTTGGGACTTTCCCTTGGAATTGGCGACTATATCCTTGTGGGAATTCAGCTTTTCCTTACAATTATGATTTGCCTTTGTCTGTCGCTGGTGCTTGGTTCATTGATAAACGACGCAAAGCAGGCACAGACAATGATTATGCCTCTTATGTTCGGTGCAATGATTCCCTATATGATTTCAATGCTTGCAGATATTAATTCACTTCCAATGGCGGCAAGAATTTTTGTCTATGCAATTCCTTTCACACATACATTCTCCGCAATTCCAAATCTGATGTTCGGAAACAATACAATTTTCTATATTGGTCTTGTATATCAGACAATTGTTTTCGTGATTTGTATGTATCTTGCACTCCGTCTGTTCAAGTCGGATAAAATCCTTACAACTTCTCTTAATTTCGGTCAGAAGTCAAAGTATAAGAAAGCGAAAAAATAGCGGTTATTTAATAAGCCGTTAGCTTTTAGCCTTTCGGCAATGCATAATTAAATTAAGAATTAAGAATTAAGAATTATGGACGGTGGAATTTATTTCTGCCGTCTTTTTTTGTTTTAAAGCCTTTAGCCGTTAGCTATATGGACAGCTGAAATATTTTGTAGGAACAGGTTGAGCCGTATCCGCAATTCAATGTAATATAGCCGAATATGTAGGGGCGGATATTATCCGCCCGTTAAATATCATTACACACAAAAACGGACGGCAGGAAAAAATCCACCGTCCATAATTCTTAATTTTTAATTTTTAATTAATCCACCGCTAAAAGCTAACGGCTAATAGCTAAAAGCTAATAGCTAAAAGCTAACGGCTAATAGCTAAAAGCTTTAAAAAGCAATATTATAATTTGAATTTCTTCTTGAATTCAATGCGGTCAAGGAGAAGTGACACAGCCACAAATAATATCGTACTTGTTCCGATTTGTACAAGATATGACGGAGTTTGTGTAAATGCCGCCGTCAATGCTCCCATTGAAAATCCCCCTGCCATAACAGTACCCTCGTAAAAGCTATAGCCGACAATGCAGAGAATTCCTGAGGGAATTACCGCAAGGATATTTCTGAGTGTAAGTATCTTTTCCTTTTTATTGCTGAAAAAAGCAGCTGTAACAGCTTTTATGACAACGGTTGCAGGAATCCATACAAGAAAGCCTGTAAGTCCGTCAGCCAACGCTCCGCCGATAGCTCCTGCCGCCATTGCGTAGGGAGTGGGGAGAATACACGCCGCAAGGTAGATAAGACCGTCACCTGCGTGGGTATAGCCTGCACCTGTGGGAATGTGAAGATAGGCGGTAAAAACGTAAATCAGTGCGGCAAAAAGACCTGTGGCAGTCATACGCCGTATTTTCACGCTGCTTGAATGAGTAATTGCCTTTGACATTGAAAATTCCTCCCTAATAAGATTGTAATAATTATAGCACTATTTTTTTCTTCTTTCAATAGAAAATTTTAATAATGCTCATTTAATTTTCCGCAGATTTTTATTAAATTAGTTCAAGGGCATCTCTAAAAACCCCTTTTTAGATGCCCTTAAGTTTCAGGTATTAGAAAAGCCCTCCGACCGGAGAGCTTTTCAAAAAAAGGGTATTATGAAAATGGTTGAAATTATCTTTATTCTGTGGGGAGAGCTGTGATAATTCCAGCGTCAAACTTCTGGATTGCCAGAGCGTCAGCGGCTGTTATACCGTCACCATTGCCCGAAACATCGGCATTTTTCACACCCTGCTCCGATAATGCGTATTTGTCGGGATTGCCTATGCTCTGGAAAATAGCCGCAGCATCTGCAATTGAAACTACACCGTCACAGTTTGCGTCACCTGCAAGCCCCGTTTCAGGAGCAACAGTTGTCACCGTTGTTGTAACAGGCGGATTTGTTGTGGTAACAGTTGTAGTCGTAGTTGTTGCAGCTGCCTGCTCCTTGACAAGTACCGCATAGTTCATAACATTGTATGAAGTTGTATTTGTGCCGAGGTGTACAACCTCCCCTGCCTTGACGGACTTTTCATAAATATCAAATGTCACGTCATTGCTGCTTGCTGCCTGCTGTGAAGTCTTTGTCCAGCCGTTAAGCCATTCGGGAATTGCTCCCATAGACTCCTCAACACGTGTGTCAAGCAGTACGGATACCTTAATATCCTTTGCAGCCGTAAATTCAGCAAGTTCATTATTGCTGTTCTTTGAATCGCAGGCTGTCTGAATCATTTCAGCTCCCGTGAGAGAATCGGGAAGTGCTGTATAGGTGAAATCTCTGTCACCGTAGATAAGTGAGCCAACTGCCGCATTTCCTGTGATTTTCCAGTCGGCATTGTTCTCTGTATCCTTTACAGCAAGCTCATTTACAAGCTCACCGCTGATTGTATTATATTTAATCTCCAGAATCCACTTCTGGTCGTCACTGTCGTTACATTCCCATTCAATAACATTTGCACCGGCTTCTGTTGATGCGGCATTTACACCGATACAGCCTGCGTCCTTAGTGACCTTTGTGCATATTGCGTATGTTCCGTCACCGTTATCAACAAGCTTGAAAAGCTGTGCGTCGCTATTGGTATTATCCCAAATGCCGATGTTTGTACCGTTCTCCGTCTTTGCGGAGTCAACATCAAGCAAAAATGTCTTTCCGTTTCCAAGTGCGGAATAGATATAATAGTAACCGCTTGCGGCAGATTCAGCAAAACTCCATACTGTTCCGCCTGTTGTACCCTGCTGAACATTTGCTCCGTTTTCAGCAAGTGAATCAGCTACCTCAAGATAAAGTCCGCTTTTCTTATTCTTAATTCTATAGTTGTATCCTGTGTCGATTATGGCACCTGTTTTTGAGGGATTGGCTGAAATTCCGTCTGTGTTGACCGTATCTGTAGGTCTTGCAGGGAGGTCATAGCCTGTGCCAAGGAAAAAGCTTGTATGAGGAGGCTGATTGTATGCGGTATTCTGTGATGAAACCTGCATACGATAATGTGCGTCGTGCATAAGTGTTGTTATGCGGTAGTCAGTTTCATAAGGTGTACAGTAAATTCTCACTGAATTGTTATCGGCAGCTCTTACGATAAGTTCCTCACGCCAGTCACCGAAGATATCAGCTGAAAGGCAGGGATTAGCCTTTGTAGAATTATTGGTAATAAATCCTGTAGTTGTAAGAAGTGTATCAATTCCACCGCTTGCGTTCATCTTTGAAATTGTGGCGGGAGCAGCATTTCCGCCGTCAAGGTACTCTCTTTCAAGGTCGCCGTCCCAGTAGATGAAGAAGTTCTGTGCACCCTTTGAGGAGGATACCTGTCCTCCCTTTACATTGATAGTACCGTTTGTGTATGGTCCCCAGTATTCGGAACCGGGATTTGCGGCAGTTACGTTAGCTGCACCGCATCGTCCTGTATCTTTTGTACCGTTTTCGTGGTAGATTGTCTTACCTGTTGCGGCTTCAATAATACTTACGCCCCAACCCGAAGATTGTTCCTCGTGGCAGACAAAAAGTTCCAGACCTGCTCTGTCGGGTTCGAAATCGGAAAGGTGCATAGCGTCACCATGTCCTAAATTAGTACACCATAAAACCTTGCCGTTATCATCAATACAAGTTGCACCTGTGATGATTTCCTGCTTTCCGTCACCGTCAACGTCAGCAGGCATACTGTTGTGGTTTCCGTCACCGTATCCTGCCGCAGATGAATTGTTACCTGTATCAAATGCCCATTTTTTAACGAGTTTCTTATTTTCAACTCCGTAGCAGGTTGCTGTCATACGTGTATAATAACCACGTCCTGTGATAACGCAGGGGTGAACACCGTCAACATAAGCTACTGAACCCCAGAAACGGTCTACACGGTTTCCGTATTTATCGCCCCAGCTGCTGACTGTACCTCTTGCAGGCTCATAATCAACAGTATCAAGAGCCGCACCTGTTGCACCGTCAAAGAGGGTGTAGTATTCGGGACCGTCCAGAACATATCCATCACCATTGCGGTAATCCTTAGAGCCGTCACCGATAACTTTTCCTGTGCCGTCCTTTGTTCCGTCAGCTGTCTTGCAGGTCATTTCAGCCTTTCCGTCAAGGTCGAAATCGGCTACATAGAACTGTGTATAGTGCGCTCCTGCACGGATATTAACGCCTAAATCAATTCTCCACACACGTGTGCCGTCCAGTCTAACGCAGTCAATAAAGACATTGCCTGTCTTTCCGCCTTTGGAATTATCCTGAGAGTTGCTTGGGTCCCACTTCACAAAAAGCTCATACTGACCGTCACCGTCAATATCGCCCACGGACATATCATTTGGGCTGTATGTACAGTCTGAACCCGTAGGAGGTGTCATGGGAATATCAAAATACGTGTTGTTTGAGGCAAGACGGCATACCTCCGAGGATTTCAGAGTACCGTCCGATGAGAGGGTATCAACACGATATTTTGATGAACCGCTTCCCTGTGAATCGAGGTAACAGGTGGCTTTTCCTGCCTCGCTTGTGAAAATCAGAGTGTTGTCACGATAAAGCTTATACACGGCATTGTCGTCATCATTTGCAAGATAACGCCAGCTTACCAGCATACCTTTCCCTGTATTGACAGCAGAAATACCTCTGTCGAGATATTCAAGCATAACATTTGAAGCTGCATTAGCTTCAAGGCTGAAATCTGCTGAGGGAATAGCTGAGGCGGTTGACGCTGCAACTGTAAGAGCTGCCGCCGATGAGAGCATACGTTTCAGATTGTTCTTCATAAACTTTTTCCTCCATTTAGTCGTTGCGAAAAACTGCACTAAGGCGAGTCGCCCGATTCCGCAAAAACATTATTTCCGATTGTGACATATCTGTTCCACATCATTATTATACCTAATTATCATGATTTTCGCAATGGATAATAATATTCAATTAAAGGATTTTTTTATGCACATAGAAAAGATGTGCATTTTTGTCTTGCAATCCCCTTGAATATATGATATAATAATACATATCGAACGAAAATGTCTTTTATTGCTCCACCAACTAAACCTTGCCGTCAAATACTCAGCATAAAGAAAATTTCTCTGCGTCAGAAAAACTTGAAATGCGACAGCATTCCTGCGTTTTTCTTCCTTGATAAATTCCCTTTCTGCTTTCGTCTTTTTGGCAAGGTATAATTGGTGGAGCAATAACAGATATATTATAACATATTTTTTACTCATTTTCAATGATTTTTCGTGTCATTTTTACAGTGATTTTGTGCCTTTTTTATTTCCTAATGTGCAATACACTTCATAAGGCGGTGATATTATGAAAAAACGTCTGCTCATAGGCGTTATTATGACGGAATGTCAGATTAATTTTCAGCTTGATATTCTGAAAGGAATTATCTCCCAAGGCTTCAAGACAAACAGCGATATTGTAATTCTTGCTCCCCTCCACAATTTCTACGTGGTAAATCCCCATAAACAGGCGGAAAAGGAGATTTTTAAGCTTATCAATTCCCAAGCCTTTGACGGTTTTTTATACGGCAGAAACACCATTTATGACGAGGATATCAAGCTTATGACGGATAATCTTCTCCTTGCTTCGGGAAAGCCTGTTATGCTTCTCGACAGTCAGGAGCATAAGGTTTTTGAATCCACCGCAATTGACGATTGCACCGCATTTGAACAGATTACCGACCACCTCATTGACGTTCACGGCTATAAAAAAATCTACTGCCTTACAGGTCCGAAAAAATTTTTTGTATCTGAGGAGCGTATGAGAGGATTTCTCATTTCAATGAAAAAGCATAAGCTTTCCACAGGGAAAAATGCCTGTTTTTACGGAGATTTCTGGAAAAATGCCGCCGAGGAGCTTGCCGCTAAAATCATAAAAGGGGAAGTTGACCGCCCCGATGCCGTAGTGTGCGGAAATGACGTTTCGGCAATTGCCCTTACAGATGCACTCATAAGAGGGGGAATCAGCGTTCCCGAAGATATAGCCGTAACAGGCTATGACGATTCTGATGACGCATCACGCAATGTTCCACCAATCGCCACCTATCGCCGCCCTAATTTTCAGCTGGGAGCAGAGGCATTCAGACGGATTTACCGTATGATTACGGGAAAAATCTGCCGCAAAGTGCAGAATGACAACGGAAATTTCATTCCCTCACGAAGCTGCGGCTGTAAAAATCCGCCCCTGAAATTCGCAACAAGAGCCGAGAGAATGCTGCAAAGCTACGAAAATGACATTCTCCACAGGGATATGCTTTTTGATATAACAAATACCTCAACTCCTGAGGAATTTGCAGACCGCCTTGACAATTACACCTACTATCTCTACAAAATGCGGCATCTGAGCATCTGCCTTACAAAAAAATATATCGACTGCAAAAACGGCAAATTCTCCGATAGTCTTACCTTTGAAACAGGGGACGAAATGAAAGTCATACTGTCAAAAGAGGGCATTTTCCGCCGATTTGATATGACAAAGCATTTTTCCTCAGAGGATATTCTCCCCTGCTTTAATGAGGAGCGTTCATATCCCCTTGCCTACTTCATAACTCCCCTGCACTTCAACGAGAACTTTTTCGGATATGCCGCAATTTCCTATGGAAAGCTGCCTATGAGTTTCAGCGAACTCTACCTCCATTGGATTAAATATATTAACGTAGCACTTGAACAGGTGCGGATTAAATCAATTCTCGATAAAACTATTTCAAAGGCAAGCCACGCAATGCTCTATGACGAATACACGGGACTTCTCAACAGAACAGGCGTAAAGACAAGATTTTCCGAGAATATCGCCAATTTCCGCCGCCATAGCAGCGAGGTGGAATTTATCCGAATTCAGCTTTCGGGACTCAATGACGCACAATATCAGGGAGATGACGACAAATGTGCAAGAATTACAGCGGCATTTGCAGGTTTTATCCGTGAGTGTATCAAAGAGGACGAAATCTGCGGTATATGGTCAGTTTACTCCTTTGCGGCAATCACCCACAGAAAAGGCAGAAGTGAGGAGATTTTCCGCTATATTTCCGAAAAAGTCAAGAATTCACGGTTCAGCGAAAATGACAACTGCAACATAAATTTCACTATCGGCACAGATGTGCAGTCCCTTTCCGCTGAGGTATCCCCTTCAGCTTCTCTGCATAAGGCGGCACTTAACAGAATTCACAGCTATACCGTGACGGAAACTACCGAAAATCCGCAATATGAAAAGCTTTGCATACTCCGTGGCAGGATTATGAAAAATCCCGAACTGCCTTGGAATGTCAACGATATTGCGGCTGAACTTTACCTCAGTAAAAGCTATCTGCAAAAAATGTACAAGCACTATTTCGGCAAAAGCATAATTATGGATATGATTGATTTCCGCCTTGAAAAGGCAAAAAATCTGCTGTCCACCTCAGATATGACTGTAACGGATATTTCAATTGAATGTGGCTATTCGTCATACAATTACTTTGTACGGCAATTCAAAGCCTCCGAGGGTATGTCACCTACGGAATACAGGGAAAATGCCGTCAACGGCAGGTTAATTAAGAATTAAGAATTTATGGGCGGTGGAATTTGTTTCTGCCGTCTTTTCTTATGTGCAGAAAATAAAAAGGCTAAAGGCTCACGACTAACGGCTAACAGCTAACAGCTAAAGGCTAATGACTAAGGCTAACGGCTAACGGCTAATGGCTAATGACTAAGGCTAACGACTAACGGCTAACAGCTAACGACTAACGACTAACGGCTAAAGGCTAAAGGCTAACAGCTAATGGCTAAAGGCTAATGACTAACGGCTAAAGGCTAACGGCTAATGGCTAACAGCTAAAGGCTAAAGGCTAATGACTAACGGCTAATGGCTAACAGCTAAAGGCTAAAGGCTAATGACTAACGGCTAACGGCTAACAGCTAACGGCTTTTTTAAAATAATTTTCCCCTTAAAATCCAAAAAAATCTCTTTACATACGGTATTAATTATGATATAATTAATAAGTGGTAAAAAAAACAGCCACGGAAAAAGAAAAATAAAGGAGATAATATTATGGCAAAGGGCGACAGCAGACGAGGACGAAAAAAATACCGTGTGAGATATGACAGATTAGTCGTATTTCTGCTTATAATTATTACAATTGCAGTTCTTGCATCTTCCTGCGTTAACAAAATCAGAGGGGTGGACAACAAGGCAAATGCCCCTGAAATTCCCAAGACAACAACAACTGCACCAAATAAAGAACAACAGACAACTGCTCCAAAAACAGAGGATACAACAACTTCCACTTTGGAAACTGCAACATCGGCAAATGCTGAATTTACAACTGTTACATATGCCGCCGAGGAAGCTTACAAGGGCGATTTGGTTCTTGTAAACAACGACTGCGAATATATGTTCCCCGAGGGTGATATTGACCCTATCACTATTGTAGGCAACAGAAACGACTACTATCAGGCAGGCGATTACGTTACAAAGCTTGACAAGGAAGTTCTTGACCAGCTCAATATCCTTATGGAGGATTACGCAAAGGCACAGGGCAAAACGACTACCGATGTTTTCGTTCAGGACGGTTTCAGAACATACGATGAGCAGGTTCGCCGCCACAGCGAGGGAAAATCCAAGACATTTACAGCAGGCCATACCGATTACCACACAGGAAGAACATTTGATATGTTCCTTATGGACAGCGACAGCAGCACAGGTTATGCTTATTTCACAGCTGATGAGTGGTTCAGCAAAAACTGCGGCACTTATGGATTTATTCTCCGCTACCCTGAGGGCAAGCAGGAGGAAACAGGCGAAAAGCCAAGAACATATACATACCGTTACGTTGGATTCCCCCACGCTTCATATATCAACGAACAGCAGATTTGCTTCGAGGAGTATATCGAAAAGGTTAAGGGACATACTATTGATGAGCCTCTCGAATTCTCTGCAAACGGTCAGAAATTCAATGTGTACTTTGTTCCAATGGCTGAAAACGGCGGAACTGATATCCCTGTTCCAATGGATAAGACATATACCGTTTCAGGCTCTAATGCAGGCGGATTTATCGTAACTGTTGCCGTTGACTGATAATGGAGATTAACGTGAAAAAAACAGCATTATTTTTGAGTTTACTTATGTGTTCCGCAATTTTATGTTCCTGCGGAAACGATGATAAAGAGGACGGGTCAGGACATATGTACGACCTGTCCCTCAACGGAAATCCACAGAGCCTTGACCCACAGTTTGCCAATGATTCCCCATCGAATACGGTTATAAAAAATCTGTACAGCGGTCTTATGCGTGTGGATAAAATGGGAAATGTAGTGTGCTGCAATGCGAAAAAATATGAGGTTTCCCCAAGCGGAATGGTCTACACATTCACTTTAAAGGACGACAATTTCTGGTTTTATGATGCAAATGACGATGACGTTATAACCGAAGATGAATATTTTCCTGTTACGGCTTATGACTATGCCTTTGCACTTCGCAGAGTTCTTGACCCACGTATGAAATCCCCTTACCGTGAGCAGTTTTCCTGCATCGTTGGTGCATTTGAGGTTATGAATGGGCTTGAACCGCTGGATTTTGCGGAAATTCATGTTGACGATGAAAAAACCCTTAAAATCGTTCTCAATGTGCCGAATGCGGAATTTTTGCAGCTTATGGCATCACCTGCGGCATATCCCTGCAACGAGGAATTTTTCAATTCCACCAAGGGCAGATACGGACTTGATGACCGCTCGGTTATGTCAAACGGAGCATTTTTCGTTAGACAATGGTTCTATGACCCATACGGCAGCAACAATATTCTCTATATGAAGCGAAATGACGCAAACTGGAGTACCACCTACGACATTATGCCCTCATTCCTCAGCTTTTCAATTGAGGACAATGAGGAAGATATAAGGGCAGTTTTCAAAGAGGGCGAAACGGAGTGTTTCACTACTCTCAACAGCAGTCTGTATAACGAGGAAAAGTACCTTATACAGGGAATTCCTGCTACTACGCTGGGACTTGTATTCAACACCGAGGACGAAATTTTCTCCAATGTGAATATGCGAAAAGCATTGGCTCTTTCCATTAATAAGACCGAACTGGGAAGCAGAATTGACAGCGATTTGCAGATAGCCCACGGAATTATCCCCCCTGCACTTATGGTTCATGGCAGAAGCTATCGTGAGCTTGTTTCCGATAAGAGCCTTGGTGCATATGACGAAACACAGGCAATCGAGTGCTACGAGGCGGCAAAAAAAGAGGCAAATTTCGCCTCTCTGGGAGAGCTGAAAATCCTTGTAAATGCCGAAACCGTCGATTCTTCATATCTGCACATTCTCACAAGAAAATGGCAGGATATTTTCGGATTTTACATCGGCATTGAAGATGTATCCGCAAGTGAATTCAACAGCAGAATTGCACAGGGAGATTACACAATTGCCCTCTATCCCCTCAAAGGCGATACAGCTATGGGAAGTGCAATTATTGAAAAGCTGAAAAAAAGCGGTGTATGCGGTGATTTAGCGGGATTTGACGCAGTTGTCGAGGCTATGCACTCATGCAGTACCGTTGACCACCTTGTGGAAAGCTATTCCAATGCAGAAAAGCTGATAATTGACAGTTACAGCTTTGTGCCGATTTTCTACAAAAATTCATATCTCATTGCAAATAAGGCAAACGAAGATATAATATACGACCCATTTACAGAATCTGTTGATTATCGCATTGCACAAAATTACGACTAATAAAAAAAAGAACGCAGCCGAAATAAGGCTGCGTTTATTGCTCTGCCGATTAAGGAGTGTTTAAAGGGCATCTCTAAAGCTTTTAGGAGGAAAAAACAATAGTTAGTTGGCGGAGCATAATATTGGAGGAGTTCATTTTCATTGAAAACAAGATAGTGAGAATTACTTTCTCATTGAAACAATTGTGCCTGCGGATACTTCTTCAAGCAAATCGAGAACCTTGTCAACACCATGCTCGGAATACTTGAAAAATGTGTGGAAAGTTCCCTCAACGAGGAAAGTCATTTTCATTCTGTCCTCTAAAGTCGGGGTATATTCGGGGAATCTTTCGCCAATAAGCTTGTACAGCTCGTCAATGAAAATATCTGCAAAGCTGCTGCTTCTTGAACCGTTGAAAAGGGTTTTTATCATATGTTCATTTTCAATTACGGAATTGCTCAGTGAGCGAACAAATGCACTGACGTGTTCAAAAATGTCGTATGCGTTGGGAACGCTTTCAAGACATTCACGAATAAGCTCACGCTCCAGAGTTTCCGACAAATCGTAAATATCCTTGTAGTGCAGATAGAATGTAGCTTTGTTGATGTTTGCCATTGCAGAAAGTTCTTTTACAGTTATTTTCTCAACGGGCTTTTCTGCTCGCAGTTCTAAAAAAGCGTTTTTTACTGCTGTTCTTGTTTTTGTAATTCTTAAATCCATGTTATCACCTCTAAATATTTTTTTACTGATTCAAATATGTATTGAATATTTGAATATAACGGTCGGTCGTTGTACTTAATACCCTATATTTATTATAGTATATTATTAGTCAAAAGTCAATAGAAGTTTTTGAAATTGTGGTAGCTTTTTATTAAAACTTACGTAAATTGATATCATATTTTATCTAAAGGAGGAATATATTATAAATATATCAGATTTTTTTGACGGAAATTGCTTTGACGCTTATAAATACCTCGGTGCTTTTTGCAGCGGACAGGGTACGACTTTCCGCACATATGCACCAAATGCGGAAAAAGTGTCACTCATAGGAGATTTTTCAGATTGGCAGGAATTGCCTATGACTCCCATTTGCGGCGGAAAATTCTATGAATTATTCTGTCCCGATGCAATGGAAAATATGCGTTACAAATACCGTATATACAAGAAAAACGTGGATTTTACAGACCACAGCGACCCCTATGGGTTCGGCTGTGAACTTCGCCCCCATGTGTGTTCTGTAATCCGCAGTATGACATATGAATTCAGCGATGATGAGTGGCTTGAAAATCGCACTGATTGCAAAAATAAGCCGCTGAATATTTATGAAGTTCACCTCGGTTCGTGGCGGAAACCGAAAAACGGCGGCTGCGAGTGGTACAATTACGCTGAAATTGCCGATGAACTGATTGACTGGGTGAAAGATAACGGCTATAATTACATCGAAATTATGCCCCTTGGCGAGCATCCCTGTGATGAATCATGGGGTTATCAGGGAACGGGATTTTTTGCCCCCACTTCACGTTACGGCACAGCGGTTCAGCTTATGAATCTTGTGGACAAATGCCACCAAAAGGGCATAGGCGTTATTATGGATTTTGTTCCTGTTCATTTTGCGGTAAACGATTATGCTCTTGCGAATTATGACGGCACAGCCCTGTATGAGTACCCCTCTGATGATGTGGGATACAACGAATGGGGCAGCCGAAATTTCAATCACGCTAAAGGTGAAGTGCAGTCCTTTTTGAAATCGGCGGCGGCATACTGGCTTGACCTCTATCATTTTGACGGCATACGTGTTGACGCTGTGCGAAATCTCATATACTGGCAGGGCGACGAAAGACGGGGAGAAAATAGAAACGGCATAAATTTTCTGCGTACTATGAACACGGGATTAAAAATGCTTTTCCCCACAGCTATAATTGCGGCAGAGGACTCCACCGCATACCTCAATGTGACGAAATCCGCTGAAAATGGCGGTTTAGGCTTTGATTACAAGTGGGATATGGGCTGGATGAATGACACTCTGGAATTTTTCGGCACATCTGTGATGTACCGCAGCAGGGACTACCACAAGCTGACATTTTCTATGGTTTATTTTGAAAATGAGCAGTTCATTCTCCCCCTTTCCCACGACGAAGTAGTTCACGGAAAAGGCAGTATATTGCGGAAAATGAAAGGTAATGACGAGGACAGATTTTCTCAGGCAAGGGCATTATATCTGTATATGTACGCCCATTCGGGAAAAAAGCTGAATTTTATGGGCAATGAACTCGGTCAGCTTTCGGAATGGAATGAAAAAAATCAGCTTGACTGGGAATTGCTGGAAAATCCCGAAAATGCGTCATTTAACCGTTTCATCAAGGCGGTAAATCATATGTATCTCAGCTGTGAGCCGCTGCACCTTGACTATGAAAAGGGGAATTTCCAATGGCTTGACTGTGACTCTGAGGAGGACTGCATTTATGCCTTTCTCCGCAAGGGAAATGGGGAAAATATTGTTGCGATGTTCAATTTCTCCGATTGGGAAAAATCGCAGTATACCGTAAAAATCGGGGATTGCACAGAGGTTGGACTGCTGATTGATACGGATTTGCGGCAATATGGCGGAAACAGCGAAAACAGCGGATTTTCCTGCGAAAATGGCAGACTGACAACTGATTTGAAACCTTTCAGCGGTAAACTTTTCAAATTCAAAAATCAGCCGCTGAACTATCATTAAAACAGCAAGGGACGCTCTGCAATTGAGCGTCCCTATTTTGTTAAGGGCATCTCTAAAAACTCGTTTGATTAAAGGGCATCTCTAAAAACCCCTTTTGAGATGCCCTTAATATATTTTATTTCTGTACTGGCTGGGTGTGCAGTTCATATGTTGGCGGAATTGTTTCATAAAATACGACTCGTTTTCATATCCGCATTTCTCAGCCACAAGGCTGACAGAAAGCTTTGTTTCCTCTAAAAGCTGACAGGCATGGGATATGCGGCTTTTTATAACGTCCTGTCGGAAAGTTATGCCGAATGCCGCAAAATAAATCTTGTGAAAATATGTCTTTCCGACACCAAGCCGCTTGCAGAGCATATCCACCGAAAGCTGAATTGCAGGATTTTCGTATATCTCGCTGCGGATTTCCCTAAGCTCGTTAAGTCGTGGAATATCGCTGATTTCTACATATAAGCCGTTGCAGGCTTCTTCTAAGGCAATGAAAATAAGCCTCATATAAAGCTCGCATAATTCGCTGCGGCGTTTGCCTGCGGATTTGAGGTGAAAGGAAAAATTTTTAATTGTAGTGGCAAGGGTGTATTCATCTGCCACATCTACAGGCTTATTCAAGGGGAAATCAAGCCCTCCGATATATAGCTTATCAGCTGAGGACGGGCGGAACTGCACCAAGTCATATTTCAGCTCTCTGCTGTTTGCACCACGGAAATAACGGCTGACACCACCCTCGTAAAGCAATGCCGTACCCTCAGGGTACACCTTTTCCTGACCGCCAAGAGTCAGTATAACGGGACTTCTGAAAAAATACAGGCAATGGTCTTGTATCGCCTTTCCAAGTATTTCTGCCGATTTGCTTTCAGCTGTTTTTATTCTCGTAATCTTCATTTTATCACCTTAAATGTGAAACAGCTCACTTTAGAGATACCCTTACGGTTGTGTCAATTTCACTCGTCCAGTTCAATAAGCTTTTCAAAATTCTCGTCGATTTTTCCCTTTAGTTCGTCTATTTCACGGCACTTTGCGTTCATCAGTTCATAGTCGGAATAGACTTCTTCCTTGGTGATTTCCTCGCTGAGAGCGTCAATAATTGCCTGAAATTCGTCAATTTCCTTTTCAAGTCTACGCATTTCATTTTTACGTGCGGCATCAGCACTTCTCTGCTGCTTATTGCGGTATGTCTTAGCCTGCTTTTCCTTGGCAGCCTCCGCAGCCTTGGCGAATTTCTCAGCATCGGCAGCACGTTTTTCCTCCGCCTGCTCTGCTCGGAGAACCTCCAGATACTTCTCAAAGCCGTAGTTATGCTCACGGTATGAGCCGTCAGTCAGCTCAATAAGCCTGTCAGCAATTCTGCTGAGAAGATAGCGGTCATGGGATACGAAAATTATCGTTCCCGTGTATTCCTCCAGAGCCGTTTCTATAGCTTCCTTGGAGCTTAAATCAAGGTGGTTAGTCGGCTCGTCAAGGATAAGCACATTGCCGTGTTCCTGCATCATAATCGCAAAACACAGCTTTGCCCGCTCTCCGCCGCTGATAACTCCAGTTTCCTTGAAAACATTCTCACCAACAAATCGCACCTGTGCAAGGAGGTTTCGCACTTCCAAATCCGAAAGCAAGGGATAGCGGCTGTGAAGTTCCTCCATAACCGTCAGTTCACGGTTGAGGTTTGTGCTTTCCTGCTCAAAATATGAAATCTTGATATTTGTATTCCAGCGGACAGTTCCCTGATGAGGCAGAAGTCCCTGAATAATTTTCAGCAATGTGGATTTTCCAATGCCGTTATCGCCGATAATTCCGATTTTTTCGCCTCTGCGTACATCAAAGCTTACGCTGTCAACGAGGGTTTTGCGATTTGCTCCCTCACCTACAGAAATATCGGTATTCTTTACTTTCAACACATCAAGGGGCGGTTCAACGGCATATGTAAAGTTGATTTTAGCGTGTTTTTCCTCGTGAAAAGGTTTCTCAATACGCTCAATTTTTTCAAGCTGTTTACGTCTGCTCTGTGCCATTTTGGTGGTAGACGCACGGACGAGATTTCTCGCCACATAGTCCTCCATTTTGGCAATCTGCTTTTGCTGCTGCTCGTATTCCTTTTCACGGCGGGCGGTATTTTCCTCACGCTGACGGATAAATGCGGAATAATTGCCCTTGTAGCGTGTGAGAATTCCCCTTTCAATTTCACAGATTGAAGTACACAGCTTATCGAGGAAATATCGGTCATGGCTGACAATGAGAACTGCTCCACGGTAGCTGCGGAGGTAATCCTCCAACCACATAATCGTCTTGAAATCCAAGTGGTTAGTCGGCTCGTCCAGAATGAGCAGATTTGGTTCTTCAAGGAGAAGTTTCGAGATACAAAGACGGGTTTTTTCACCGCCGCTGAATCCCGATACTCTGCGGTTCAGCTGCTCCCCTGAAAATCCCATACCATTGAGAACGGTGCGGATTTTCACATCTGTGTTGTAGCCGTCATTGGCTTCAATCCAAGATGAAAGCTGCTGGTATTCGTCGGCTGAGGAATTGTCGCCAAGCTGAATTTCAAGCTCAATGTCACGGAGTCGCTCCATAGCTTTATGGACAGGCTCAAAGACCTTGTTCATCTCCTCCATAACGGTATTTTCGGAGTCAAGACCGCCCATTTGCTCCAGATAGCCGATAGATGTCTTTTGTGCAAATGAAATTATACCGTCCTTTTCGGTGAAACGGTCAGGCTCAACCGAACCTGTGAGGATTTTCAGCAGGGTTGACTTTCCACAGCCGTTATTGCCCACAAGTCCGATTTTATCGTTTTCGTCAACGGTGAGGGATACATTTGAAAGCACCTGTTTTCCGTTGTAAAATTTATTTATATTATTTAGGCTGACAAGCATAAAATCTTCCTTTTCTTTTTAATATTATAATGATACCATATTTTCTCCTGCCTGTCAACTTTAATTTCTATTATATAAAAACAGACGGCAATCGTTAAGACTGCCGTCCTGAAAAGCTAAAGGCTAACAGCTTTTTTATAATTACGCATTACGCATTGTCCATATCCTCGTCATCATCAATAAATTCGAGAATATCCCCGGGCTGACATGAAAGTGCCTTGCATATAGCGTTGAGAGTAGAAAAGCGAATTGCACTAACCTTGCCCGTTTTAAGCTTTGAGAGGTTTACGTTGCTCACTCCCACACGGTCACTCAGCTCGTTAAGGCTGATTTTTCTGTCTGCCATTACTCTGTCAAGTCTTAGTATAATCGACATATTTCCCCCTCCTTAAAGCGTTTCATCTGATTCCTGCTGTAATTTTGCACCATAGTTGAATACGTATGAAAAGGCATATATCAATATTCCTAAAATTAAACTGCCTAAATCAAAATTAAATTTCATTTCAAAAACTTCGTCATTACTAAGCTTCATAAATCCACCAACAGCTAAATATACTAATCCAATAGCAAAATTAATCAAATTAGCTGCAATAATTGCTGTTGCCGCACCTTTCATTTTGTCGGCTACATCATAGCGGAAAGGACTTTCACCGTTTTTGAAAATATCGAATATTTTTCTTGCATGATTAAAAGCAATAAAATAGCCAACAGAAATAACCAGAAGTGTTAAGGTTAGATATACGTCAGGGAAACTGATTGAATCAGAAAATTCAAACACAGCATTTATACCCGTCATTACCAACATAATACTTGTCATAATTGCCAGCATCAGCGATAAAATCTGCAATACTATAAAGACAAAATGCAGAACTTTATTTGTTTTAACAAAGCTTTCTTTCTCTTTTTCCAATGTTATCGCATTTGCATCAACTGTTTTTTTCATTGTATTAACCTCCGTAAATTAAAGCGTTTCATCTGATTCCTGCTGCAATTTTGCACCGTAGCTGAAAATATAAGAGAAAATAATAACTGCAAGAATGGCAAGGATTAATGAAAGATTCAAAATTCCCTTTTCACCAATCATAAATGCTAATGGGATAAAGAGAGAAAAAGCAAAGTGCTTCATAGCCTTTGTAACGCTTTCCTCAAAAGGTGACTGACATTTTTCAAGAGCCTTTGCAAGCTTGCCTGCAAAGATAACCACAATAAGGGTAAAAACAATGTATAAAGCCGCAGCAAAACAAACACCTGCCACACCGTATTTGAACAATGTGCTATTTTTGGCATTAAAATGAGCGTCAAAGGTGTATTTTTCTATGCCGTCATCTTCTGATTCAATATCCTTTATGGAAAATTCTGTACCCAAAAATTCAAATTCGGTATCTAAATTATCCTCGCCAATATCTACACCGCTTTCAATTTCTACATAACTTGGAAGCTTTGCCGTATCAACGATGAATTCATAGCTTGCACTGCCCTTTGATGTAATTGCGGTGCTGTCTGACGGAAGTACTGCAATGTAGAATATACCGCCCACAATCGTTGCAACAATACCCACAATGCAGAATATACGCATTATGATAAGGATAATTTTGCTTACCTTTCCAAGTGTGTTGATTCTCTTTACATAGTCAATATTTTTTGTGCTGTTCATAAATAAACCCTCCAATAATTCTTTACGGAACTTATATGAGCGCTCTTTTGTTCCTTTTTTCGGGGAAGTTTTTTCCGTTCCCCTTGCTGTGATTATATAATACCACACTATTTTACGTTTGTCAACAGATTTTTAATGATAAACATTAAATATTATATGTTTGCACAATACAAAGGTGAATTTCCAGGGGTGTCTTTGTGAAAAATTACCGATAAAAATTTATCGTTTATCATTAAATTTTGAATGTTATACGATTAAAGGTATAAAACACGGCTGAAATTTCAAGCCCTTGAAATTTCAGTGAAAATAGTATATAATATTGATGAGGTGAAAATATGATTTATATGCTTGAAGATGACGGCGGAATCAGAGAATTCGTCCTGTATGCCCTTAATAATTCGGGATTTGAGGCTGTTGGATTTGAACTCCCCTCAGAGTTTTTTTCTGCCCTTTCCGAAAATATCCCCGATTTGCTCCTGCTTGATGTTATGCTCCCCGAGGAGGACGGCATTTCCATTCTGAAAAAACTCCGCAATTCCCCCAAAACCGAGAAACTCCCCGTTATTCTCCTTACCGCAAAGGGTACGGAATTTGACAAGGTAAACGGCCTTGACAGCGGTGCTGATGACTACATATCAAAGCCCTTTGGCACTATGGAGCTGATTTCACGTATAAAAGCGCTCCTCCGCCGTGCAGGAAATACTCCTGCTGTATCTGATAAAATTTCAATTGGCGGTCTTTCCATTAAGCCTAATATGCACGAGGTTACGGCACAGGGAACGAAAATTCCCCTTACCCTTAAAGAGTACGACCTGCTGTGCCTGCTTATGAAAAACAGAGGCAAAGTCTTTACCCGTGATGAACTGTTGAACCGCATATGGGGATATGAATTTGCAGGTGAAAGCCGCACCGTTGATGTGCATATCCGTTCTCTCCGTTCAAAGCTTGGCAGCTGCGGGGAGCTTATTGAAACTATCCGTGGTGTGGGCTACAAAATAGGAGGAGAAAATGAGTAAACGTATTTTTATAAGCATTTTTTCAACTGCTCTTATTGCTGTTTTAGCCACATCTGCTATGTTTCTGCACAAAGACAACAATATTAAAAATGATTGGTTATGGCTGGCATTGATTATTCTTTTCACGGCTATTTTCTCATTAATTGCCGCAGCGAAAATCGTCCGTCCAATCAAAGATATTGACCTGTCACAGCCGCATTTCCACAAATCCTACAAGGAACTTACTCCCCTGCTGGAACAACTCCGCAAACAGAATGGCAGAGTAAACCGCTATATGACAAAGCTGACGGACAGCCGTGAGCAGTTCAGCCTTATTACGGAAAATATGAATGACGGAATTGTTATTGCCGACTCAAAAACTACCATTTTATCCTGCAATTCTGCCGCATATACACTTATGGGCGTTGAGCCTGTTTTTGAGGGGCAGAGCATTTACGCTCTCAGCAATGACGAGCCGTTCAGACGTTGCATACAGGACGCAATGGGCGGCAGACGTTCAGAACTTATTATAAAAACTGAAAACGGCGATAGAAAAATTATCGCAAGTCCTGCTGATATAACCGAAACTCTTAACGGTGTTGTGGTGTTTATCCTTGATGTTACGGAGGAACAGGCACTTGAAAAAATGCGTCGGGAATTTACCTCAAATGTTTCCCATGAACTGAAAACTCCCCTGACTACCATTTACGGCATATCGGATATGCTGGCGAATAATATGGTAAAAGCGGAAAATGTGGCTGAATTTGGCGGAAATATCCGCAGAGAGGCTGACAGGCTGATTTCTCTTATAAATGATATTGTTTCCCTGTCACGGCTTGATGAATCTGACGCTCCACGGCAATGGGAGGAAGTCGAGCTGTACAGCCTTGCAGAGGAAATAATCGGCAGACTTGCAAGGACGGCGGAGGAAAAATCAGTTACCGCTGAGCTTATAGGCGAGCAGGTGACGATTTTCGGTGACAGCACTATTTTAAGCGAAGTCCTTTACAATCTCTGCGAAAATGCCATAAAGTATAACAAAGAGGGCGGAAGTTATACTGTCAGGATTTCTCATATACCTATGAAAGCGGTAATAACGGTGACGGATACGGGAATAGGCATCCCCGATGAGCATATTGACCGAATTTTCGAGAGATTTTACAGAGTTGACAAAAGCCGTTCACAGAAAATCAAGGGAACGGGACTTGGCTTGTCAATTGTAAAGCACGGTGTTGCCTATCACAAGGGAACTGTCCGCTGTGTAAATTCCGAAAACGGCACAGTTTTTATTGTGGAATTGCCTGTTAAATAAATCCTTTAGCTTTTTGGACAGCGGAATTTATTTCTGCTGTCCGTTTTTGTATGCCGATATATTTTGTAGGGCTGCCTTTGACAGTCCGTGCCTAATGCGTGAATTGGCGATATATCGGGATTTTATGTAGGGCAGATATTATCTGCCCGCAATTTTGAAACGAAATTCAATTTTTTCCATAAATAAAAGGGAGCGATTTTGCTCCCTTTTATATTTATGTTTTATTCTGTTATTCCTGCAAGTTTTTTCTGAATTGCCACAGCGTCGTCAACTGTAAGTCCGTCACCCTTGCTGTCAGCGTTAAATTCGCCCTGTGCAGAAAGTGCGTACTTGTCGGGGTTTGCTATAGCCTGCATAATTGCGGCGGCATCGGCAATTGTTGTTGTTTTGTCACGGTTAGCATCGCCGTTGAGGTAGGTGATTTCTGAAAAATCAGCCTCGCCCACGGTCATAGAATCATTTGAAGAAGGTGCCGTCCAATCTATTTTTGCATTATAGTTTTCAACGAAATACTTGAAACATTTTAGTCTATCAATAACCGTAGTATCTTCGGCAAATTCCAATATACCTTTTTCATCAAGTGTTGCTCTATACTTTTCTTTAAGCATATCATGGTCAACCGATTCGTATATTTCTTTTAAACGTTCATCCCTTATTTCAGTATGTTCCACACCATCTATCACATAGGGAACATATATTCTATTAAAAAGTATTACGTCAATAAAAAATTCTCTTCGTGAAAAACCTGATTGGATTTCATGTATTTCACATTTATCTTTAATAATTGCATAGGCTTTTTCCGCAATCATATAATTCAACTGATGATTATCCTCAACAAAACCAATGCCAATGCCGTAATACTTATCCAATCCATCTTTACCTGCACTTAACTTAATTAAATCCTCATAACCTAATTCTGCTT
>JAFSBM010000002.1 GCA_017437285.1 Ruminococcus sp. | reverse complement strand
GTCCGACAGCGTATCGGACTCATAAAGCGTCTGATGCAGAACACTTCCTGCACGTTCCCATTGCCTGCGACGGTTTTATCACGCTCGGACTGTGGCTGAACGTAAGTATCCATTTCTGACTTTCATCGCCAACTGTATTTGCTCTGCACAGGTCTGAGAGTATCTTGTTCGCTCGCTCTTTCGAGGTCATGGCGGATTTCTCATGCGGCTGGTACGGCTCATCACCCCACCATCAGAAATAACGTACTTGGTGTATCGTTATTCAATTGTCAAGATGCCAAGGCTTCTGCCTTTCTTTCTACTTTAAGTCTAACAAATTTCATCGTACTTGAAAATGCGAGAGTAATAATTCAGTATTTCCACCTTTTTCAATCCAAGACAATTGTAATTCTGAAACAGATATGGTATAATTGAATCAGCAAAAGAAGAAAGGAGCCGAGCCATGCCCACCACCTACAAAAACGGGATTTATGTTGTTTTGGATGACTATGCTGTTCACCGCTATCTATGTCATCACGGTGCGTTGTCACTACTTGCAGATACAACTGTAGATGAGGAATTGATTTCCATGCTTGCAACGAACAGTTCCAACTATGAATACATCTGCGACTATATCGGAACACTTTCTGAACTGGAGGACGGCGAAAACTTCGGCATCATTTCGGAAGAACAGGTAAGCGAAGTAATTGACAAGGCTCTTAAAGTTGTTGCTACCATTATGGAAAATGACGATATCATGGGAGAACTTCTCTATGCTGATATTCTGAATGTGACCAATATTCCTGACGATGGCACAGCGAACTTTTTTCTTCAGCTGATGAATAATGTTAACGATGCACTGAAAGCGCCGCTGCACTTTCGTGAACTGCTGTTCCGCATTCTGCATAAGTGCGAGCAGTATGACGATGTACAGAAATGGTTTGCTGAATGTGTACTGACGGAAACAGAACTGTTCCGCAGGAGTTATCAGATGGAATACATCAATCATCACATCGGTTCAGCGGAAATGCGGCTATCGGAACCTATTTCTTCAATCGGTTTGATGATTACTACGCATTCATGCTGCTGCATTTCACCCAACTCGGCAAGCCTGTACGCAGTTGTCAATGCTGTGGCAGATTCTTTGTCACGAAAACGAAAAAAATCACCCTGTACTGTGACAGAGTGATTACGTCGGACGGAAAGACCTGCAAACAGGTCGCACCGAAGCTTATGCAGAAATTGAAGAAACAGCAGGACACACTGCTTGCGGAGTATGATCGTGTAAAGAACCGCAATTATAAGCGGTTTGAACGTGGTGAATGGAAGCTTCTGGGGGAAGAAACAGAAAAGGATATGACGTTTGAACAGTATACCGCATGGCTGACACAGGCTCAGGTGGCTCGAAGGGCTTATCTTTGTGGGGAGATTGAGGGAAATGAGTTTGAAAAAATCATTTCAAAATAAAATTAGGGACACGGCATGGATTTGTCGTGTCCCTAAAATTTTGCGTCATGACTCATTCAACAATCTGAACATACTCTCCTGAAACATATCCACTATTACTATTAAATTCAATTTCATACCAACCATCAACTTCAGAGCGAATAATTACTGTACTGCCTTTGCCAACAGTACCAATTTTGTTTGATTCAGTAGAGGGAGACTGCCGGACATTGAGAGCATCGTTTTCTGTGATAATTGTTCCGATTCGTGTGCTGGAAGAAAGCAAAATGGAGTTGATTGTTGCTTCGTCGAGGGGATATTTTCTACCTATTGAATATTGCAAAGGTTCTTGAGTTATATATTGATTTATTATATTATCATACTCTTCAGCGGTTGATTCCGTGCCATTTATTGTGTATCTATCATAATCGGGTGGGAATCCATCTGCTGTCAATTCATATAATAATTCTGAGTTAACACTGCTAATCTTTATAAATTTAGTGTTTTTCATCGTCTGTCCTGGTCCTGAAGGAGTAAATGTCCCACATACTATGCCACCTTCATATACACTAAGTGAGCCATTTTCTCCGATGTTTTCACACAATAAAGTCATCGCTCCATCTTTTATCCCGAAGACACTGCAAGTACAAAGATGAGCCTCTCCGCTCGATACAATCAGTTCCACAATCCCATTGTTATCAAAATCATACAAATCGAACATCGCTTCTGCGGAATAGTTATCTGAATTCATGTATTTTCTCAATTCGTCGGCATAGAGTTGTTGCCATACAGTAGATTGTTCTGAATCGCATAAATTTTCTGATTGAGCCTGTGCAGTTATGTGTTCACGGAGGTTGGTGTAGTCATTGAAATAAGTCACGCCGTCACTATTTACATTCTCAAACAGCAATATTGGCTCGTCAGTAAATTCAATTTCAACACCATATGCATATGAAAGGTTAATCCAGCCTACTTCAAGGTTATCAAATGATATTCCAAGAGATTGTAAAGCAGAACCAATTTTATTTTCCATAGATTCTACATCATCTTCAGTAAGCATAGTATCTTGAATAGTCTCATCATTCAAATATAGCTCCTCATATTGCATAGTAGCTCTATTTCCACCGAATGTAATTGTTTCATTTAGTTTTCCATCAAACAAACGAAGTAAGGTTATATTTGTTCCACTTCTTGATAAGTTTGGAAAGCTTGAAGATGAGCTTTCAATCAGAATATAATTTTCAAGCATTGAGACGTTCAATAATACATTATAGCCTGGATTACCTGGTCTAAAACTGCAAGCAATATGAGTATCTAACAACTCTAAGTTATGGTCATAACATTCAACAATATAATCAGTTTTCTCTTGGCGAATTATCAAACATTCCTTGTATCCGTCTTCATTATAATCATAGATTTTTGCTCCGATAATGCCCTGCGTACAAGATGGAATCTCATTTACAACTGGTGAAACATTCCAATTTACTGCTTCGAATCCTGCAAGATCGGATAAGCCATATTGAGGAATCAACTCATTCTCAATATAACTGTAATAGATTTCTTCGTAGTTGGTTAATGTATTTGACTGTGTGCTGATGTAATCACGAAGATTGGTGTAATCCTTGAAATAAGTTAACCCGTCAATATATGCATCCTCAAACAGCATCACTGGCTCGTTCGTAAATTTGATTTCAACACCAAATGAGTCATTAATCCGACCAACTTCAAGCGAATTAAACAAAATCCCAAGAGATTGCAAAGCAAAACTAATTTTATTTTTCATGGTTTTTGTATCATTTTCAGTAAGTGTAGTGTCACCGATAGATTCATCATTCAGATACAGCGACTCACCCTGCATAGTATGTCTAAAACCACCGAATGCAATTATTTCATCAAATTTACCATCTGACAAACTCAATATGGCTACATTTGTTCCATAATTTGACAAGCTTGGAACACTCATAGAGGAATTTTCAATCACAATGCAGTCATTCAGCATTGAAATCTTCAATGTTATATAATTACCCGGACGGCCTGGTGTGAAGCTACACGCAGTATAGGAATCCAAAAGATTCAGGTTATAATCATAACAATCAATAATATAATCGGACTGACTTTGACGTATCACCAAGCATTCCACGTAACTATCACCATCATAGTCATATATATTAGCTCCAATAATACCCTGTGTACTAGTTGGGATTTCATTTACAGCTGGAGAATTATTCCAATTTACTGCTTCAAACCCTGCAAGATCAGATAAACCATATTGAGGAATCAACTCATTCTCAATATAGCTGTAATATATTTTTTCGTAGTCGATTGTTTCAGATTTAGTAGGTTCATTTGTTTCCTCACCAAATTCTAATGTAATGTCCTGACGAGGTGTAGTGTCCAGCTTGGAGATGTCTGTGTTGCCACCGAGCATTTCGGTTAGATCACCACAATCACCAGGGTTTATATAATAGATATCAGTGTTAACCGAATTTGATAAAGAAATGTTTAGCATCTTATTCATTTCCTTATATGCTTTTACACTATCACTATCCTTGTAATTTGGATCCCAGCTTGAATCTTGGTCATTCGTTTCATATGCCAACATAGTTGCCTTAAGCCCTAAAAGGAAACTGCTATAAGCATTTTCAGATGTAAGACTATGTTCTTTAAAGCAGTCTTTTGCAACTTCTTGTATAAACACATAATCATCCAATTCGGCGATTTGACTCTGCTCTTTTCCATAAGCGCTATTTTTCAAACCATCAACACAAAATAGAATTCCAGAATTCACCAAGCTACTAACGGGCATTGTACCGAAGAATGTATAGTCAATCACTCCCATGATTAAATCATCACTAGTCGACAAAGCTGCATCGCTAATCGCCCCCCAAACAGCAGCCCATGCGGCTGGCGACGATGCATTCATAGTTTCCTGTACTTTTGCAGCCGAATGATACAAGTTAAAATAGCTGTTTTCTTCATTTCTGAGATTACTGTGCATCTCAATGACATTTCCCATTGGATTTAATATATGACTGATAAACATCCCCCTTGCTTCATCTGTGGCATTGCTTGCCATTGCATCGGAAGAAAGGATAGTATTCTTTATTAAGTGCTGTTCGCCTTCAAACAGATTGCTTATCTCTCTGTATTTTGCGTAGTTCTTCATAGCACCACATAATCCGCTATACACCATGCTGATTACATCAGGGGATAGAGAGAAATCGACATCCAAATTATCCACGCTTGAAAGAATTGGTTCAATATTATCTGCTTTTTCTTGCATTCTCCAAACTGTTTCAAGAACAGAATCATCCCTATATATTTCCTCAACAGAAAGACCAAAATCACGTACGTACAATAATCTCTGAATGATATCGACTGAGTCATTAACCGTTTTGGAAAAGTTGTCATCTTCTGAATCTCTATGATAAGTTACAGTATTGATTAATACATCTTCGTAATCAGTGTTCAGATTCAAAGCGGCCAGTGCAGTTTTTGTGAAACCATCATAATTTTCAACTGCATTTACTAAATTTGCCCATTCTACGCTTCTGTCTCCATAATAATCTCCTAAATCGCACATCAAATCACTATCATAGTAGGCTTTATACAATTCGTCTATCGGAGTTCCAAGATAACAATAGAAGAACTGTTCATATCCGGTTCCGGCTGAAAATAATTTATCAATTTTCGAAGCTACTGTTTTATAATCCTCGTCATCTGAATATTCTTCAGTCATAGATGTGTAGAATGCTGTAATTTCATTGATGGCTTCATGATTGATCAGCTCAACATCGACACCCATCATAACAAGGAATTCATAAAATGAAACATACAATTCGTTATTATAATATTCATATTTAACTGAAGTTCTGTATACTTCTGAAACAAACAAAGTTATAGGGTTATCAAAAGTAGTTTGAGGTTTTTTATCAGGTTGATAAAAAAAGCTCTTCTGCAAACGATAAAAATCTGAAAAAAAACTAAAGGGCCCATTATTACGATTCGGACTTTCTGGAGTCTGTCTTAAAATCGATTCATAATAATTTCCTTTACCTGTTTTTTCATCAATAAACAAATATTGATGAGCTTCGTCTGTATATTCACAACACCAAGAAACATAATTACGATTAATAACTACGGCTTCATCATTTTCAGCAGCAATAGATGCACCAGCAATTTCACAAGCAGTTTCAAGAGGGATCAGAACCACACCGTCTTTCAGCAACGATTTATTAGATATTCCGAGTACCTGCCTCTGCTTTGTCTGATCGCTGTAAAAAGGCACAATGTATTCTGTGTATTCCTCTTTTGCCGAAACAGGCAGTGCTGTTAAACATGTTACAGCCAGCATAACACTGGAAATCAACGCACCAAGTATTCTTTTCATAACATTACCCCTCCTTATTCGGCAAGCATTTCAGAAAGTGCGTTTTTGTATTCTGAATACAAGCCTCCAGAATAGACGTCTATCAATGCTTCATTTTCGATCAGATACCATTTTGTGCCGTACTGAACAATAGTTACTTCAATCGTTTCTTCACAGCAATCAATGTCACTCTCGTTATTTAGAGCATCAATCAGCGTCTGATTGATTTCCTCGGTTGTATGAATGGTATCAACCATGGCATACAGGTCGTTGAACAACTGATAAACATTCGGATAGCTTACATTAATTGTAGCCGTTGCTTCAAAGCTGTTCCAGGATAAATCGCATTCTTCGACTTCAAATGTTGATTTTGTAAGAGTTAAATACCCGAGCTCGCTTGTATCCAAATACTTCTGAATAGCGCCGTTACTGTTTGCATAGTAAAAGTCGCCCGTATAATCTCCGGTTGTCATTGCATTGAACGTTCTTTTCAGACTATTCTTGGCAAATAAGCCACGAAGTCCGAACCAGTATACCGTAATCAAAACCATAATTATGATAAGTACAATCAGTACAATTTTAAGAATTTTTTTAAGCATTCGACATTCTCCTCCTCAACTCTACAAGTAATCTTAAAAATCATTTAAGCCCCCAAAAGCCTAACTAAATTATACCATATAATTCATAATATTGCAAGCGGTTTTAGCAATTCATCACAAAGAACCGCCAATGAAGTTTCTAAAATGATGCTAAAATGCAAATAAAATCTCGTGTAGAAGTTAAATGTTCTACACGAGATTTAGTATCCTATTCGGTTGTTTTCTTAATCTCCGTTAAGAGTATCAGCCATTCTCCCATGCGGTATTTTCCTACGCTGCATCGTCCTTAATCGGGGTTATAGTTACTCTACCATTCTTTATAGCAAAACGACTTCTTCGTAGCACCGGATATATCATCTGATAATTGTGCGGCACCATTTTTGAGTAACCATAGTAACCTGCGAGGAAAGTTATATTTACATATAGAGTTTTAAGTTTTTTAAGTGATAATACGTTATTTTTGATTTAGTATTGATTTTTTTTATTTTCTGTGATATAATTATAAAAAATATACTTTGTGAGGTTAAAAATATGATAGGAAGATTAAAAAAAGCTTTTTCTGTTGTTGTAGCTACTCTATTTACTGTGTGTATATATGGAAATAATTTTAAGACCATATCAGATGAAGTAAAAGAGTTCAATGCTAAAGCGGTAGATACAACATACGGAGATATAACAAATGATGGTGTTGTAGATGTAATGGATTTATGTCTATTAAAACAATATCTATTTGAAAATAAAGATAACTTAACAATTGATACTATGCAAGGAGATTTGAATAGTGATGGAATAATAGATGTAGGTGATGCACAAGAACTACAACAATTTTTACTATGTCAGCGAGATACTTTCACAGTTAATACAAGAAAAAATATTGAAAATAAAGATACATCAATAGTTTCACAAAATCAACCTATAGAAACTGCTGTTACATCTGAAATGGCAGAGAAAGCGGATGAACTTGGAAATGCTTTGAGCATATATAATTATCTTTATAATAATATGCGTTCTGAATTTTATTATGGTTCTCGTAAAGGTGCTATAGGAGCGTACGAACAAGGCGGTGGTAACGATACCGACCTTTCCAGCCTTTTAATAGCAATGTTGCGTTATCGAGGATATGATGCTAATTATGTAACTGCTAATGTAGGATTTACAGAAGAACAATTATTAAAATGGACTAATGTTGATTCAATTGATGTAGCTCAATCAATCTATGCTATAAATGGTAGAAAGCATGATTCAAATATAATTGATGATGTTACATATTATTTTTGTGATTATAAGTATGTTCAAGTAATTATTGATGACAAAACATATTATCTCGATATATGTTTCAAAGAATATGAAAATCAGAATACAGTTTATGATGCAATTGATTCTGAATATACATTGGATAATGCTAAAAATATAATTGACAATATGGATTTATCTGCATTAGATATAGAGATTAATAAGGCAGAATCGGTTGAGGATATTTTATCCAATCAGAGCTTTGCATATAATTCACAAAAAATCGTAACAAGAAATGAAACTACACTTCCAATAAAAACTTCGTATATTGTAAATAGTGAATTAATAGTATCCGAAGAGGTAACAGAAGAAGAATCCGATCTTATAAGTATAGGAATTGAAGATAGTTTGGATACTTTCCGCTCAGCAGAGCTGTATCGAAAAAATATTACAGTATCCTATGAGGTATCAGACGAAACAGCCGATTTTATGGGAGAGTATTTTGAAAGTACAAACAATATATTTGCATTACCGCATGGATATGGTTTATCAGTTACACCAATTATAAAAATTGAAGGAAAAGATGAAATTCGTGGTAGAAACTTAAAGTTATGGGATAGTCAAAAACTTAATATTGTCCTTAAAACTGGAAATATGTTGAGAGAATATTCGGAAGAATTGACAGCTGGTGAAATGTGTAGTATAGTTCTTGACACGGGACAGATTTCACCACACGAATTAGGAGCGGCGTATTCTAAACTTTTAAATAATACAGAATTTTTAAATAAAAATAATGGTTTTACAAAAGAATTGTCAACTAAAGAGATAGATGAAAAAATAAACGGAAGCAATGTTTATAATGATGATTATCTCGGAAATTTATTAAGATTTACTGGTATAATGTATTTTTCTCAATTTGATATTATGGTCAACGCACTTGCGGAAAGAAATAATATTCATTATGATAATGCATCAAGAATTATAGTGGTTGGATTTAAGCCAAATTTATATGATGCAAACCCTGGACAGAATTTAATCAGTAAAGAAGGATATTTTTATATTGATGTTTTAAGTAATATTTCGAAGAATATTAGTAAAACTAATGATGAAAAAAGCTTGGAAGCATTTCGTTTTACTCGTGGACTCTTTTCATCGGAACTGGAAAGTTCTGTATTAAATCAGATTTTAGGTGTTGAGTGTTTTTCAACCACTACCATTTTACGATACGCTAATGAGCGTAACATTCCACTTGTGAAACTTTCAGCTGATTCAAAAACTAAAGTAGATGATTTAAGTATTAATGAATCAGATAAAGTGGAGATACAAAATGCTATTGATGCCGGTAATACTGTAATTGTTCCAACGTCAAATATGAAAATTGGTAGTTGGAATGGTGTAGGATATATTATTACTTCTTCTGACAATTCAGTTCAATATTATAAGATTTCAGGACAATATAATGGCGGTTCTACATCTATTCCTGTTGCTTTAGCTTCAATAGTCAATATTGCAATAGATGCACTTTGGCTTGCTGAAGGTGTTACTGCAATGATAGCAATACTAACAGGAATGACAGCACTATCTTTTTTTCCAGTTGTCGGGTTAATGATTGCTGCTATATCCATAGAACTGCTTGTAATTGACATTATGAGTACAGTACTTGATAATTATGATTATTATATTAATAGCGATGATGAGGCAGGGGAAAATATAAGGCTAAGTGCAACAATAAATGTGTTGACTTTTGGTGTGTTTAAAGGAGCAAGTGCAGTAAGCAAAGGAATTAAGTATGCAGGTGTTGCTCAAAAATATGGTAAAGCTACGGTAAGTAATTTAAAAAGTGCAGGATTTACAACTTCTCAGATTACATCAAAAGTAAATCAGTTCAAAAATCTTGGAATATCCACGACAACTATAGATACTTTATTAAAAAATCCTAAGTGCATGTTCCTTGGGGATGACATACTCACATTCCTTGGAAAACAGGGCGGCAATCAGGGATTACTCGCTGAACTGGTTATTAGTAATGGTGATGACTTTACAAAGGCACTTATTAATACCAAAAAGCTTAATGAATTTTGTAACTTAGCTTGGAAATATGGAGATGATGTTGCAAAAGTCCTTACTTGTGGAGATGATGCTATTTCATTTATAAGTAAATATGAAGATGCATCAGATATAATCAAATGTTTTAAAACAGGAGATGTAAAAGGTATAGAAAAGCTATTTGATGCCAAAAATTCTACAGTTTTTACTTTTTCAACAACGAATAGTGGGAAAACTTTTGTAGCAGGAAGTGGAAATTATGTAAAAAATCCAACAATTACAGTTCCAAATGGATATTTTGATGACATTGCTAGTTATCAAGGAAATAATTACTACTATGAAAAGTATAATAATCTTTTAAATAAAAAATTTATTAAAGATTCAGTGGATATTTCACCTTCAGTAAAAAATGAATTGTATAAACTGAGTGATGCAATCGCATATACCAAAAGCGAAGCATACAATGCTGGAAAACTATATACATATGGAAATATTAGTGAGCCTAGCTTTACTGCCTCACATTCTGTTACTAATTGTGGTGAAATTTGGAGTGCACGTGAAGCGATACTTAATGGTGCAAAGTTTGAAGAACTAACTTTCCAATCTATATACAGTTCTAATGGAGAAAAATTAGCAATGTGTGAAAACTGTCATCATACTTTCGTCGAATATTTAAAATTGCTAAAAGGAGAATAAATGAATAAATTAATGTTAAGCAATATGGCTTTAAAATATCATAATTTAGTTATTGATAATTCATGTTATATTAGTTTGCTGAAAAAAAATCAAATACTCTCGAATATCAAGAACATTGGTGCTAGTCAGAAATTTATTGATTTTTTAAGCGAGTTCGTAGGTATTTCAATTCATACTAGGATAAATAAAAATTTATTTCAACGATTTGATGTTGTTCTTCCTCAAATAACATTAAATTTGGATAGATTGGTACTAATTGGAAAAGTTTTTTGTTGTGGTCAAAAACTACAAATATTTTATGATCTTGCTGAAAATGTTTTTGTGAATGAAAATGGCGAGGTAGTTGCTATAAATTATGAGAAATTATTTGAATATTTTCTATCTCCTGAGTCTATTTTACCAATTAATATATTACCAGAAACAATACAGTATTTAAAAAAAGCAGGTTGGTACATTGGTAGAAAAAAAAATATCGATTATTTACTTGAACAATGTGAAAAAGAAAAAATTGAGTTAACTAAATTACAAACTGCATTTCTTGAAGAATACATTGCTCTTGAGGGAGAGAGCATGTCTGGTTCGCGTTATAAGATTAATATTGAATCAAAATTCAAATATATAAGCAGTAGTGATGTAACAAATAACATTATGGAATCACAAAACCCAATAAATAAAATATCTACAATTGAAAATATTTCCTTTTTAAAGGTTGGAGAAATTGGAAATTTAACAGTTCCTATTTGGATTTCATCGGATGGTAGACTTTTCATGGATCAAGGAAATCAACTTGGAAGAACAGTAATGGAAGGATGGCAAGAAATATTATTAAATTAGTTCGGAATATTATTAAATAAACATACTATAAAGATGCTGATTGTCATATAAAATATATGAATTTTCAGCTGTTTATGGAGCGTGATGATATGTCAGTTGGAGTTTTTAGATTTAAAGATGATAATATTTCAGCACAGTCAGTCCGGATATTCTTCGCTAGTGTAGCTAGCGAAGAATTCTATAATAGAGTTTGGACAAAGGCATTATTAGAAACAAATATTCAAATATTTAAAGAAGGGTCGGAATTTAAACCTACACAAATTAATGATGTACTTGAAGAACTACATAGATTAATTTGGTGGTGTATGAACAATCTAGAAAAAGGGAGTAGCGACCACACATATATGAACAATCACTTATGCTTCTTAATTCAATCGATTTCAGAAGAAGCAAGTAAAGGTGATGAAATATTTTACATTTTTTAAGCTTTTGTAGATATGCACTTTTTTTTTACTGCAGTTTCTTTGGAAATTTCTAAATACTTGCATAATAATACTGACATAAAAAAGAAATATAGTTTGGAATAATATATAGGAGAACTAAAATGAGTATGACTGTAAAGCAGCATGCTGACAGCAAGGGCGACGGTTTAACCGTTGACGACGCTGTGGAAATTCAGAAGAAGCTTGCAGGAATAGCTGAATAAAATTAATTTCAATCGTAGCCTGTCATATATAGGCTACGATCACTGGAATATAATTCCACTAACGTGACGCTACCCTCAGGTGCCAGTCGGGGCAACTCGGTGCAGGTTCAACTCCTGTTATCCGCACCAGTTCATTTAAGATTTTTTTAAGGAGGTGTTATATCATGGCTAAAAATTCAAATTGTTGGACTGTTACTGTTGGCAATGATGTTATTCGTGTAGAAGATGCTGAAAATTTATATGTAAATGATAAATTACAGGATGTAGCTTACGGTATTACTACTTGCGAAAGATTATACGGAAAGCTGTCTGACGGTAAGGAAGTTAAGGCTGTAATTGGTGGAAAAGGTTTGGGTTTAAAAATCCATTGCACAATATTTGTTGATTGCGAATGTGTATTCAACGATTAATTACATAGTTGAGTGCAAGTTAACTCCTGTTATCCGCACCATAAAAAATCAAGGCTTCTCGATTTTATTCGGGAAGCCTTTTAATGAATTATTATAATTTGGAGTTAGAAATGAAGAAAATTCTTTTTGGAGGATGTATAATTACCTCTATGATTTGTTCTTGCATTTGTTCATGCAGTACAAAAACAACTAACAATGACAGCCAAGTCCAAACAACGATCGCTTCTACAACTTCTTCACAAACTGAAATTGAAGAAACCACTTCACTTTCGGAATCAACAACTCAGAATACTGAACCAAGTACATATGAAAAGATGAAATATGATTTTCATGTTGAAACGGTATCTGCTGACTCAATATATAATACGGAAATCATTACTATGCCTGAAACTGTATATACCGACCGCAAAACCGCAACTGCACGGACTTGAAACCGAACAGTAACGGTTACAAAACCGCACACTTGCCGCTGTTGAACCGCACTTGTCTGAAAGTAATTTTGGTTCTTTTGAGAATAAGTGAGCTTTTATG
>JAFSBM010000133.1 GCA_017437285.1 Ruminococcus sp. | reverse complement strand
GTGGAATTTTTCTGCCGTCTTTTTTTGTATAAAAGCTTTTAGCCTTTTTAAAGCCATTAGCCTTTAGCCGTCAGCTGTTAGCTGTCAGCCTTTAGCCGTTAGCCATTAGTAAGATTATGGAAAAACCTGAATTTCGTACCGAAATTGCTTTATCAATTTAAAGTGTTCAAGGTTGCAAAAACAAAATTGCATTCTTCCTTGCAATCTTCTTTTTGCACAAAAATGGTATATAGTTTTTGTTAATATTACACATAATCGGGCGGATATTATCTTTTAGCCGTTAGCCTTTAGCCCTTAGCTGTTAGCTTTTAGGACAGCGAGTTAATACAAAAAAAGAATTAAAGGGCGGTGGAATTTTTTTCTGTCGCCTAAATAGCTAATAACTTTACTGATTTAAAGTATTCAAGATGACATAATTCTCTATTAATGTCATCTTGTCATCTTGTCATCTTCTTTTTGCACAAAAACAACGTGTAGTTTTTGTTAATATTGCATATATGACTTATAGGTGCGGATATTATTCGCCCCTACTGTTATGGTTAGGTTAATGGCGTAATAATAATGCGTAATTCGTAATTAAATTAAGAATTATGGGCGGTGGAATTATTTCTGCCGCCAACATCGCTAATAGCCTGTGCATCAAAGCTTAACATATCTTATTAACTGCTATTATCATATCAGCACTTATACTTTACATAACATAACTTAACTTAACTTATTTATTTTAACAGATAATATCACTTCATAACTTATCATATCTTATCTTAATATAATATAATATTTTCTGTTTTATTAACAGATGTCTGATGTTATCTGCTTTATACACTTATATGCAGATTGTACAAATATAACATATCTTTTTTGTGAAAAAAGAAGATTGCAAGGAAGAATGCAATTTTGTTTTTGCAACCTTGAACGCTTTAAATTGGTAAAGCTTTTGTTATGTGGCGGATAATATCTGTCTAATTATGTGCAATATTAACAAAAACTATATGTTGTTTTTGTGCAAAAAGAAGATGACAAGGTGACAAGATGACATTAATAGAGAATTATGTCATCTTGAACACTTTAAATCGGTAAAGTTGTTAGCTATTTAGGCGACAGAAAAAAATTCCACCGTCTACTTTCTAACATCTAACCTCTAACCTCTAACCTCTAAACAGCTAAAGGCTAAAAGCTAACAGCTGCCAGCTCAAAAAAATTCATTATCTGACAGAAAATGTCATACTATTAATAAACAGGAGGATAGTATGATGAAAAACAGAATAGTAAAAGATACGGTATTGCTAACGATAATGCAGCTGATTTTGGACTCTGCATCTCTGGTGCTGAACGGATTTATCACACGACAGCTTGGAGCGTCAGCAATCGGGATTTTCTCCCTAATGGGTTCATTTTTAGGCTTGGCAGGAATAATTTCCAACGGCAACGCATTTCTATGCACAAGCCGACTTATCTCCGAAGAACTGGGAAAAACCAACGGAAACCCCAACCGCATATTATTCCACGGAATAAGGCTCTGCACTATGCTTAGTCTGGGAGTTTCGGCTGTGCTTATCGTAGCCGCAAAGCCTTTGGGAGTGCGGTTTTTCGGGGGAGAGGAGGGAGTTTTCCTCGTCCGACTTATGCCCTTTGCCCTGATTTGCGGTGCAGTTTCGTCCTGCTTCAAGGGGTATTTCAACGCCTGCCGCAAGTCCTCGTATGTGGCATTTACGGACGCTGGGGAGTTCCTCGCAAGGGCAGCTGTAATCGTCCTTATGACGCTGTTTTACGGCAAAAATAACATCTGCGGAATTATGATTGCGTCAATTATCACAGGCAATGTGCTGTCACTTCTGGCAATGCTGATTTTGTACTCACGAAAGCGAATAAATGCCCCGGGAACGGGAACAATCACTTTGCGGCAGTATATTTCATTTGCCCTGCCGATAATGGGAGGCGGCATACTCACATCGGTTTTAAGCAGCACAAATGACGCACTTGTGCCGTTTTGCCTGAAACAGTACGGGGATTCCACAGAGCAGGCACTGGCACTTTTCGGCATCTTTGAAGCCATTGTGATACCTGCAATATTTTTCCCCTCGGTGGTACTCTGTTCACTTTCGGGCATTGTAGTTACTGAATCCGCACGTGCAAAGGCGGCAGGCAGTCAGCAGCGAATCAGGAGCATTACATCACGGTTAATCCGCTATACATTGATTTACGGCATTTTTGCATCGGCGGTGCTGATTCGTTTCGGCAAGCCCATAGGGGAGCTGTGCGGCGGCGGAGAACTCGGTGGAACGATGATTTCGGCAATTGCCCCTGTAGTGCCGTTTATCTATATGGAAATTGTGTTGGAAGCAATGATAAAAGGAATGGGTTTGCAGGGATTTTCCTCGGTGAATTACCTTGCGGAATACGTCATACGCATTTCAATTGTCCTCGTAGCCGTGCCGCAGATTGGCTTTGCAGGCATTGCCCTTTCGTACTATGCAAGCAACATTTTCGGCAATATTATGCGGCTTGTGAAGCTTTTGAGATACACGGGAGTGCGGTTTCGGGTATTCTCAATGGTGATTTCACCTGTGATGTATGCATTTTTCACAATGTCAGCGGTGGAATTGCTGTTTCGTGTGGTTTATGCATCAGCTGACACGGTTGTTTCTATGGTAATATTTTTTATTATATGGCTGATTTTATATGGCGGAGTGTATATTTTATCTCATATTTTAACATCTGTAGAAAAACAGGATAAATTCGTTGTGCAAAATTAACAAAGAGTTTTTAGTCTGATAATGGAAAATGTAGAAAAAACAAAATACTATTGCAATTTGTCTGATTTTATTATATAATTATATATGTGCTATAAAAAAAGCACAGACAAAAGCAAAAATTTATGCAAAAAATCCACTTTGGAGGAAAAATGAATGAAAAATTATGATGTAACACAGATTAGAAACATTGCATTTGCAGGACATAACGGTTCAGGCAAAACTTCACTTGCAGAGGCTCTCCTTTATAAGGCAGGAGCATCTGACCGTTTCGGCAAGGTTGCTGACGGTACAACAGTTTGCGATTACGATGCAGAAGAAATCAAGAGAGGCATTTCAATCAGCACTTCTCTTGCATCTTTCACATATAATAATAACAGAATTAATCTTCTTGATACTCCCGGTTTGTTCGATTTTGCGGCAGAAATGGTTGAGGGAATCCGTGCAGCCGATACGGTTATGATTACGGTTTCCGCTAAATCAGGCGTAAAAGTCGGCACAAAGAAAGCCTACGATGAAGCTGTAAAGCAGGGCAAGTCCAAGATGTTTGTCGTTACAAAAATTGACGACAAGGACGCTAACTTCTTCAACGTCCTCACAGAACTGAAAACTGTATTCGGACCTACTGTATGTCCTGTTGTTGTTCCTGTTATCAGTGGCGGACAGATTGTTTCATATGTAAATCTCATTGAGATGAAGGCTTATAAATACGACAATAAGGGCAATGCAGTTGAAACTGATATGCCCACAGCTGAGATTTCCGAGAAGTTTGAATACCGTGTAGACGGACTTGTGGCAGCTGTTTCCGAGGCTGTTGCTGAAACTTCCGATGAACTTATGGAGAAGTTCTTCGAGGGCGAAACTTTCACACAGAAAGAACTCATTGACGGTATCCACGACGGTATGAACAGAGGTATCATCACTCCTGTTGTATGCACATCTGCAACTGAGCTTACAGGCATTGATATGCTCTTTAAGGAAATTGAACTTCTTCTTCCAAATCCAACTGAGGTTTATGCAGCTGAGGCATACACTCCTGCTAAGGACGTTGTGGAAATTCCCTGCTCCGACAGCGAACCTCTTTCAGCTTATGTATTCAAGACAATTGCTGACCCATTCGTAGGCAAGATGTCATTTATTAAGGTTCAGTCAGGCGTGCTTAAACCCAACAGCGACGCTGTAAATTCAGCTACAGGCAATGTTGAAAAAATCGGCAAGCTTGTATCTCTCTGCGGTAAAAAGCAGACTGAGGCTGCGGAAGTTGGTGCAGGTGACATTGCGGTTGCCGTTAAGATTTCTGCAAACACAGGCGATACAATTTCCGATGTTTCAAGAATTGTAGAATTTCCTCCTATGGAATTCCCCAACACCTGCTATTCTATGGCTGTCAAGGCTAAGTCACAGGGCGATGAGGCTAAGATTTCCACAAGTATGCAGCGTCTTACCGAGGAGGACCCAACTCTCACATATATTCAGGACGAAACCACAAAGGAGCAGATTTTAAGCGGTCTCGGCGAACAGCATCTTGAAATTGCCGCTGCTAAGGCAAAAACTAAGTTCGGTGCAGACATCAAGCTTACAGTTCCTAAGATTGCGTATAAGGAAACTATCCGCAAAAAGGTTAAGGTTGAGGGTAAGCATAAGAAACAGTCAGGCGGTCACGGTCAGTACGGTCACGTATGGATTGAGTTTGAGCCTTGCGTTAGCGATACTCTCGTATTTGAAGAAAAGGTATTCGGCGGTGCAGTTCCAAAGAACTACTTCCCCGCTGTTCAGAAGGGACTGGAGGACTCCGTAAAGAAGGGCGTTCTTGCAGGCTGTCCCGTTGTTGGATTAAAGGCAATCCTTGTTGACGGTTCATACCACCCTGTTGACTCCTCTGAAATGGCATTCAAGACAGCCGCTTCACTGGCATACAAAGAGGGACTCCGTCAGGCTGACCCTGTTCTCCTTGAACCAATCGGCGAACTTAAAGTTAATGCTCCCGATGAAAATACAGGCGATATTATGGGCGAACTCAATAAGCGTCGTGGCAGAGTTCTCGGTATGGAGCCGATTTCTCACGGTATGACACAGATTATTGCAGAAGTTCCAATGAGAGAAATGCATGACTTTGCAATGTACCTCCGTCAGGTTACAAGAGGTATGGGCAGCTTTACATTTGAATTTGTAAGATATGAGCAGCTTCCTGCAAATCTCCTTACAGAAGTTATTTCGGCACTTAACATTGAAGAATAAAACGTACTACAGATGGATAGCGGCTTCTATAGCCGCTTTCTGTCTGTTTCCGACTACAGCGTCAGCCGCATTGAGGGGCGATGTCAACGGTGACGGTTCATTTTCCGCCGCTGATTTGGTATCATTTTCACAGTATATTCTTGGTTCGGGGGAACTGCTGAAAGCTCCCGATGCAGGAAATCTGTATGCTGATGAAAGACTTGATGTGTTTGATTTGATTTTAATGCGAAAGGAACTTGTAAAAGCTCCCGAAACAAATATAGTCCGTGTTACAAATACGGAGGAACTGAAAACTGCCCTTGCCAACGCTAAAGCAGGAGATGAAATTGTTCTTGCAGAGGGCGAATATGTGTACAGCGGTTCAACTCCAAAGGGACGAACTTTTGTTGGAGAGGCTGAGGGAACTGAAACCGCTCCCATTATTCTTCGTTCAGAAAATCCCGATAATCCGTCAATTATATCGGGTACGACTATGGAACACCACTACGGATTGACTATCCTCGGTGACTGGTGGGAACTTCGTGATTTGAAAGTAACCAATGCCTCAAAGGGAATTATCATTGACAACAGCAACTTCACAAAGGTTATCAACTGCGAGGTATACAACACAGGAACAGAGGGAGTCCATATCCGTGACAACAGTTCCTACTGTCTTGTGGAAAGCTGTTACATTCACGATATAGGTACAATTACTCCGAAATACGGTGAGGGTGTGTACGTGGGCAGTTCGAAGTCCACCACGGAATACGGACACAAGTGCGACTACAACACAATCAGAAACTGCAAGATTGGACCTAATGTAGGTGCTGAACACGTTGATGTCAAGGAGTACACAACGGGAACTCTCATTGAATACTGCACCTTTGACGGCAAGGGAATGAAAGGCGAAAACTATGCCGACAGTTTCGTTGACCTGAAAGGAAATGACTGTATACTGCGATATTGTACAGGCTACCGCAACGGCGAAACCAACATAAACCGTGCCTTTGAGATGAATAAGCTTGACGAGGGCTGGGGACAGAATGCCTATATTTACAGCAATAAGGCATATATGGACACTCCAACCAATTCTCAGGGAAAGAAAATGGTGTTCCTCAATTCGTGGGACTGCACGGAAACGGTGTGGGATAACTGGATTGCCTACGAGGACGGGGAGCTTGTATCCTGCGACAACGAGGAAGACCAGTGGACATACTACAACTGCAACGGCTTGACCTATGGCGACAAGTCAATGGAGGAAAATCTGCCGAGATGAAAGAGTTGAACTATAATTATTATGGCTGTGAAAACGGCGGTGTAAAGCCTGTATCTGCGGATACGGGCTTTATTGCGGATTTGAATGATATGTATGAAAAGCTGAGAAATTGCTGGTCAGCTGAAACCTGTCCGCCACGTATGCGACAAAAGTGGACGGAGGATAATCCCAGTCTGGGGCAATGCTCCATTACCGCATTTCTTGTGCAGGATTATTTCGGCGGTGAAGTCTGCGGAATACTGAGAAATGGCGGAAATTACCATTGCTACAACGTAATCGGGGGAATTGTTTTTGACCTGACAAGTGAGCAGTTCGGGGAAGAAATCTTGGATTATTCCGAGAGAATTCCCCAAAGCAGAGAGGTTCATTTCTCAAAAGATGAAAAAAGGGAGAGATATGAACTATTAAAAAGAAAATTGTGTGAATTTGTGAAATGAAATAATTATAATAAAATCCCCTTGACAAGTCTGTAAAAAAGTGGTATAGTTATTATACAGCGTACAATTGTGCGTCTGTCACGGACGATTTTGAAAAGGTGATTTGCTATGGAAGATAAATCCCAGCTTATAGTTGTTGACGCAAATATTCTGCCCGATGTATTTACTAAGGTGCTTGAAGTCAAAAAGCTTATGGCGAGAAAGGACGAAAAAAGCTTCGCCTCCGCCTGCAAGCGTATCGGCATTTCCAGAAGCGCTTACTATAAATACAAGGACAGCGTATTTTCATATGACGAACTTTTTAACAGGAAAATTGTAAATCTCTATTTGCTTTTGAATGATATACCGGGAGTATTATCAAGCGTGCTTGTTTTTCTCAACAGCATTAACGCAAATATTCTCACGGTAAATCAGAGTATTCCCGTTGACGGTGCGGCGGCGGTCAATATTTCCATTCGTATGACATCGGAAATCAACGAGGAAATCAAGTCACTCAATTCAATTTCAGACCTTGAAGGAGTTCTTGAAATCAAGGTTCTCTCTGCTGAATGATTTAAAGTGCCTCGCACATCCGCAAACTAAAGTTTGCTCCGTGCGGATCGGCAAATAGCAAACGCCAAAAGATTTTGTCGTTTGCTATAATCTATATAAAAAAAGGAGTTCATTTTTTATGTCAGTTAAGGTAGCGGTATTAGGTTACGGTGTAGTAGGTTCAGGTGTTGTGGAGCTTTTCTATAAGAACAGAAAGAGCATCGAGAAGCACGCAGGCTGTGAAATGGATATCAAGTATATTGTGGATATCCGTGAATTCCCCGATTCACCATACAAGGACAAGTTCACAAAGGATTTCAACGAAGTCCTCAACGACCCCGAAGTAACAGTTGTTGCTGAGTGTATGGGAGGAACTGAGCCTGCATTCACATTCCTGAAATCTGCTCTTGAAAAGGGAAAAAGCTGCTGTACATCAAATAAGGAGCTTGTAGCGGCAAAGGGCGATATTCTCCTTGCAGCTGCAAAGGCTAACAACTGCAACTTCTTCTTTGAAGCAAGCGTAGGCGGAGCAATCCCGATTATCCGTCCTCTCCACCGCTGTCTTGCAGCTAACGATATTTCAGCTGCCTGCGGTATTCTCAACGGTACAACAAACTTTATCCTCACAAAAATGTATGCTGACGGTATGACATTTGAGGACGCATTAAAGCTTGCTCAGGAACTGGGCTATGCAGAAAAAGACCCTACAGCTGACGTTGAGGGACACGACGCTTGCCGTAAAATCTGCATTATTTCATCTCTTGTATTCGGAAAGCACGTATATCCCGACAGCGTTTATACAAAGGGTATTTCCGATGTTAAGCTTTGCGATGTAGCAGCTGCTGATGTTCTCGGCTATGCTGTCAAGCTTATCGCATCTGTAAAGCGTCTTGACAACGGCAAAATTCTGCCTACAGTTATGCCTATGCTGGTACCTCACGAGAGCATTATGGCAGGTGTAAGCGACGTATTCAACGCAGTTATGGTTTACGCTGACGGTATCGACAAGGCAATGTTCTACGGCAGAGGTGCAGGAAAACTGCCAACTGCAAGTGCTGTTCTCGGCGATGTTATCGAGGCTGCAAAGCATAACAGAACTGTATTCTCACAAACATGGGAGAGCAGTACAGATACAGAGTTTATCGCATCTGTTGACGATATGAAAGCAAAGTGGTATTTCAGCGTGCCTGCTGATACAGCTGACCTCCCCGAGGGAACATACACAGACTACGACAAGTCATCATTTGTAACAGAAGATGAACTTTCATTCAAGGAAGCAGAGGAAAAGGCAAAGGCTATGAACGCTTTAGCATGGATTCCTGTGCTTGAATAATGAATTTTACGGCGGAGAATTTCTCCGCCGTTTGCGTAAAAAAAGAGCGAAAGTTATTCGCCCCTACTAGATTGCAGCATATTAAATTTTATATTTTATCCATTGTATTTTGGCAAAAAATGGAAACTAACTCCTGAAAAGACCACCTGAACCGTATGAAAAGACTTGTCTTTTTCAAATATAAAAATCCCCCATCATCAAAAGTCGGCAAAGGGAGGAAAAAAGGGGAAAGGGAAAGGAGAGCCCAGAGAGGAAAACCGTAGGGGAAAAAGGGAGGGAAATGCCGACTTTTGTGCCAGTTTTCTTTTTCCCTCCCTTTTGCCCCGTAGGTGTTCCTCTCTGGTGAGAAATTAGCCTTTTGTCTTTATTAAAAATAGAAAAAGTAATGTTTAAGATATTACAGCATACCTCATAAATTACGATATATAGCCAATTTGCAGGGACGATTGTGCCGTGTTCGTTCATTTTATAATAATTTAAAAGGAGAAAATTTATGCCTGCATTAATTATACTGGGCGTTTATGCCCTCATCAGCGTAATTGCATTTGTGCTTTATTTCGCCGACAAGAAAAAGGCTCAGAAAAATAAATGGCGAATTAAAGAGGCAACATTGCTTGGATTCGGCTTTTTCGGCGGAGCAATAGGTGCATTGCTCGGAATGAAAATCTTCCGCCACAAAACCAAACATTGGTATTTCTGGGCAGTCAACATAATCGGCTTGATTTGGCAAATTGCCCTTGCAGTATTCCTCTTTATAAAGTTTTAAGCCCAGATTTTATGCCTGACATTATTATATCCCTTGCCTTTATTGCGTCCTCTTTTGACATGGGCGGAGTATGGGGCAGGGGATATTCCATTCCCAGTTCCGCATATTTTTTCCGTGCCATATCGTGATAGGGCAGTACATCAAGGGCTTTCAGATTTGAAAGAGCTGCAAGAAATTCCCCAAGTCTGAAAAGTTCCTCCCTGTCATCTGTGAGGTTAGGCACAACTACACGGCGAATCCACACAGGTATTTTCAAATCCCGTAAATGTTCCGCAAACCGCAGTATATTGCCGTTTCCCACCCCTGTGAGATTTTTGTGCAGTTCTGAATCCATATGCTTTATGTCAAGCATTACAAGGTCGGTATAGCTGAGAATTTCGTCAATTTTCTCGGTATTTTCGGGGTTGAAAGTTCCTCCCGATGTGTCAAGGCAGGTGTGAATTCCCTTTGCCTTGGCGGATTTGAAAAGTTCAAGGAGGAAATCGGGCTGTGAAAGGGGTTCGCCGCCTGTTGCCGTAATACCGCCATTTTTGAGGAATTCTTTGCAGGAGTCGTACTCTTTCAGCAATTCGCTGACAGTAACCTCTCTGCCTTTGCGGAACTCCCATGTGTCGGGGTTATGACAGTAAACGCAACGCAGAGGACAGCCCTGAAAGAACACTATATAGCGAATTCCGGGACCGTCAACTGTGCCGAAACTGTCCGTTGAGTGAATATATCCTGTCATTTTTTCATCTCCTGTGCAAATGCAAGAAGCTTTTCACGGCTGTTTTCAAGCTGTTCATCAATTACACGCTCCAGCATTTCATTGAGGCAATCGCCGATTTCTCTGCCATTTAAGCCGATTTCAAGCAAATCCCTGCCGTTTATGGCAAGGTCGGAAACTGACATACAAGCCTGCTCCTCAGCAAGACGGCGGGCAGTTTCAGCTAATTTGTCATACTCTTTCAGTTCCTTTAGCACAAATGAGTGTTTTGCACTGTTATCGGCTTTTTTCACCTCCATAAGCAGGAGAAAATGTTCAAGACCGATTTTCCCCACAAGCCGTTTAATCTGCTTTTCAGTTGAAATTTTATCGCTGTGAAGGTAGATTAATTCATGGACGGTATCAATGGTTTTGTTGTCGAATTTCAGCCGTTTCAGAATATCCCTTGCAGACCCCGCCCCCACTTGTGCATGACCTTTGAAATGACCTCTGCCCTTTTCGTCAAGGATATAGCAGGCAGGCTTTGAAACGTCGTGGAGAAGCATTGTCAATCGAAGCAAATCTGCCTTTGAATGCTCCAAGGGAACTGCATTTACCGCACGTACAATATGCTCATAGACATCGTATTTGTGATAGGGCGAGTGCTGCTCATGGTCAAAAGCAGGGATTAATTCGGGGATAATCTGCCCGATTATATCACGGTATTCCAGCAGAATCTGAACGCAGTTTTTACCGCAGATAAGCTTCATAAGTTCAACGGAAATACGCTCCGCAGAGATATTGTCAAGCCTGTTTTTCAGCTGGTGAATGGCATTTGCGGTATCGGCTTCAAGCTCAAATCCGAGAACTGACGCAAATCTCACACCACGGAGAATTCGCAGAGCATCTTCGGTGAAACGCTCCACGGGATTGCCCACACAGCGGATAATTCCCTTTTTAATATCGGATTCGCCCTCAAAGGGGTCGAAAATTTCCCCACGCAAATCCATAGCAATTGCGTTTACGGTGAAATCACGGCGAGCAAGGTCGTCACGGAGATTTGCTGTAAATGTTACATTTTCAGGGTGTCGGCTGTCGCTGTATTCTCCGTCAATTCGGAAAGTGGTTATTTCAAAGGGGTCGTCATTGCAGAGAACAGTTACAGTTCCGTGCTTAATGCCTGTGGGAATTACCCTGTAATCCGCAAAAACCTCCATAATCTGCTGTGGCAGGGCATTTGTGGTTATATCGTAGTCATGAAAGGGCAGTCCCATAAGAGCGTCACGGACGCATCCGCCAACGAGATATGCAGAAAATCCTGCATTTTCAAGGGCTGTCAGAATTTCATAACAATTCTTTTCAATTATCATTTTATCATCCTTTTTCTGACTCAAATCTGAAATCATTATATCACGGAGGGCAGATTTTGTCAAGGTACGCAAAAATAATGCTTGACAAAACCGATTTTATATTGTATAATAATAACACAAAGGCTGTGATGAAGAGTAGTAGTCATATTTTCGATTTTCAGAGAGCTGTTGTATGGTGCGAAACAGTATGAGAGGTATGATGAAGTAGCTTCGGAGCTGTATGGGCGAAGATTTTTATTGTGTAGTTCATAACGTGCTTCTCACGTTACAGGGAAAGAGGTTGAATGACTTCGCAGAGTGCGGGATTTTTCCCGAATTCAGGTGGTAACACGGACTATGTTCGCCCTGAACCTATTTTCGGTTCGGGGCGTGTTTTTTTACCCGAATCAATATTGATAAAAGGAGAAATTTAAAATGGCAAAGGAACTTGCAAAGTCCTATAATCCCAAGGATTTTGAGGACAGAATTTACGCTGCATGGAATGATAAGGGATGTTTCCGTGCAGAGGTTGACGAAAAGAAAACACCCTATACAATTGTAATTCCCCCTCCGAACATTACAGGACAGCTCCACATGGGACACGCTCTTGATGAAACATTGCAGGATATTCTCATTCGTTGGAAGCGTATGAGCGGCTATTCCGCACTTTGGCTCCCCGGTACTGACCACGCTGCAATTGCAACTGAGGCTAAAATCGTTGAGGCTATGCGTAAAGAGGGCGTTACAAAGGAAGATTTGGGACGTGACGGCTTTATGGAGCGTGCATGGGAATGGAAAAAGCAGTACGGCGGCAGAATTTGCGAGCAGCTGAAAAAGCTTGGTTCATCATGTGACTGGTCAAGAGAGCGTTTCACAATGGACGAGGGCTGTTCAAAGGCTGTTAAGGAAGTTTTCGTAAAGTACTATGAAAAAGGCCTTATCTACCGTGGTGAGCGTATAATCAACTGGTGTCCAAAATGTAAGACATCTCTTTCCGACGCTGAGGTTACATATGAGGATCAGGCAGGTCATTTCTGGCATCTTCGCTATAAGATAAAGGACGCAGACGGCTATCTTGAACTTGCTACAACCCGTCCCGAAACACTCCTTGGCGATACAGCTGTAGCTGTTAACCCAAATGATGAGCGTTACAAGGATTTAGTAGGCAAGACAGTTATTCTCCCTCTCGTTCACCGTGAAATCCCAATCGTTGCCGATGATTACGTTGAAATGGACTTCGGAACAGGCGTAGTTAAGATTACACCTGCTCACGACCCTAACGACTTTGAGGTTGGACTCCGTCACAATCTCCCTGTAATCAACGTAATGAACGACGATGCAACTATTGTTGACGATTATCCAAAGTATGCAGGTATGGACAGATTTGAGGCAAGAAAGGCTATCGTAGCTGACCTTGAAGCTGAGGGAGCATTGGTTAAAATCGAGGATTACAGCCACAATGTTGGTACTTGCTACCGCTGCGGTACAACAGTTGAGCCAAAGGTTTCAACACAGTGGTTTGTAAAGATGAAGCCCCTTGCACAGCCTGCAATTGACGCTGTAAAGAACGGCGATACAAAGTTCGTTCCCGAAAGATTTGACAAGATTTATTTCCATTGGCTTGACAATATCCGTGACTGGTGTATCTCCCGTCAGATTTGGTGGGGACATCAGATTCCTGCATTCTACTGCGACTGCTGCGGCGAAATGGTAGTAACTAAGGAAGATAGTGCAGTTTGTCCTAAGTGCGGCAAGCCTATGCGTCAGGACCCCGATACTCTTGATACATGGTTCAGCTCTGCTCTCTGGCCATTCTCCACACTTGGCTGGCCCGAAAACACAGAGGATCTGAACTACTTCTACCCCACAAATACACTTGTTACAGGCTACGACATCATTTTCTTCTGGGTAATCAGAATGATGTTCAGCGGTCTTGAAAATATGGGTAAAGTTCCTTTTGATACAGTTCTCATTCACGGTCTTGTACGTGACGCACAGGGACGCAAAATGTCCAAATCCCTCGGCAACGGAATTGACCCCCTTGAAGTTATCAACGAGTACGGTGCAGACGCTCTCCGCTTTATGCTTGCTACAGGTAACTCACCCGGAAACGATATGCGTTACATTGACGACAAGGTTAAGGCAGCACGTAACTTCGCTAATAAGCTTTGGAACGCTTCACGTTTCATTATGATGAATCTCCCCGATGATTTTGAGTTCACAGGACTTCCTGCTGACCTTGAAACAGAGGATAAGTGGCTTGTAAACAAGTTCAACAAGCTTGCTAAGGAAGTTGGCGAAAACCTGGATAAATTCGAGCTTGGCGTTGCTTCACAGAAGATTTACGACTTTATCTGGGATGTTTACTGTGATTGGTACATTGAAATCACAAAGCCAAGAATTCAGGCTGGCGGTGAAACAATGGCGAAGGCACAGGCTGTTCTCGTATGGGCAATGCAGGGTATGCTGAAGCTTCTCCACCCCTTTATGCCATTCATTACAGAGGAAATCTGGCAGGTTCTCACAAATGAGAAGTCAATGATTATCCTTGAAACATATCCCACATACGACAGCACAATTGACTATTCCGCAGAGGAAAAGGCATTTGAGAAGATTATTTCAGCTATCAAGGCTGTAAGAAATACACGTACAGAAATGAATGTACCCCCATCGGTAAAGGCAAAGCTTATCATTGAAACTGACGAGCCTGAACTGTACACATCATGTGCGGCATTCTTTGAGAAGCTTGCATCTGCGTCATCTGTTGAGGCAGGTGCAGCTGTGGAGCATGAAAACTGTGCAAATGCTGTTACAGATTCCGCAAGAATTTTCATTCCTATGGACGAGCTTGTTGACAAGGAAAAGGAAATTGCCCGTCTTGAAAAGGAAAAGGCAAAGGTTCAGAAGGACATTGACTTCCTCAGCGGAAAGCTGAATAATCAGGGCTTTATTGCAAAGGCTCCCGAAAAGCTTATTGAAGCTGAAAAGGCAAAGCTTGCAGTTGCAGAGGAAAAAATGGCTAAGATTGAGCAGTCAATCGCTGCATTCAAGGCATAAAATGAAAATCGACAGGGAAGAAATCTTCCGCTATGTCAAGGAAAAATACAACACCTCTCCCGATTACCCTTGGGAGAGGGATGTTTTATCAGCTGTTCTCCGCAAGAGCAATAAAAAGTGGTACGGACTTGTGATGAACGTCCGCAGAAGCGTTATTGACGAAAAAGGGGAGGGGAATGTGGACATTCTCAATGTGAAAGCATCTCCCCTTGTCCGTGAAATTCTCATAGGCGAGGGCAAGGCGATTCCTGCCTATCATATGAATAAGCGGCTGTGGATAAGTATTCCCCTTGACGGCGGTATATCATTTGCTGAAATCTGCGGCGTAATTGATGAAAGCTATGAACTTGTAAAATGAGGTGACACAATGGAATTCACAGTACCAACAATTGAAACAGAAAGACTTATTCTCCGTCCGCTGACTATTGACGACGCAGAAGCCGCTTTTGAGTGGACAGGTGATGAACGGGTTGCAAAGTATATGATATACTCAACTCACGAAAGCATTGAAACTACAAAAGAATGGCTGAATTCAATCAAGGTAAGTTACGAAAAATATGAATTCGGATTTGTTCGAAAGTCAGATAATAAGCTTATCGGAGCAGGAAGTATAAGATTTCATAGTGATAGTGAACAATGGGAAATCGGCTATAATATCAGGTTTGATTGTTGGAATATGGGTTATACCACAGAAGCTTCATTGGCAATGATGAACTTTGTCCGTGAAAATCACAATGCTCACAGATTTTCAGCTATATGTGCCGTTGAAAATATCGGTTCAGCAAGAGTCATGGAAAAATGCGGACTTCATTTTACTGGCAACGGCGAATATCAGAGCTACGATGGAAAGAAAACCTTTATTTCTAAGATTTACGAACTGGAGGACAAGGTAAATGATTAAGCATATAGTAAGGATAAATATTCCCCTTGACGGCGGTATATCATTTGCTGAAATCTGCGGCGTAATTGACGAAAGCTATGAACTTGTAAAATGAGGTGACGAAATGGAATTCACAGTACCAACAATTGAAACAGAAAGACTTATTCTCCGTCCGCTGACGATTGACGACGCAGAAGCCGCTTTTGAGTGGACAGGTGATGAACGAGTTGCAAAGTATATGATATACTCAACTCACGAAAGCATTGAAACTACAAAAGAATGGCTGAATACCGTTGAAAATCTTGAAAATGAGTATTCATGGGGATTTGTCCGTAAGTCTGATAATAAGCTTATCGGAGCAGGAAGCATGAGATACCGCACCGATGAAAAAAAGTGGAGTTTCGGCTATAATATGCGGTATGACTGCTGGAATATGGGGTATACTACCGAAGCAACACTTGCAATGATGAACTACGTCCGTGAAAATCACAATGCACACAGATTTATAGCTGAATGTGCCGTTGAAAATATCGGATCAGCAAGAGTTATGGAAAAATGCGGACTTCATTTTACTGGCAACGGCGAATATCAGAGCTACGACGGAAAGAAAACCTTTATTTCTAAGATTTATGAACTGGAGGACAAGGTAAATGATTAAGCATATAGTAAGGATAAGTATTCCCCTTGACGGAGGTATATCATTTGCTGAAATCTGCGGCGTAATTGATGAAAGCTATGAGTTGGTGAAGTAATTATGACAAACGAAAAGCGTGCAGAAAAGCTTATACAGGAACTGGGATTTAACTTTGATAATATCTCAAAAGCAAATATAATAGAATTGCTTGAATCTGAAATTAATAATTTTCAGGACGGCAGTTCGGAGTATATCAGACTTTTGTGCGGTTATTTATATTGCCTTGGCGATATTTCTGATATTCCGCTTATAAAAAAAGCTAAATATGGTATTAATATGGATGTAGGCTGTATGATAGATTCAGAATGGCTGACAAGTCTTGAAAATGGCGGCATAGAGGATTCTTTTACCCGTTCAAGGGTGGATTTAATCAGAGATTTCATTGATTATTATTCAAATTATTCTGCTGATGATGACTTTTAAGGGAGTGTTTAAAATGATTAAGCATATAGTGATGTTCAAACTCAAAGCCACAGAGGGAATGAGCGAATACGACAACGCACTTGAAGCAAAAAAGCGCTTCGAGGACGTAATTGCAAAGGTTGAGGAGCTTAAAAAGGGTGAACTTGTAATCAATTCCGCTGACGCTCCCGAAAGCAATTACACAATTGCCCTTATCTGTGATTTTGACGATATAGAGGGACTTAACGCATATCAGGTACACCCTGCACACGTTGAGTTTGCCAAATTCATTGGCACAGTAAAGACAGAACGTGCGTGCATTGACTATGAATTTTAAGGGAAATAATATATAGAAATATATTATTATAAATTATTTCGCCGTTGGCACTGACGGCAGAAAACGGAGGGAAAAAACAATGACAAACGTAAAAGGAAAATGGGCGCTTCTCACAGGTGCCAGCAGAGGAATCGGCTATCTTTCGGCTATTTTTATGGCGAAACAGGGCTGTAATCTCGTACTCCACAGCAGAAAGAAAGAAAACTGCGAAAAGGTGCTTGCCGAGGTAAAGGCTCTTGGAGTTGAGGCATACGTGGTTGAGGCTGAACTTTCAGACCTTGATTCCGTGGAGAAGATGCTGAAAGAAATTGACGCAAAGGGAACTCAGATTGACATTATTCTCAACAATGCAGGCTTGCAGATTGCATACCGCACAGAGTATCTCACAACTCCCGTGTCCGACTACGACATCAGCTTCAAGGTAAACACAACTGCTCCAATGATGATTTGCTACCACTTCTTACCAGGTATGCAGGAGAGAGGATTCGGCAGAATTGTCAACACAACAAGCGGTATTGCTCTTGAACCCGAACAGGCAGGCTACTCAGCTGCAAAAGCTGCTCTCAACAAGGTAACAATTGACCTCGGCTCAAAGTATCAGAACAGCGATATCGTTCTCAACCTTGCTGACCCGGGCTGGTGCAGAACTGAACTTGGCGGCCCTAATGCTCCAAATTCTCCCGAAAGCGCACTTCCCGGTGTTCTCGTGGGTGCATTCGTGGACGATAAGAAGTCGGGACGTATCTTCTCTGCTCAGGAGTTTGCAGGAATGAGCCTTGAAGATGCTGTTGCAAAGGCTGAATCTCTGGCATCTCCATATTAATCTATGAACTACAATGAAGCGATGAGCTTCGTGAACTCCTACAGCAAATCGGGAAAGGCAGTTACTGACCTTTCCCGTGCAAGGGAGCTGATGAAGCGTATAGGAAATCCCGAAAAACAGCTGAAATTCGTACACGTTGCAGGTACAAACGGCAAAGGCTCAACAGTTGAGTATATCTCAAATGCTTTGATTTATTCGGGGTATAAGACAGGGCAGTTCACTTCCCCTTATATTACCCATTATGCCGACAGAATTCGCATAAACGGTGTAGAAATTGATGAAAAATCCCTCTGCGAAATTGCGGAAAAGGTGAAAAATTCCGTTGCAGATGCGGAGTATTCACAGTTTGAAATCACTATGGCAATTGCCTTGCTGTGGTATGTCCGTGAAAAGTGCGATATTGTTGTGCTTGAAGCTGGAATTGGCGGACTTCTTGACTGTACAAATGTAATACCGCCCCCTGTGGTTGCTGTAATTACGTCAATTTCCCTTGACCATACTACAATTTTAGGCGATACCGTTGAAAAAATCGCAGCTCAGAAAGCAGGGATTATCAAGGAAAATTCCGCAGTTGTGCTGTCTATGTACAACAAGAAAAGCGTTATAAAAATTGTAAGGGACAAGGCAAAGGAGTATAACAGCCTGTTTATTATTCCAAGAGAAATGGCTTTTATGCCCTTATCTCTTTCGGAAAAAGGAAGTAAATTCCGCTATCTTGACAAGGAATACACCCTTGCAATGATTGGTGAGTGGCAATGCGTTAATGCAGTCACCGCAATTGAAGTTTGCCGATATATGCGAAACTGCGGCTTTGATATATCCGAGGAAAATATCACAAAATCCCTTGAAAACACCCGTGTAAGAGCGAGGGCGGAGTACATTGAGGGAAATCCCCCTGTAATAGTTGACGGCGGACATAATCCCGACGGTGTGAATAACGTTTTATCTTATATTGAGGGCATAAATCCAGCCATAGCCGTTATGGGTATGGTGGATTCAAAGGATTATGAAAATTCCGTTCATCGTGTTGCACGTTACTGCGATAAGATTTTTACTGTGGACGGCTTTGCGTACAACTGTATTTCAGCGGAAAAATTGGCAGAAACGGCAGGAAAATACACTAATTCCGAGGCTTGCAGAAGTCTTTCTGAGGCTGTGGAAAAGGCGAAAAAACTTGCTGTAGAGCTTAATACTGTTGTTCTTGTGTGCGGTTCGTTATACCTTGCAAGCGAGTATCTCAATAATTGTGAAAATTGATGAAAAATAATGAAGATGTCGGGTAGGATTGTGTAAATATACAAATCTGCCCGATTTTTAAATTTATAGCCGTTTACCCCTTGAAAAATCTGTCGGAAATTGGTATAATTTAATTAGCTGCAAAAGCCGTATATAGCGGATGCAGAAATTTAGTAAAGGAGGTTTTTTAACAATGGCGTTAAAAAATCAGTATCTTATCGACTTACTTGAAAGAGTTAAACAGAGAAACCAGGGCGAGCCTGAGTTTATCCAGACTGTAACAGAGGTTCTCGAAACTCTTGAGCCTGTTGCTGAAAAAAGACAGGATTATATTGATGCAGGCGTATTCGAAAGAATCGTTGAGCCTGAAAGACAGATTATCTTCCGTGTACCTTGGGTTGACGATAACGGCAAAACACAGGTAAACAGAGGTTTCAGAGTACAGTTCAACTCTGCTATCGGACCTTACAAGGGCGGTCTTAGATTCCACCCATCCGTATACCTCGGAATTATCAAGTTCCTCGGTTTTGAGCAGACATTCAAGAACAGCCTTACTTCACTTCCTATGGGCGGCGGTAAGGGCGGTTCAGACTTCGACCCACAGGGTAAGTCTGACGCTGAAGTTATGCGTTTCTGCCAGAGCTTCATGACAGAGCTTTCAAGACACATCGGTCCTGACCTCGACGTTCCTGCAGGTGACATCGGTGTTGGTGCTCGTGAAGTTGGTTACTTATTCGGTCAGTACAAGAGACTCCGCAACGAGTTCACAGGTGTTCTTACAGGTAAGGGCATTTCCTTCGGCGGTTCTCTTATCCGTCCTGAGGCTACAGGTTACGGTGCTGTTTACTACACAGTTGAGATGCTCAAGCACTTCGGTGACAGCATTGAGGGCAAGACATTTGCTATTTCAGGCTTCGGTAACGTAGCTTGGGGTACTGTTAAGAAGGTTAACGAGCTTGGCGGTAAGGTTGTAACAATCTCAGGTCCTGACGGATATATCTACGATCCAGACGGTATCAGCACAGAAGAAAAGGTTAACTACCTCCTCGAAATGCGTGCTTCATGCCGTAACAGAGTTCAGGATTACGCTGATAAGTTCGGCGTTGAGTTCTTCCCAGGTCAGAAGCCATGGGGAACAAAGGCTGACATCATTATGCCTTGTGCTACACAGAACGAGGTTGATGTTAAGGAAGCTGAGCAGATCGTTGCTAACGGCGTTAAGTACTACGTTGAGGTTTCCAATATGCCTACAACAAACGAGGCTGTTGCATACCTCAAGGAGAACGGCGTAATCGTTGCTCCTTCTAAGGCTGTTAACGCTGGCGGTGTTGCTGTTTCAGGTCTTGAAATGTCACAGAACTCTATGAGATATTCTTGGACAGAAGAAGAAGTTGACGAGAAGCTCAAGGGCATCATGAAGAACATTTTCAGTGCTTCACTTGCTGCTGCTAATGAGTACGGCTTTGGCGATGACCTCGTTGCAGGTGCTAATATCGCAGGCTTCCTTAAGGTTGCTGATGCAATGATGGCTCAGGGCTGCGTTTGATTAATTTCATAGCATATAAATTAAGGGTATCGGTTTTGCCGATACCCTTTTTGCATACAAAAAGGCATCTCTGAAACTGTTTTATCAGAGATGCCCTCAAATTTTAATTGATAGTGTCCTTTGCTTCTGTTGTATTTTCAGCTTCAGGCTGCATTTCATTTGAATCCTCGTGAAGCGTAAGGGGAACGTCAATATCCTCTCCGTCACGGAAAATTTTAAGAATTATGGTATCTCCAGCCTTGAATGTATTCTTGATGCTGTTAAGCTCATCCATAGTATAAACAGCCTCGTCGTTGATACCAATAATTACATCGCCGATTTTAATTCCTGCTTCTTCTGCGGCACTTCCCTCAGCAACTGTACGGACGAAAATTCCCATAGGCAAGCCAAGAAAAGCGGAATAAGTTTCGTCAATATTTGTAGCGGAAATACCGATTTGCGGTCTGCCCTTAACGTGCTTATAATTTACAAGGTCATCAATAATTTCTTTTGCCTTATTAATAGGAATTGCAAATCCAAGTCCCTCAACAGATGCGCTGCCGTAGCTGGAGGACATTTTTGCTGAGTTGATACCAACAACCTGACCGCAGCTGTTGAGCAGCGGACCACCTGAGTTACCCTCATTAATGGCTGTATCAGTCTGAATAAGCGTCATATGCTTGTCGTTGATTGAGATTTCTCTGTCACGGGCGGAAACAATACCGCTTGTAACAGTTCCGAAAAGCTCAAATCCAAGGGGATTTCCAACGGCAATTACAAGTTCGCCTACACGGAGTTCATCGGAATTTCCAAAAGTTGCAGGTGTAAATCCTGTTGCGTCAATTTTAAGAACTGCAAGGTCAGTTTCCACATCGAAAGCAACGATTTTTGCTTCGTATTCCTCCTCGTTATTGAAAAGAACTGAAACCTCTTTTGCTTCCCCTGCTTTGTATTCATCGGTATTTTCCATATAAATTACGTGGGCATTTGTAACTATATAGCCGTCCTCGGTCATAACAATTCCCGTGCCTGTGCCAACGCCCTGACGGATTTGGGGTTCTGTCTGAAATCCCCAGAACGGATTGAAGCTGCTTACTCTGTATTCCACTTCAAAAATGGAGGAAATACCCACTACAGAGGGCATAATTTCATCTACAATATCGGGGAGATATTTTGCGTCCTCACGGGCGGCAATATCGAAAAGACTGGGAGTTGAGGTATGATTTCCGCTTTTGTCATTTTCCGAATTGTTATTTTTTGCAGTCGGATCTTTTTCGGAAACAGATTCGGCAATTTTATTTTTATTTTCATCAAAGTAGCTTCTTTCATCAAGCAGCTTTTTAGTAATGAAAGCAAACACAGTTATTGCGGCGGCAAGCATTAAAAGTATAATGATTACAGTAAAAACCGTTGATTTTGTCTTTTTGGGAATTTCGGGAGATTCGTCTGAATAATGAGAGTAATTCTCCATATCCCTATAATATCTGTCGTCTTGATTATAGTCGTTATACATATCTGACATAGGCTCACCCTCACTTAACTTTATTTTAGGGAACCTCTAAAAACCTCCCTCACGGCTTGATTGCTGCTCGTGTTCCGGTTTTTAGAGAACCCCTTTATATTTTTATTATAATCATTTATGTGATAAATATATGATAGGTGACGGAAAAATGAATAACAAATGAAAAAAGTCTGCCGCATTGACAGACTTTTAACGTGTTATGTCTTATTTATTGAGTTTTTCGTAGGTTTTAGCTGTGAATTTTTCAGCAAATACAAGGAAACGCTTGTGAGTTCCGCAGCCGATTTCGCCGCTTTCATCAAATGCCTTTACCTCAAATGTGAACTCTCTGCCGTTGACTTCTGTGAGGGTTGCCTCTGCTGTGACAGCCATATCTACAGGAGTTGCGGAAATGTGCTTAATGTCAAGAGCAGTTCCAACTGTAGTTTCGCCCTCGTCAAGGAAGTCTGCAAGGCAATTGCAGGCGGAAGCTTCCATAAGTGCAACCATTGCAGGAGTTGCGAAAACTTTCAGAGAACCGCTGCCCATAGCGGCTGCTGTGTTTGTTTCATTAACGGCAGCTGTTGCAGTGCCTTTTGCGTTAACATTGATTTCTTTCATGGTTATTCTCCTTTGCTTGCTTCAAGAATTTCTTCGGGAATGGGGCAGGGTGACATTACATCGCCCACAACTCGGTCATATGTAAGTATATCGAGATTTTCATTGTCAGGAGTTCCGTCATTGTAGTCGGTGGAATAAACAGGGATTGTGTGCAGATATTCGTCCATACTTTCGATGAAAGCATCGTGGGGAGCGTCAATAATGTCTGCTATGATGTAGGGAACGTAGAAGAATGAGAATTTATCTTCGGGAACAGATGAAAAATCAGCTCCGTAATTGCTCCAGAAGAAATATTTCTGCTCATAAAGTGTACTGCAATTCTGTCCTGTTATGTTTAGCTGATTGTAAACGCTTGTTTCGCCACGAAGTGAGGGGAAATGGTCCCCTACAAAGAACACGAGAGTTGGCTCGTCAAGCTTTTTCACATTGTCGAGGAAAGTTGTAAGTCCCTCATTTGTGTGCTGAACCCATTGCAGATAGTTGCCGATTTCATCTGTAGGATCCTCGCCCTGGTCGTATGGCTGGTGATTCTGCATTGTGGTTGTGTGAATGTACATAGGCTCGTCAGTTGTGTTGATAAGCTGAATGAGCTGATTGAAAATAGTGTTGTCGTCAACATATGTGCCGTAATGCTCAACAGGAACGGTGAAGTCTGTAACCTGGTCGATGTCGTCGTGGAAAATCATCTGGTCGAATCCGAAATCGCTGTAAACCTCAGTTCTGTTGTAGAATGAGCCTTGGAACGGGTGAACGTAAGCCGTTTTGTATCCCCAATTCTTGTAATATTGGGCAAATGCAGGCTGTTCACGGTCTGCAAGCTCTCTCTGAGGCATATTTGGAGTGTTCAGACCTCTCACGGGAAGTCCGAAAAGAAGTTCAAATTCGGAACGTACAGTAAAGCTTGCGTATGTTGGAGTGATTGCAATACCGCTTTTTCCCTCTGTACAAGCCTTATCGAAGCCTGTGTAAATAGAATCGTCAATGTTCAGTTCCTCGAAAACACGGAAATCCGCATAGGATTCGCTCATAATAACGATAACATTTGGCTTTTTGCCGCCGTTGAAATCATCTGATTCATTGATATCGCTGTCGATAATTTCTTCAATATATTCCTCATTGTAGTTTTCAGGTTCGACAAGTCGGTTTTCAAAGCTTTCAGTTGCGGTTTCAACAAGAAAAGCAAGCATACTGTTGTTATCAAATTTTTCGTTGAGAAGAAAAGCGTTGCTTGCGGCAGTTGTATCAACCTTGAAAAGATTGTATACAGGCTCGTAAAATCCTGGGAAAACAATCATGCAAATGGTGATTATTGAACATACAGCACCCGTTATAAAACGCTTAACACCGTTGTTTCGTGGAATTTTGGGGTTGAAGTGGAACACCAGAACCGAAAATGCAATTGCAATAAGGCAGTAAACCACAAGGCTTGGGGTGATTTTTATGTATGCAAAGGATTTCAGGCTTTTCACGCTTTTGAAAAGCTTCATATCGGAAAGAATGAGGTGATTTCCGTTTGTGCCGTATTTGAAAAGCTCCGTAATACTCAGAGCCATATATACGAAACTCTGGACAGAAACGGCTATCCAGCCTTTTCTGAAAATGGCAAGGAGCAAGGCGAATAAAAGACCTGCGGTAATGAAATTGAAAATGAGGATTGACGGTCTGCCCAGTGCAAATTCAGCAAAGGAGCTTACAAATTTGAACTGGTTGATTTCCGCCATACAAACGATGAAAATGGGAAATAAAATGAGCAGAATGTAATTCAGCGTTTTGTATTTTTGTGTATTTTCACATCGGATTTCATTATACTTTTTAATTTTATCTGAGATTTGATTAAATTTTGTTTTAAATGAAAATGTCATATAAAAACCTCCGAATTAAGGATTACTTTTACATCTAATAATATACCACATAAAAAAATAAGATTCAAGATGTTTTTTGAATATTCATAATTCTATCACACAATTCGTAAGTTTGGTAAATGTGTACGGAAAGAGCAGAACAAATTTGTATATTGTGACAATTAAAATCTGTGCTGAAATGTGGTATAATGGGTAGAAAGGAGTGTGAGCAATATGAAAAAAGCTTTGGTGACTGGGGGCAGCGGAGGTATTGGTGCAGCTGTCTGTGAGACGCTTGCAAATGAGGGATATTACGTGTATATCGGCTATTCTTCCTCCCGTGAAAAGGCTGAAATCCTTGCTGAAAAAATCGGGGGAGAACCTTTGAAAATAGATGTATCTGATACTGAGTCGATTAACTCAGCTGTGAAAATTGCAGGAGAAATTGACCTGCTTGTGAATAATGCAGGGATTTCCGAAATTGACCTGTTTACTTCAATTTCACCCGAAAAAAGCAGACGGATTATGAATGTAAATCTCGTGGGAGCAATGGAACTGACACGAAAAATTCTTCCTGCTATGATAAACCGCAAATCGGGCTGTATCATTAATATCAGCTCAATGTGGGGGGAAGTGGGAGCGTCCTGCGAAGTGGATTATTCCGCATCAAAAGCAGGTTTGATTGGCTTCACAAAGGCACTTGCCAAGGAGGCTGCACCCTCGGGAATACGTGTAAACTGCGTATCTCCGGGATTTATTATGACTGAGATGAACAGCCGTTTTTCTGCGGAAGATTTAGAGCTTATCCGTGAAGATATACCTCTCGGGATTTTCGGAGAACCTCGACATATTGCTGATACAGTTGCATTTCTCGCCTCCGAAAAAGCCGAATACATCACAGGACAGATTATCGGAGTTAACGGCGGAATGATAATATAAGGCATCTCTAAAGGGCATCTCTAAAAACCCCTTTTGAGAAAAAAACAGCTATGCACGACATCTATTTCGTCAACCTCCCTCGGAGTGCGAAAGCACGCCTTCGGGAGGTTTCCTTGTAGCTGTCATACCTATCTGCTTTTTCTTTAATCAAACGGGTTTTTAGAGATGCCCTAAATTTTTTTCGGAAATTTTTTGAAAAAACCCTTGACAAGCTGTGAAAAATATGGTATACTATTTGAGTATCGTGCGTAAGCATGGTCATATTATCCTTGCCCACAGAAAGTTGTCGGGCGGAATCCAGAAGGAGGTGTACAGAAATGGCAAAGGTATCCGCAAAATATGAGGTAATGGTTGTATTCAGCCTCAAGAACGGTGAGGAGCCTATGAAGGCTCTCGTTCAGAAGTTCAAGGAGAGAATCGAGCGTCATGCTGAAGCTGTTGAAGTCAACGAGGATTGGGGTAAGCGTAAGCTTGCATATCCTATCGAGGACGAAACAGAGGGCTACTACGTAATTTACACATTCGAGTCAAAGCCCGAGTATCCTGCTGAGCTTTCAAGACGTCTTAACATCACAGACGGCGTTCTTCGTTCATTGGTAACAGTTGTTGAATAATCCGTATTTCATTAAAAAGGGGGATGTCAGATGAACAAAGTTATTTTGATGGGCAGACTTACTGCTGATCCTGAGTTAAGACAGACTCAGAGCGGTATTTCTTCTTGTAGATTCACTGTAGCAATCAACAGAAACTTTGTTGATAAGAATTCAGGTCAAAGACAGGCTGATTTTATCACTTGTGTAGCGTGGCGACAGACAGCTGAGTTTGTTTCACGTTATTTCCGTAAGGGAAGTATGATCTGCGTTGAAGGTTCGCTGAGAACAGGCAGCTATCAGGACAGAAAATATCAGGATGTAACTCATTACACAACTGAGGTTTTTGTAGATAATGTTGAGTTCACCGGCTCTAAGCAGGAAAGCGGAACAAACGGTAATAGCTACAATGACGGTAACAACGGCTATAATAACAATTATGGCGGCGGTTACAACAATAACTATAATAATTATCAGGCACCACCAATGCAGGCAGCTCCACAGCAGTCTGCACCTGCTAATGAAAGTATGTCTTACGGAAATGCAGGGGATTTTGAAGAAATCCTCAGCGACGGCGATGTACCATTCTAATCGAAAATTTAAGCTGAATCAATATTACGAAAGGAGAAATTGTCATGGAAAGAGAGAGAAATTCTCGTCCCTCAAAGAAGCCCCGCAAGAAGGTTTGTATGTTCTGTGCGGACAGAATTGAGAGAATTGACTATAAGGATCTCGCTAAGCTGAGAAAGTGCATGACTGAGAGAGCTAAGATTCTTCCAAGAAGAGTTACAGGCACTTGTGCATTCCACCAGCGTGAGCTTACAGTTGCTGTAAAGAAGGCAAGACAGATTGCACTTCTTCCTTACGTTAGCGACTAATAAAAATTCGAGGCAAGAGAAAAGCGTCGCTTATCTCCTGCCTCTTATTTGTATCCCACGGCATCACAGGGATACCGATTTTATTGGTGTGCTGTGGTTACTGCAAATTCCTCGTTCTTTCTGAACAGGAGGGAAATGCACCATACTGCTGAAATTGCCACGAGAATATAAACTGCTCTTGCGGCAAGACTGCCTGCACCACCAAGCATCCATGCAACTAAGTCGAGGTCAAAGATTCCCACAAGTCCCCAGTTGATGCCTCCTACGATGAGGAGGATAAGTGCTATTTTGTCCCACATTTTGTGTACACCTCTTTTCAAGCGTTGTGATTTTTAACGCCTGAAATTATTATTGCAGAAATGAGATGAAATATACAGGTGATTTCTGGGAATTTTTGAATTTTTGCAAAAAAATAAAACACCCCGAAAGGTGTTTTATGTATAGTCGTCAGAAATGACAGATTACTTAACGATGAATCTGTCGATGTCAGCCATGAACTTTTCAGCGTCATCTGTGTGGATGTTAAGCTCGATTGGCTTGGAGAGGTCGAGGCTGAAAATACCCATGATTGACTTTGCGTCAACAGCGTATCTGCCTGATACGAGGTCGATGTCGAATTCATACTTCATAACTGTGTTAACGAACTCCTTAACGTCGTTAATCTGCTGAAGTGATACCATTGTCTTTGTCATAATCTTTACCTCCTGAGTGTGAATAGATGTTTTTTATTGTTTATGCCTTTTTCCTTTGCGGATTTCCCTTCCGCACATATATAATAACATTAAAATTCCGCTATGTCAAGGGTTTTTTTACAAATTCGGCATTTTGGCAATTAATGTCCTTATTCTCATTTGCATTTTTGGGAATAAAGAATAATTATTCACCCTGCACAAAAGCGGATATTAATTTTTGTGCAGATTAAACATTGACTACTTCATAGAAAATGGTGTAAAATATGTATAAAGTTTATTTTATAACTTTCGGCTGTAAGGTCAGCCAGTATGAAACCGAGTGCCTGCGGAGTGATTTTATCTCTCACGGATTTGAAGTTGCACAGTCCGAGTCCGAGGCTGATGTGTTTTTTATCAATTCCTGCACCGTTACGGGAAGCGGAGATAAAAAATCCCTCTATACCGTAAGGCGGTTAAGGCGAATTTATCCCGATTCTGTCATAATTCTCACAGGCTGTCTGCCTCAGAGCAATGAGAAAATCGACGAAATCTGCCCCGAAGCCGATATAATCACAGGGACAAAGGACAGGGATAAAATCGTTGCCTTTACACAGCAGGCATTGGCTGAAAAATCGAGAATTATTCACGTTCCCGATTTTGTCAGGGGAGAAGAATTCGAGGAAATTCCCTATGAAAGCACATTCAGCCAGACAAGGGCGTTTATGAAAATTCAGGACGGCTGCAACTGTTTCTGCTCATACTGCATAATTCCTTTTGCCCGTGGAAGATGCCGCAGTAAGCCCGTAGAATCGGTAAAAACCGAAGCTCAATCCCTTGCGGAAGCAGGTCACAGGGAAATCGTTCTTGTGGGAATTAACCTTGCATTTTATGGAATGGAGTTTGGTTTGCGGCTTGTGGACGCTGTTGAAATCTGCTGTAATACCGAGGGCATTGACCGTGTAAGACTTGGTTCAATTGAGCCTGAAATGCTTACCGATGAGGATTTGAAGCGTCTTTCAGCGTTGCCGCAATTCTGCCCACAGTTTCATCTGTCATTGCAAAGCGGAAGTGCGGCAGTTCTCAAACGAATGAACAGAAAGTATACACCCGACGAATATTACGAAATTGTCGAGAAAATCCGCAGTTATTTCCCCGATGCCGCATTCACAACCGATATAATGGTGGGATTTCCCGAAGAAACGGAGGAGGAATTTGCCGAATCTCTTGCTTTTGTGGAAAAAGTGGGATTTTCTGTAATTCATGTTTTCCAGTATTCCCCAAGAAAAGGCACACCTGCCGCCGCAATGAAACAGTTCCCCAAGAAAATCAAGGAGGAACGTGCCGACAGAATGAAAGCGGCAGGGGAGAGATTGTCCCGAAAATATCTTGAAAATCTTGTGGGAAAAACTGTTCCCGTTCTGTTTGAACGTGAAAATTCCACAGAATTTCACCAAGGACACGCACCTGACCATACAATTATAAAAGTTTTTCGAGAAAATTCAAAAAAATGTTTGCGTAATTCGATTTTTTATGTTATAATAGAAGAGTGCAGTAATGGTTACTGCATTGGCAGAATTGCCGACGAAAATTACACGTAAGAAATTACGTGCAAAAATATCCCGACAGGGAGAATGGAGATAGAAGTAATTATGTCCGTATTCAGAATTTATTCCGAAAAGAAACCAGAGTTTGCCGTTGAGGCTCAGTCAGTTCTCAGCGACATCAAAACTGCACTCAGACTTGATATCAAGAATATCAGAGTGCTGAACCGCTATGACGCTGACAGACTTACAGAGGAGGATTTCAATGCTGCAATCAGCACAGTTTTCTCCGAGCCTGCTGTTGACGTTGTTTACAGCGAACTTCCCGTACTTGCAGAGGGCGAAAGAGTATTCGCTGTTGAGTATTTGCCCGGTCAGTTCGACCAGCGTGCAGACAGCTGTGAGCAGTGTATTCAGATTCTTCGTCAGGGCGAAAGATGCCGTGTAAGAAATGCAAGAGTTTACATTATTGACGGCAATATTACAGATGAGGAATTTGCAAAGCTCAAATCCTACATCATCAACCCTGTTGAAAGCCGTGAGGCTTCCCTTGATACAGTTGATTCTCTCGATACAAATTATGAAATCCCCACAACAGTTGAAACTCTTGAAGGCTTTATCAACCTCAATGAAAAGGGACTTCGTGCATTTGTAAGCGAGTTCGGACTTGCTATGGATTATGACGATATTAAGTTTTGTCAGGATTATTTCCGCAATACAGAGCATCGTGACCCTACAATTACAGAAATCCGTATGATTGATACATACTGGTCAGACCATTGCCGTCACACAACATTCCTTACAAATGTTGAAGATGTAAGCGTAATCACTCCTTATATCAAGGACACATACGAGATGTATCTCAATGTCCGTGAGGAACTTGGCAGAACTGACAAGCCAATTACTCTTATGGATTTAGGTACAATTGCAGCTAAGAAGCTTAAAGCTGACGGACTTCTTCCCGACCTTGATGAGAGTGAGGAAATCAATGCCTGCTCCGTAAAAATCAAGGTTGATGTTGACGGTGAGATTGAGGACTGGATTCTTATGTTCAAGAACGAAACTCACAACCACCCCACAGAAATCGAGCCTTTCGGCGGTGCGGCTACCTGCCTTGGCGGTGCTATCCGTGACCCGCTTTCAGGAAGAAGCTATGTATATCAGGCAATGCGTGTAACAGGTGCGGCTAATCCTCTTGTTCCTGTTGAGGACACAATTGCAGGTAAGCTTCCACAGAGAAAGATTACTGTTGGTGCTGCTAACGGTTACAGCTCCTACGGTAATCAGATTGGTCTTGCTACAGGCCACGTTTCCGAGGTATACCACCCCGGCTATGTTGCAAAGCGTATGGAAATCGGTGCTGTTCTCGGTGCTGCTCCTGCTGAAAATATCAGACGTGAAAGACCTGTTGCAGGAGATGTTGTAATTCTCCTTGGCGGTAAGACAGGCCGTGACGGCTGCGGCGGTGCTACAGGTTCTTCAAAGTCACATACACTTGAATCTCTCGAAAACTGCGGTGCAGAGGTACAGAAGGGTAATCCTCCTGAGGAGAGAAAACTCCAGCGTCTTTTCCGCAATCCCGAGGTTACAAAGCTTATCAAGAGATGTAACGACTTCGGTGCAGGCGGTGTATCCGTTGCTATCGGTGAGCTGACTGACGGTCTTATCATTAACCTCAATGCAGTTCCTAAGAAGTATGACGGTCTTGACGGTACTGAAATTGCTATTTCCGAGTCACAGGAGCGTATGGCAGTAGTTGTTGCTCCCGAGGACGTTGAGAAGTTTATGGAGGAGGCTAAGAAGGAGAACCTTGAAGCTACTCTTGTAGCTGATGTTGTGGACGAGCCTCGCCTCAAGATGAACTGGAACGGCAAGACAATCGTTGACCTTTCAAGAGATTTCCTTAACTCCAACGGTGCTGCAAAGCATACAAATATTGTAATTGACGATCCCGACCAGGTTCGTGATGATGAACTTTCCGACAACGCTGAGGAATGGACAAAGCTTATGGGCAGCCTTAATGTATGCTCACAGAAGGGACTTGTAGAGAAGTTCGACTCCACAATCGGTGCAGGCACAGTTCTTATGCCTTACGGCGGTGTATATCAGATGTCACCTTCACAGGCTATGGCTGCTAAGATTCCCGTACTCAAGGGCGAAACAAATACCTGCTCACTTATGGGTTGGGGTTATAATCCCGATTTGTCAGTAGTAAGCCCATACCACGGTGCTATGATGGCTGTTATTGAGTCTATCGCTAAGGTAGTTGCAGCAGGCGGTACATACAAGAAGTGCTGGCTCACATTCCAGGAATACTTCGAGAGAACACAGAATGATCCTAAGCGTTGGGGCAAGCCTATGGCTGCACTTCTCGGTGCATTCAAGGCACAGCTTGAAATGGGCTGCGGCTCAATCGGCGGTAAGGACTCAATGTCAGGAACATTTGAGAATATTGACGTTCCTCCTACACTTGTTTCATTTGCAGTTTCTACAGCTAAGGCTGATAAGGTTGTTTCAACTGAATTCAAGAAAGCAGGAAACAAGGTTATCTACATTGCTCCTAAGTATGACGAAAACGGACTTCCCGTATTTGACAGCGTAAAGAGCGTATTTGACAAGGTTGAGGAAATTATTTCCGCAGGCAGAGCAGCATCAATCTGGACAATCGGCTACGGCGGTGTTGCAGAGGGTATTGCTAAGATGTGTTTCGGTAACAAGCTTGGATTTGAGTTTACAGAGCGTCTTGCTCCCGAAACATTATTCAAGCCCACATATGGTGCATTTATTATCGAGCTTACTGGCGAGGCATCTGATGATGAAATCGTAATCGGTAAGGTAATCGACAGCTACAAGATTTGTACAATTGATTATATTGTTGGTCTTGACAGCCTCCAGAGAGTATGGGAGGGCAAGCTTGAACCTGTATTCCCATGCAGAATTAAGACAACTGATGTTACACCTGCTAAATACAGCTTCAAAGGAACTGAGAAGCTTGCATCAGCTGAAAAGTTTGCAAAGCCAAGAGTTCTTATTCCTGTATTCCCAGGTACAAACTGCGAATACGATACAGCAAGAGCATTTGAAAAGGCTGGTGCTGTAGCTGAAACTGTAATTATCCGCAATATGTTTGCAGGCGATATTGAGCAGTCAGTTGATTACTTTGAAAAGGCAATCAAGGAGTCACAGATTATTATGATTCCGGGTGGATTCAGCGGCGGTGACGAGCCTGAGGGAAGCGGTAAGTTCATTACAGCATTCTTCCGCAATCCTAAGATTAAGGACGCAGTTCACGAGCTTCTCAAAAACCGTGACGGTCTTATGCTTGGTATCTGTAACGGCTTCCAGGCACTTGTTAAGCTTGGTCTTGTGCCTTTCGGTGAGATTGTTGATATGAATGATGATTCACCTACACTTACATTCAATACAATCAACCGTCACCAGTCAATGATGGTAAATACACGTATTGCGTCAAACAAGAGTCCATGGCTCTACGGCACAGAGGTTGGCGACATTCATTGTGTACCGATTTCACACGGTGAAGGACGCTTCGTAGCTCCTGCAAGTCTTATTCAGCAGCTTGCTAACAACGGTCAGATTGCTACACAGTACGTTGACCTTGAGGGCAATCCTACAATGGATATCCGCTACAATCCAAATACTTCAATTGAAGCTATCGAGGGTATCACATCTCCCGACGGCAGAGTATTCGGTAAAATGGGACACTCCGAGCGTAAGGGCGGCTTTATCTGCAAGAACGTAGAGGGTAACAAGGATCAGAAGATATTTGAAAGCGGCGTAGCTTACTTCAAATAATTGTCAGAACTGAATAAAGGGCATCTCTAAAAATATTACAAAGCCACTTTTGATATTGCGTCAAAAGTGGCTTTGTGTTGTTTAAGGGATTGACAGAGTGTTCAATATTTGTTATAATTAAGGGTATCTCTAAAAACCCCTTTTGAGAAAAAACAGCTATGCACGTCATCTGCTTCGTCAACCTCCCTTGGAGTGCGACAGCACGCCTTCGGAAGGTTTCCTTGCAACTGCCGTACCTATCTGTTTTTTCTTTAATCAAACGAGTTTTTAGAGATGCCCTTAATTTGATGAAATATAAAAATATGATGAGGTGATTTAAAGTGAATCCGTGGTATTTCACGATTGGAATAACATTGTTCTTTTTTTTCTTAATAGTGGGACTTATCATTTCTGTAATTTTGTTTATTATACGGAAAATCAGAAAGCAAAAATGGAAATCCGCAATCATTTCAGTCAGTATCAATTTTGTTCTGATTGCAATAACTGTTCTATATGCGGTTTCTCATTCTACATATTATAAATACAATGATTGGGCTATTTTACAGAATAGCATTTATGAAGTGGAAGAAAAATACGGAGATTTTGATTTAGGGGAAATAATAAAAAATCAAAAAGGCAGTGTTGGATATTACATTTACACTGATAATGGACCGATTATGCCAGACCATTTGGAACACTTCTATTATATGGAATATGACGAGGATGGCATTATTTATAAAGTGTATGATAGCTGTTCACCTGGTGGTTGATAAATCCAAATATTTATAAGTAAAAATCCAGAGAAGTGATTGCATCTTCTCTGGATTTGTTTCTTTATTCAGCTTCACTCAAAATCTTCTTGCGATAAAGTAAAGCAGCCTGTTCGGTTTTGTTTTCACCGAAATTGTAATACACCCTGTTTGCAAGGGCATCGGGGAGATACTGCTGTTTAACGTAGTGGTTGGGGTAGTCGTGGGGATAAAGGTAATGCTGTCCCACAACTTTTGCACCCTTGCCGTCAAAGTGCTTATTCTGCAAATGACGAGGAAATTCGAGAGCGTCACAGCTTCTCACATCAGCAAGTGCGGCATCAATTGCCGATTCTGCACTATTCGATTTCGGAGCAGTTGCAAGGAGAATAATCGCCTCTGCAAGGGGAATTCGTGCTTCGGGGAGTCCCAGCTGCAAGGCGGAATCCACACAAGCTTTAGTCACAACAATTGCCTGCGGATAGGCAAGACCAACGTCCTCGGCAGCTATAACGAGAAGTCGGCGGCAGAGGGAAATTATATCTCCAGCCTCAATAAGCCGTGCGGCATAGTGGAGGGCGGCATTTTCATCAGAGCCACGGATTGACTTCTGCAAGGCGGAAAGGATGTCGTAATGCTGGTCACCGTCACGGTCATATCGCATATTGCTCCGCTGAACGAGAACTGACAGGGAGTCCTCGGTAACAGTAACCGCACCCTCAGAGGCATCGCCGCAGAGAACACACAGCTCAACTGTATTCATTGCCTTACGGACATCACCGCCGCAGCCGAATGCAATTAAGCGGCAGATTTCATCGGTTACATTTACGGTAATTCCCGATTCTTCGCCGATTATGCGAAATCCACGCTTTATGGCAGGGATAAGCTGTTCAGCAGTAACAGGCTTGAATTCAAAAACTGTACTTCGGCTGATAACCGCATTGTACACGGAAAAGTATGGGTTCTCGGTAGTTGAGGCAATCAGCGTAATATCGCCGTTTTCGATGTATTCAAGCAGGCTTTGCTGCTGCTTTTTATTGAGATACTGAATTTCGTCAAGGTAAAGGAGAATACCGTTTTCACTTCCAAATGTGCCAATATCGGCAACAACATCTTTAATATCGGAGATTGACGCATTTGTGCCGTTGAGCTTATAGAGGGACATACCGCAGTTTTCGGCTATAATTCGGGCAACGGTAGTTTTTCCAACTCCCGATGGTCCATAGAAAATCATATTGGGAACAGTTCCGCTGTCAATGATTTTTCGCAGGGGCTTACCCTCAGCGAGAATATGCTCCTGCCCGACCACATCGGCAAGAGTTTTAGGGCGGATTTTATCGGCTAATGGTGCGGACATATTCAACACTCCTTAATACATTATTGCTTTTTCCCACTCATCTTCAAAATCGTATAGAATCAGGTCAACTATGTTGTCGTATACGTGTACTATTTCGTCATATTCATGAGTTGTATATATTTTATTATTACTTCCGAACCATATTCTTGCAGGGTAATAATATCCTATTTCGCCAACAATTACAACATATTCACCTGCAATTTGCTCTACTGCTTTTTTCTGATTATCTGCGAAAGAATACATATAATCATACACAAATTCATCAGGAACATTCCTGAATGGAAAAAGGCTGAATTCATACCATACGCCTTTTCTGAAATGCCATTCCTCAGAAATGCCGTAAAATTCCTGCATAAACTCTTTTGCACCGTCAGTTAGCTGAACATTTTGTGATTGATAGTATTTTTCAATAAATGAAATATCAATTTTTCTGCCCTCATACCAACCGGCAGCCTTTAAGCATTGGAGAATTTTATCTTTTTTGCTGCCCATTAGCAAGGCAATTTTTCTGGGATTTTTCGGAGGTGTAACTTTCCAGTAGTATCGGCGGTTTGATTCGGGGAAATCCTCCATAACACCGTGTTCGGGGTCATAGAATGTACCGTCACAGTACAGCGACCAATGCCAGCAGCGGGGAGTTTCAAGGCTCAGCATACACAGGGGCGGCAGTTCGTGCTTACATTTTACAGGCACACGGGCATCTGAAACAGTAAAGCCGAAATTCCGCAGAGTATCTTTCATTTCACGGAGATTAGTTTCCCTGTCATTGCCTATAATTTGGCATATTGCCTCAGCTGATGTACCAATCAGCATAGCGAGTACCGCCTGACCGCATTGTAAATCAGTCGGCTCATGGATATAGTTTATTTTCATTGGTTTCTCCTGTTACTTGACAGAGGTATTCATTTTAAAGTAATCGGTAAGGAAAATACCGTAATCCTCGTCGATATTGAGAGAAATGACGTTTTCATCGTCAAATTCATCAATAGAAAAATGGTTGCTGTTCACAATTCGGGTGAGTCTTTCAAAAAATGAATTCAAATCCTCAGCGATTACTATTTTATTGGATTCATCTGTGCCAAATGTGATTATCTGCCCAGATTTTCCATTGACATCGGGGTCTAAGTCGATACCAATGTGATTTCCGCTGCCGTCACCGCAAATGGGAATCCACTTAGGATTTGCATACATCTTTTTTATGTAATTTTCAGGAGTTGAAGTGCCTTTATAGCCATTCATAAAATCAGGATTTGAAGAAATATCTTTCCAAGTTTTCCATTCAGAATACATTTCGTCAATGCTGTAAAAATGAAATCCCATAATAATTCCGCATATTAAATTTTCATCATCGCCGTTATTTTCCTTGTATAATTCAATAAGCTGTTGTGGAAGAAGAATTTTCATTTTTCTTTCAATATTGCATATATCAGCTTCATCAGCACCACTATTCAGACCACTGTAAAGCGCAGGTATTTTACTGTTTATTGCATTTTTAAAGTCAGTCCAGCTTTTCATAATTTTTCTCCTTTAATGTATACCACACATCAATCTCAGCTTTATCGGGAACTTCAAAAAGGCTCTGCACCTTGTTGAAAAGCCCCTCGTCAACGTAGAAATCACAGCCGCCATTTCCCTCGGAAATTCTCTTGTTGCGTTTTTCGATATTCTTATGCCACATTTCATCGGAAACGTCTATATAATGCCATTCAAAGTCAACTCCAGAATCTGCGAAAAATCGGGAAATATCCTGCCTATTCTGCTTAGTCCAGAAACCCCAGTCAAGAATGACATTTGCACCCGATTTTACAATTTCAGCCGCCTTTTTCCGCAGATATAAATTGACTTTCGCAGCGAAAATGTTGTAAAACTCACCCTGTTCATTTTCAATGAGGTCAAAAGTTGCCTCGTCGGTGGAGAGTATCACCGCATTATATTTTTCTTTCAGCTGTGCGGCATAATATGACTTTCCGCTGCATATTTTTCCGCAGATTAGTATTACTTTTTTCATATTATTTTTTCTTTCTCGGCTTTCTTTCGGGTAAATCGGGGTACATTTCGCACACCATTTTCTGCAATAACTCTCTATCATCGAGGATTGTAACAGGCAGCATGGGCTTAGCACCCTCATAAGGCGGTTCAGCAATGCTGTCGGGCATATATTTTCGGCTTGCATCGGTAATTTTCACCATAAAGCCGTTACCGTATATACCGCCGAAAATTCTTTCACGGTAATAGAATATATATCCGCCCATCATCGGTATATTGCGGATTTCCTCCAGTTCTGACAGCTGTTCCATAATGTATGCTGCAAGTTCTTTAGGTGATGCCATTTCAATTCTCCTTTTATTTATCGCAATCCATAAATACTCGTGAGCCTGTCGCACCCATTTGTCCCTGATATTTTCCGTTATAGGGGTTAATGGCAGGAGCGTCCATTTCCGCAAAAACAAGCTGTCCAACACGTCTGCCAGCCTTTAATTCAATGGCACATCTGTTGGCATTATACAGCTCCAAGGTAATTTCGCCCTTAAATCCAGGGTCAACCCAGCCTGCATTCTGAATGAATAATCCCATACGTCCGAGGGAACTTCTGCCCTCAACGAAAGCGGTGAGATTATCAGGCAGCTCGAAATATTCCATAGTTGTGGCAAGCACAAATTCTCCAGGCATAATTAAATATGTATCGGTGGTAATAGTTTTGTAGTTTATCTGACCGTCAAGTGTTATGATATTTGACGGTGTATCATCAACAACGCTGAAAGTGTTCCCAAGGCGTATATCAACGCTGGCAGGCTGAATTTGCTCCTTTGTCACAGGATTTATGACAAGGGATTTTTCATCGAGCATTTTTAAAATTGTTTTATCTGATAAAATCATTATTTCACGTCCTTTAAAGTAAGTTCCGCCATAGCCACATAATGAAGCACATCAAACTGCGGCGGAGCTTCATTTTCAAGCATATTTCCGTGTTCATTTTCCCACAGCTGCAAATCATCGGGGGAGAGTGACGCACCTACACCACGGCAGGCTCTCATTCTGCCGTGCCAGCTTTCACGGGTAAATGGCAGCATTACATCATATTCCTCACGGTAGGTAACATCGAAAAATTCGAGATATTCATCGGGTACCCACATAGGCTTGCGGATTTCCCCTGAACTGTTCCAAGAGGGATTATATTTCAGAATAATATCCTCGCTTCGTGCAGCGATTTTGTCCTCATAAGGCAGCCAAGCCATATAAAGAATGAGAAATTTTCCGCCCTTTTTCAGTATCTTTGCAAGCTTCGGAGCAAGTATCTTATGGTCGGGATACCAAATACATTGGCAGGCTGTAGCAATATCAAATGAATTTTCGGGGAAGTCGATTTCTTCCGCAGGGCATGGGATAAAGCCAATTTTCATATTCTGCAATTGTGCAAGCTGAACTGCCTGTTCAATCTGATTAGGAGAAATATCCGTACCTGTCCACTCAGCCCCGAAACGGTACATATTTCGTGGAAGTACACCTGTACCCGTGCCTATATCAAGAACTTTCTGTCCTTTTACGCATAGACCTCGGTCAGCGATTTTCTGATAAAATATTTCGGGGTAAATATCTCTGTATTTAGCGTAATCCTGCGAAGTTTTGCCCCAGTCGAAAGGCTTTCCGCCGTCAATGTTGTTCAGTTTCTGCATAAGTATTCCTCCTGTTAAATTAACGCTCCTAAAATTTTTCCGTCCTTGCCACGAATAAGCAGATACGGCGGCATTGAAGGAGTGCCGAATTTTATTCCATTTTCTGTTACGCCAGAGGGTGCATTTGGATTTATATACCACACATCATATTCTTTGTAATATTTAACAGAATATGGTGGTACATCCCTTTCATATCTCACAAGTTCGCCTTGTATTTCTATATATTCTGATTCAATTTGTTCTACAAATTCATCTCCACGTTCTATTGCAAAAATTTCCCGAGCAATTTTTATAACATCTTCTTCACAAGTAATCTGACCGTAGAGAGAATCTGAATAGGGTTCTGCATTATGCATTAAATAGTCAGCTTCATTTTTATATGTAATATGTTGAGTGCCGTCAAAAATTATATAATCTTCCATTAGGTCACCAAACGTTTCAGTATAGAAAGATTCAAGAATTTCTCTTTCAGTATCTTCTGTAGTAGTTTCTGTAATTACAGCAGTTGTAGTTTCTTGTATTGTTATAGTTTCAGTTGACGTTATCTGAGTTGTAGTAGGTTGTTGTGTCGTTGTAGTTTCAGTTGACGTTGTCTGAGATGTTGTAGTTTCGGTTGGTTTTGTCAGAGTTGTTGTAGTTTGCTGTGTTGATGTAGTTTCAGTCGCTGTTGTAACAGTTGTTGTAACTGTTTCTGTGGGTGATTGAGTTTGTGCAGCTTCATCAGAACTTTTACATCCTGTGGCAGCAAATAAAAATGTTGATAAAAGCAATGTTAAAAGTGTATATTTCATAATTTCTCCATAAAACACAGGGACGGACAGAAGTCCGCCCCTTGGTAATTTTACTTATAAAGTGGGAATTTCTCGCAGATAGCATTAACGCCTGCACGGATTTCGTCAGCCTTGTTCTCGAAATCTGTAGCACAGAGGAAGATGTACTCAGCAATCTTTTCCATTTCCTCAACGCCAAGTCCACGAGTTGTAACAGCAGGAGTACCGATTCTGATACCGCTTGTTACGAATGGCTTTTCAGGGTCATTGTGGATAGCGTTCTTGTTAACTGTGATATAAACCTCATCAAGACGATGCTCAAGCTCCTTACCAGTGATGTTGAAAGGACGGAGGTCAACGAGCATAAGGTGGTTGTCTGTACCGCCTGAAACGAGGTTGAAACCTCTCTTGAGGAGTCCGTCAGCGAGAGCCTTAGCGTTCTCAACGATTCTCTTCTGATAGTCTTTGAACTCAGGCTTGAGAGCCTCACCGAAACATACAGCCTTAGCAGCAATTGTGTGCATGAGAGGGCCGCCCTGTGTTCCGGGGAAAATAGCGGAGTTAATCTTCTTAGCAAGATACTCGTTGTTTGTGAGGATAAGACCGCCTCTTGGTCCACGGAGAGTCTTGTGAGTTGTAGTTGTTACGATGTCAGCGTAAGGAACAGGTGACTCGTGAACGCCAGCAGCAACAAGACCTGCAATGTGAGCCATATCAACCATAAGTAATGCACCAACAGAACGTGCGATTTCAGAAAGCTTCTTGAAGTCGATTGCTCTTGGATAAGCGGAAGCACCTGCAACGATAAGGCGTGGCTTATGCTTAGCAGCAAGCTTGTAAACTGTATCATAGTTAATCATCTCTGTTTCATCGTCAAGACCGTATGAAACGAAGTTGAAGTATTTACCTGAAAGGTTAACGGGTGAACCGTGTGTAAGGTGTCCGCCGTCTGCAAGGCTCATACCGAGAACTGTATCGCCTGGCTGGAGAACAGCGAAGTAAACAGCTGTGTTAGCCTGAGCACCAGAGTGGGGCTGTACGTTAGCATACTTAGCACCGAAAAGCTCGCAAGCTCTGCTGATAGCAATTTCCTCAACCTCGTCAACGCACTGACAGCCGCCGTAGTATCTCTTTCCTGGGTAACCCTCAGCGTACTTGTTAGTGAGAACGCTGCCCATAGCAGCCATAACAGCAGGTGATACGATATTTTCGCTGGCAATAAGCTCAAGGTTACGACGCTGTCTTGCAAGCTCCTTGTCCATAGCTGCACCAACAGCTTCATCGTACTGGGATACAAATCCGATAGAATCCATAAGATCGTTATACATTTTTATCTACTCCTTTTTAATAATAGCATAGAACGCTTACATAGTAAACGACAAATTATTTTGGCGTTTACTATTTGCCGATATGCACAGAGCTTGCATTGCAAGCGGATGTGCAAGGCATTAAAAAATATTATAGTAAGCGGATTTATTCGCTTACTATAATTATACACTATTTTGGAAATTAATGCAATAGTTTAGAGAAATATTTTCTTTGATTTTGAAAATATTATTTTTCAGCTGACTCAGTTTTCTTTTCATCTGTTTTATCTGCGGCTTTATCTTCTGATTTTGCAGAAAAAGCAGAACAGATTGAGAAAATGATGTAGAATAAAACAGCGGCAGCTATTAAAATAATTGAACTTTTCATAAATGCCTGTGTGAAAGTTTCCATAGCCGTTGTATAAGCGGTGAAAATCTGTGCCTGCTTAATTGAAAATGCAGCGAAATAGTTGCTTTTGAGGAGATACAGGCAGGGGATTAAGCCGAAAATTCCCGAACAGAGGAAAGCTGTACCCAGCCAGTAAAGAGCGTCCTTTAAGCGTTTGAAGTTGCAAACTAAAAGCAGAAGTGCAAGAAATGCAGATGCTCCGAGGCAGGTAATCGACAATGTAGGGAGTTTGACGTAAATCGGCTTAACCTTTTTCAGTATGCCGTGATTTTCAAGGGCATTTAATTTGTATACATCGCAGTATTCCTCAATGACCTTGAAAGCCTCATTCTTTGATTTTGCAAGCTTCTGATAGTACGGGTCATTTTCGTCCTTTATCTCGTAATCCGTTTCGTCAGCGTAGTTTTCGTAATATTCTGTAATGCTCTTTTCAAGGTCGGTATTTGCAGGAATACCCTCGTGCATTTTCACATTTTCGCCGTTGAGAACAGCAAATCCGTAACGGATTTCTCCGCTGATTGTCATTTTAAGGTATTCATCGCTGATATTTTTCATATAGATTTCAGCAGGAATTCCCGTATCGGCATATTTTTCCGTGAAATACTTTTCAAGTTCTTTATTTACAACGGAACTTAAATTTTTCTGCTCTGTAAGCTTTATGAGATTATCGGCAGTTGCAAACTTTTTCGCAGTCAGACAGCCAATTGACGCAAGTAAACTAAACACAAGGAGCAGAGTGACGATAAATGAACTGATATATGAACCTTTGCTTTTCATAATTATTCGCCCTCCTTTTCTGTGTAGAATTCTCTCTTTGTCAGCTTGCAGACAGCACCGATTCTGCTGTCAGATGCACCGAGCAAATCCCTCTTGCAGGTGTAAATTGTCAGCCTGTCGTCTTCTGTGGGAGCGATATATTTCTTATTTTTGCTTGTGAACTGAATTAATTCCGATACCTCATAGGTGAATTTACCGTAATTTGTGTAGATAGTCACCTCGTCGCCCTCTTTGAGCTTGTCTAAATCTGCAAAATAGGTGTCAACGTGGGCGGAAACTACGGAATTTCCCTCTGTACCGAAAACAACAGAGCTTGACGACTGACAAGCACCAACTTCCAGAAGTTCAGATGTTGTTCCCCAGTAAATCGGGATATTCATTCCAATGGCATCAGTATTCACAAGGGCATAAAGTTCGCCGAAAGTGGGGCGGTCAGGCTCACCTGTTTCGGAGGTTTTTCCTGTGTAGTCGGTTATAATATCGTTTTCCTTTATGACAAGTCCCGAATCTTCATCAAGGGGATTTGATTTCAGGCTATCCATAAAAGCAATATTAATATAAGTTTTAAGCTTGTCCATTGGCTTAATAGCCGCTGCAACGGTAATTCCTGCACATACAAGAGAAACCATAAAGGGTGTTATAATGTAAAGAGCAGGATTTCTTCCTTTTTTCTGTGTGTTCTCTGCCATTTCAGACCTCTTTTCCGCCAAAGGATTTGTTTACAATGTAAGCTGTTCCTGCAATTCCCATAGCGGCAAGAGCAGCGGCAAGAGCAAGAATACCACGTCTGTCATAGCCTGTAGCGGCAACGGTATCGCTGGCGGCACTCTGTGCAACAAGTTTGCCGTCCTGGTCTTTCATTGAAAGCACGAAATTGTCATCGGTAAGTTCATCGACGCTTAAAGTCAATCCCAGCTGACCTGTAATATCAGCCATACCGTCAATAATCTCAGCCTTATTGTCAATGGGCAGCTGCTTTATAAGGCTCTTGTAATCTTCTGGAGTCATATTGCTGAGGAATGCTGTTTTCTGCTCAGGAGTAAGAGTTGCAATGTATGCTCTTTTTTCATCAAGGCTCATTGCGGCAAAATCCTTGGAGCTGATACGGTCAAAAGTTGAACCGTCGGGAAGTGTAATTGTGATAGTATCGCCTTTATTTGTATTTTCACTGCTCTGATTTTTGTCATTTGGTTTTTCCTCCGATGAATTATTGTTATCATCGGCATCGGGTTCAGTAGCGGTATCATTTCCATTTGCAGCTGTAGTTGTAGTGGTTACATTTTCCTGCGTCTGCGGTGGAGCAGTTGTTGCAGGAGCAGCAGGGGCATAGCCGTTATCAGCAAGAAGCTGGTCAATCATTTCCTGATTCATGCTTCTCAAAGTAGCCATATAGCTGTCGATAAGCTCAGGGGGATACATTGAGGGGTCCTCATAATATTTATTCCAGCCAGCCTGAATGAGGCTTTCGGGAAGTCCCATTGAGCGAGCCAGAGCAGCCGCTTCTTCGGGAGTTGCGGCATTTGCACATATAGGTGCAGCAGAAAGGCTTAAAGCAAGTGCTGTACCTGTAACTAAACCTAAAAATTTCCTTTTCATATTAATCTCCTTAAAATAACTTGGGGGGATAATGTCTGAGGGTTCACATACTGAACCACTTTAATTATATATCTTTTCTTTAATTCTGTCAAGTGGCATTATAAAATATATGGGACGCTCTGCACAGAACGTCCCGTATTAGCCATGTAATTATAGCAAACGACAAAATCTTTTGGCGTTTGCTATTTGCCGATCCGCACGGAGCAAACTTTAGTTTGCGGATGTGCGAGGCACTTTAAATCATTAATTATAGTGAATGTCAAATTATATTTGACGTTCACTATAATT
>JAFSBM010000132.1 GCA_017437285.1 Ruminococcus sp. | reverse complement strand
CGTCAGGCTACGATTTCGCTATTGCTTCTTCTCTCCCACACCTCACGATGTGAAACTTGCAAGTCGCTCTAAAGTTCGTCGGTAACTACGCCTCGGTGGACTTTCACCACAGAGCTTTGATATGCCCGTCATACAAATAAACTCCAGAGAAGACGTTTTCTTCTCTGGAGTTACTTCTTTATGGCTATCGCCTTTTTTTCCGTGGGAGTTATTTTTTGTGTTAATATTTCATAAGTTCCTTTGCAAGAGCCATAAGCTGCTCCATGGTCAGTGCCTCAATGCGGACGGATTCGGATATTCCAAGTCCAGAAAGTGCCGAATATACGTCATTTTTAGCAATTCCCAGCATAGAGCAAAGAGAATTTGCAAGAGTTTTTCTTCGCTGTGAAAATCCAGCCTTGACCATGCGGAAAAAGAATTTTTCCTCCTCCTCTGTAAGGCGATGCTCCTTGTCAATGTCAATTCGGATTACCGCAGAATCCACATTTGGAGAGGGCATAAAGCTGCCACGGGATACCCCGAAAAGCTGCTTCACCGAGCCGTAATAGTTAACTCCAACGGTGATTGCTCCCGATTCACGGCTGCCAACCTTGGCACAAAGCCGCTGTGCAGCCTCTTTCTGCACCATAACCGTAATTGAATCAATGGGCAGACGGCTTTCCAGCAACAGCATAATCACAGGTGAAGTGATGTAATAGGGCAGATTTGCACATACAGCCACATTAAGACCTGCAAAATCATCGGCAATAATCTGCTGTAAATCGGCTTTCATCACATCCTCATTGTATATCTTTATATTATTAAACTCTTTCAAGGTTTCGTCTAAAACAGGCATAAGACGAGCGTCAATTTCCACCGCCGATACCTTATCCGCACGGAGGGCAAGCTCCTTTGTGAGAACGCCTATTCCCGTGCCGATTTCCAGTATTCCATACCCCTCACGGGCATTTCCCATTTCTGCAATTCTTGGACAAACATCGGGATTTATGAGGAAATTCTGTCCCAATCCCTTGGAAAAATTAAATCCGTGCCTGCCAAGAATTTCCTTGACCGTTCCAATATTTGTAAGTGTCATTTTCAGTTCTCCTCAACGGAATGACGCTTTTTTTCGTAATGCTCACTCTGCTTTGCGTCATTCATTTTATTTATATCATCTACAAGATAATCCGCTGAACGAAAAGCACGCTGAAAATCAGTATCGGCAAAAACTGCCTTAAGACCGACAAATTCGCCGTCTATGGTGATTTCAAGCTCTCTTATCTGCCTGCCGCAATGCTTTTCTTTCACATAAGAAATATATTTATCAATTTCCCTTTTATCCATTTCGCCGCCGATAACATTGATTTTCATAACGTCACTCCTTTTTTATAGTCGTTGCAGTACAGCCTCGGCACATTTCATACCGTCAACTGCCGCAGAAATAATTCCGCCTGCATAGCCTGCACCCTCACCACAGGGGAATAATCCGCCTACAGACAGGGATTGAAGCTCTTCATTCCTGTTTATACGCACAGGGGAACTGCTTCTACTCTCAACACCTGTGAGAACAGCGTCCTCGTTGTCAAATCCCTTGATTTTTCGCCCCATTTCCACGATTCCCGATTTAAGGGAACTGCATACAAAATCGGGGAGGTATTCACTTGGCATAGTAAATTTAACCTTTGGGCGATAACTGGGCTTTACCTTGCCGAACTCCGCAGACAGCCGATTTTCAAGGAAATCTCCCACAAGAACAGCAGGTGCGGAATAGTCAGAGCCGCCTGCAATAAAGGCTTTTTCCTCGATTTCACGCTGAAAATACATACCTGCAAGAGGATGTTCGCTGCCGAAATCTTCGGGAGTGACATTTACCAGCAATGCACTGTTGGAATTCACGGCATTTCGGGCAAAACAGCTCATTCCGTTAACTGCCAGCCGTCCCTCCTCGGAAGATGCAGCCACAACCTCGCCGCCGGGACACATGCAAAACGTGTACACCGCTCTGCCATTGGGCAGATGAACCGCCAGCTTATAATCAGCGGCTTTCAGGGCAGGATTTCCTGCAAAATCGCCATACATCGCCCTGTCAATATCCTCTCGCAGATGCTCGATACGAACTCCCACCGCAAAATTTTTCTGTGACATATCCACATTTTTTTCATAGAGCATTTCAAAAATATCCCTCGCACTATGACCTGTGGCAAGAATTACATTGTCCGTTTCAATGGAATGGCTGCCTTGACTATCGGAATAGGAAACTGACGTAATACAGCCGTTTTCCGCAGTATATCCGTCAAATTTCGCTCCAAACCTCACCTCTCCCCCAAGCTCAATTACACGCTTTCGGAGATTTTTCACCGTGTCACGAAGTTTATCCGTACCAATGTGAGGCTTTGCAAGATAGAGGATTTCATCGGGTGCACCGAACTCCACAAGCCATTTCAGAACCGTCTGAATTCGCTTATCCTTAATTCCCGTAGTCAGTTTTCCGTCGGAAAATGTGCCTGCACCGCCCTCTCCGAACTGGACATTTGACTCGGGGTTGAGTTTTCCGCCGTTCTGGAAGTTTTCAACAGATTTTACACGGCTGTCAACGTCCTGCCCACGTTCAAGGACAATGGGCTTCACTCCTGCCATTGCAAGGACAAGTGCGGCAAACATTCCCGCAGGTCCGAAACCAACGATAACAGGCGATTTTTCGGCATTTACCCTTGGAATTTTATAGTTGAATTCCTCCACGGGAACTGCATTTTTCAGCTGTTTCAACAGCTTTTGCTCCCCCTTTGCGGAAATGTCAAGGGAAATTATAAAATGAACGTCGCTTTTTCGTCTTGCGTCTACGGATTTTTTTGAAAGCTTAACGGAAATCAGCGATTTTTCGGGGATTTTCAACTGTCCTGTGCAAATCCCTTTCAGATTTGAAAAATCAAATCCGAGAGGAACTTTTATATTATTCACACGAATCATTTTTTCGCTCCTTTCAGCGATTTACCGCAGTTTCCCCCTGCAAGCATACCCGACGACCACGCCCATTGCAGATTATAGCCGCCGCAGTCACCTGCCGTATCGAGAATTTCGCCGCAAAGGTACATACCCTTGTGGAGTTTGGATTGCAGATTTCCGTCAACGCATGAACTGTGAATTCCTCCCATAGTTGTCTGGGAATTCTGCCACGGTGAACAGCCGCTGACTTCAAATTCAAGTGCCTTAATACAGCTGATTACTGCCGATATTTCGTTATTTTTCAAAGCTGAAATCTTATCCGTAAGGGGTCTGTCAAGAGATTTTTTCACAATGTACAGAGCAAGATTTTTAACGAAAATTCCCGTCAGAAGTTCTTCAATGGGAAGATTTCCACGGCTTTTTCTGATATTTTCAAGATAGGATTTAAGGGAATTCCACGGCATATCGGGTAGCAAATCGGCTTTCAGCGTCAATTTTCCCTCATATTCAGCAAAAAGATAGGCAAGATTGAAAACGCAGATTCCCGAAATATTGTTGTCGTTGAACTGGATTTCTCCCCTTTCGGTGCGGAGAGTTTTACCGCCCGAAATTGCCGATATTTCGCCTTTAACTCGAATTCCCTTCAAGCCTTTAAGCATATCGGGACTAACCCGCAATGGGGCAACGGCAGGGCAGATTTTTGCGGTTTTGTAGCCCATATTCTTCAAAATTCGCATAACTCCGCCGTCAGTTCCGAAAGTCGGTGCGGCATATCCTCCTGCGGCAACAATAAGCCGTTTACAGCGAATATTATCATCGCCGCAAATCAGCGTAAATCCGCCATTTTCAGGGATAATTCCGCTGACTTCACAGCCGCATATTTCCTCGATTCCCAGTTCTTCCAGTTTCAGACGCATAGCATTGACAACGGTATTTGAACTATTGCTTGCAGGGTAAATTCCACCCTCTCTGCCCTCGCTTCCGCCAACGCACAGCACACCGAGATAATCCGTGAAAAACGACGTATAATCGGGCATTTTCCCGATAATTTCAAGGGCATTGACAGAGCCGTGAAAGTTACGCTCTGAAAGCTTCATATTGCTTAAATTGCATCTGCCGTTTCCCGATGCAATGATTTTTTTGCCTGTTCTTGGCAATTTCTCAACAATGGTCACTTTTGCCGACCTGTTGGCTTCTTTGGCGGATATTGCGGCTGTAAGTCCCGACGCTCCGCCGCCGATTATTGCTATATCTGTTACCATTTTCCACCTCAGTTAATAATATGAACATCAAGCTGATTGTATGGGATTTCAATTCCGTTTCTGTCGAAAATCCGCTTCACTTCCTCATTCAGAGTGTATTTCACCTCTGAATAATCGTCATTTTTCACCCACACACGGACATCAATTGCAATTGCACTTTCCTTGTGAGCCGCCATACGCACTACAGGTTCAGGATTTGTAAGAATAAGTGGATTTTCCATTGCCGCTGTCAAAATAAGTGAGCGTGCAAGGTTATAATCCGCATTGTAGCTTATGTCAAAAGTCAAATCAACTCGTCTTGTGGGAGTTTCCGTGTAATTTATAAGCCTTGCAGATGTGACATTTCCGTTTGGAATAAGAATTGTCTTTCCGTCAAAGGTTGAAATTTTTGTGTAAAGAACACCGATAGCCTCAACAGTTCCCACGGTGCCGTCAAGTTCCACCGTATCACCGGCGGAAAAAGGCTTGGAAAACAGCAGAATAAAGCCTCCGCAGAGATTTGTAAGACAATTCTGCAATGCAAGGCTGGCAGCAAGTCCTGCCGCACCGAGGATTGTAATAATCGAGGACATGGGGACATTGAGTACTGACAGCACCATAATTCCCACGACTGTATAAAGAATAATTCGTATAACCGACACGAGGAACGATTGAGCCGCATTATCCATATTGGACTTTTTCATTCCCTTGCCTATAATTCGGCTTATAATCCTTGCCATAATAATGCCGATTACGAGAACAATTACCGCAATTATCAGCTGCGGCAGGATACCCTTGAAATATTCCACAACATCTGTGAAAAATCCTGATGCTTTATCAACGTGTTCCTGAATGACTTCCTGCACGGGAACATCGGTTGTTGCCTGAATATTTTCTTCCATTTCATTTTTCTCCTTTCGTATAGCTATATTATATCAGATTTTTCAATTTTAGTCAATCAGCAGATATGTACATCAGATGATATAATTTTTTCATTTTAAAATTGTAAAATCCTATTGAAATCCGTAAAAAAAAGGTGTATAATTAAATAATAGAGAAAAAGAAAGTCGGGTTAATCTATAAATTAACCTTTCGTTAATTAACTAAAATATATACTTGGAGGAAAAACATGAAAAAACGCTTTAGTCATGCAGCCGCTTTTATTTCTGCTTTAACACTGGCAGGGACAACTGCATATGCGGTTTCTGAATATACCGCAGATGACCTTAAAGAATTAAGCTCCGCACTCCTTGGTGAAACTGATTTCAAGGACGGACAGGATTTGACAGGTGATAACGTAATTGACGTTTATGACCTCATTAAAATGCGTGAAAGTTTCATCGCCGGCACAGGTGAATTTTCAGAGCAGGTAATCGGCATAACCGACAGCAATACTAAATATATCGGCAGAAATATCTATGACAAGGACAAGATAACATGGCTTGTTCAGAGTGGTTCTGCTGTTGAATTCAAGGTGAACGCAAAGTCTGCGGAAATCACCATAAATGGCGACGGTCACACAGAAAGTGATGAAAAATACCGCCCAAGATATGCGGTAATTGTTGACGATGAAATTATCCTTGACGAGCTTTTAAGTGAAAAAGAAAAAACAGTTAAGCTTTTCGAGGGAAATACCGCAAGAAATGCCGTTGTAAAGGTTATCCACCTTTCAGAGGCAAATAACGGTGCTGTGGGAGTCAGCAGTATTAAGGTAAATTCCGACGCTCCCGTTCCCGTTGCTCCAACTGCTAAAAAAGACCTTTCAATCGAATTTATCGGCGACTCAATCACCTGTGCATACGGTGTTGAGGGTGCAAGTCAGTACGAAGGATTTATGACTTCCACAGAGAATTTTATGAAATCCTACGCTTACCTCACCGCAAAACAGCTTGATGCCGAATATAGTGCAGTTTCCTACAGCGGTCACGGCATTGTTTCGGGTTACAGCTCCACAGGAGATGCCGTTACAGACAGCCTTGTTCCCGATTATTACGACTATGTAGGAAAAATCGGCAGCTATAAAACTCCGTGGGATTTCAGCAAGCAGGATAATGATGTAATCGTAATAAATCTCGGCACAAACGACAACACCTACTGCTCTAAGGATTACGAGGTCAGAGGTGAGGAATATGCCGAAAAATACGCTGAATTCCTCGCACACGTTCACGAGATGAACCCCGATGCGTATATCATCTGCACCGTGGGAACTATGGGCTGCACAGAAATGTATCCCTACATAGAAAAAGCCGTTGCCGCATTTAAAGCTGAATCAGGTTATGACAGGATTATGTCATATAAATCGGCTACTCATACACAGTCTGACGGCTACGGTTCCGACTGGCACCCCTCCCCTGTTACACAGCAGAACAGTGCATATGTTCTTGCTGATAAAATCTGTCAGGCACTTGGTATGGAGTCAAGCCAGATTGGTCTGAATGTTGCCGCTGACGCTGTTTTCTCATCTGAAACCGATGATACTGCGAATATGTCAGCTTACTACTCCGAATGGGATAACTCCTATCACATCACAACCGTAGACGGCGGCGATAAAATAGAGTCCATACAGGCATTTGTAAGCGGAATTGACATTAAAAAGGGCGGAAAATACCGTCTTAGCTTTAAGATTGAAACAAGTGACGGTGCGGAAATTCCCTTTGTAATCCGCAGTAAATCCACAGGGGAAGTAATTTTCGAGGATACATTTGTAGGAACTGGCACAAAATCCCCATATGAAAAGGAAATCGAGTCAGCTGTTACTGCGGCTGATGCTGAAATTGTATTCTCCCTCGGCGGAACAAATAATCTCCGCATGAGTATCCACGAGGTCAAGGCGGTTAAGTTTGGATAATGAGCAATTATTTTAAAAGCTTTTAGCCATTAGCTGTTAGCCTTTAGCTTTTGGAAACGGTGGCTTAATTCATAATTTGCAATTAATGGACGGTGGATTTTTCTGCCGTCCTTTTTAGTATGTGATGATATTTTTGTAGGGGCGGATATTATCCGCCCGTAAGATTATGAAAAAACCTGAATTTCGTACCGAAATTGCGGACACGGCTCAACCTGTCACTGCGAATTATATCATCGTGCAAAAAAATGAACGGCAGAAAAATTTCCACCGTCCATAATTTTTAGAGATGCCCTTAATTAACTTGCCGTTCTAAAAGCTAACGGCTAACGGCTAAAAGCTAAAGGCTCTTTAAAATAATTACGCATTATCATCAATCCCATGAAGGCTCTTTGCCTGTGGAAATCATAGCGTAATATGCAAGGATTTTTGATGCGTCAGCTGAATCAACAACACCGTCTTTGTTAACATCAGCGGATTTCAGCTGGCTCTCTGTAAATTCACCTGCTCCGCCTGTCTGGATTTTTGAATATTCAGCAAGTACAAGAGAAGCGTCAGAGGAATCAACAGAACCATTACCATTTACATCGCCTAAATCAGCTGTTGCAGGCTTTTCATCGAGAGCAATAAATTTTCTGCTGTACTTCTCAGCGTATGCCTGTGCTGTGGAGTTTGCATAGCCGTGGATTTCACCGTTGAAAACATTTTCCTTTGTATCAAAATCGTGAGAATTGCAGATAGTATATTCCGCATCGGCAATTTTACATTCGGGATTTTCAAAAGTAACCGATTTCAAATTCGAACAATTGCACAATGCTGCAAAATCAACTTTTGTGACATTTTTTGAAATGTAATTATTTCAAGGCTTTCACAATCTCTGAATACTCCGCTGTTTATGGTTTCAACACCGCTTGGGAGAGTGATTTCTTTCAAGTTAACACAGCCGTAGAATACCGAATGTCCAATTTCTGTAACGCTTTCGGGAATTTCAATGGAAGTTAAGCCTGCACATTCAAAAAATGCACCTGTTTTGATATTTGTAACGCTATCGGGAATTGTGATTTCCGTTATTTTTCCGCAGCCGCTAAAAGCCTGCTCCCCTATAGCGGTAACGCCTTTTTCAATTATAACCTTTGAAATATTGGCAGAATATTCACTCCAAGGCGAATTTAATGCCCAGCTTTTCATTGCACCTGTGCCGCTGATAGTGAGTGTACCCTCGCTGTCAAGCTGCCATTTGACATTATCGCCCTCAGCACCGCAGTCGCCCGAAGCCACTATTTCAGCAGCAGGCTTTTCATCAAGAGCAATAAATTTTCTGCTGTACTTCTCAGCGTATGCCTGTGCTGTGGAGTTTGCATAGCCGTAGATTGTGCCGTCGTAATTACCTTGATATTTAGAATCAGTGCCTGTCAATGACTTTGCTGTATTGCAAATTGTATAGGAATAATCATAAATAGCACAGTCGGGATTTTCTATAACTATCTTTTCAAGCACTGCACATTTGAAAAATGTGTATTCCCCAATGTTTGCAACATTTTTAGGAATTGTGATACTTGTTATGCCATTACATTCGCTGAATGCTTCCTCCCCTATATACGTTACGCTGTCAGGAATTATTATATTGGTTAAATCTGTTTCACAGCCAAATGCTCCGCCGCCGATTTCTTTGACGGTGTCAGGAATGTTATATTCAGTCAATGTCTTGCCGATAGGATATGATATGATACGTGTCATATCCTTAGTATAAAGCACACCGTCAACAGAAACATAGTCTGAATTATTATCTTCAACAATAATTTTATTTAGCGAAGTACAGCCATAAAAAGGATTTTCACCAATAACAGCTACACTTGCAGGAATTGTTATATTTTCAAGAGCAGTACAATCAGTAAATGCATAAAGTGAAATTTCCTTAAGGTTTTTCGGTAATGTAATTTCGGTAAGATTTGGGCAATTATAAAATGCAAATTTTCCGATACTTGTTACGCTATCTGCAATTTCAATTTCATTCATTCTATAGCCATTGAAAGCAGTTCCGCTTATTGAAGTAACTCCGTCCTCAATTACAACTTTCTTAATGTCTACAGGGATAATTCCGTTTTCATCTTTTCCTAATTCCTGTTCCCCGAAATATGTTGTACTCATTTCACCTGTGCCGCTGATAGCGAGTGTACCCTCGCTGTCAAGCTGCCATTTGACATTATCGCCCTCAGCACCGCAGTCGCCTGTTGCCACAATATCAGCCGCATTAGCAGTTATCGCAGGCATATCAACGGCATTGTAAGGCATATAGCCTAAACTGTTTGCCGCAATCATCACAGCAGCAATGCTTGCAGCGGATTTTTTCAAATACTTCATAATATACGTCCTCTCATTTTTTCCGAGCTTTTCAGCCCATATAATTATTATATCCCTATCATCACAATTTGTCAATATGTTTGTGGTAAATACAAAAAACAGCTTGACAAAATCTATAATATAAGATATAATATTTACAGGGCATCTCTAAAAACCCGTTTGATTAAAGAAAAAACAGATAGGGGCGGTAGCTGCAAGGAAACCTGCCGAAGGTGTGCTGCGGCACTCCGAGGGAGATTGACGCAGCAGATGTCGTGCATAGCTGTTTTTCTCAAAAGGGGTTTTTAGAGATGCCCTACAGTATCAAAAAGGATAAAGGGCGGTGAAACATATTGTATAAGGAAAGAATTATTTCGTGGTGCTGTGGAATTGGTGCTTTTATGCTGGTTTTAATGGCGGGAAAAAGCTGTATGGGCAATCCCCAAACTCCCCAAAAAAATAATTCAGCAGCAAACAACTCACAGCAAGCAGATTACACTATAGTTCATCCTTCAATTCCTCAGGATTATGTGGAAGAAACACAAGCCCAGTCAATAGGTTACGATTTCTTCGGCAAGCCTATCTATGCTGAGGAAACATCCGAGGACTTATCCGAGGAAGTATCCGAAGAAACATCCGAAACAGGGGAAACAACTTCGGAAAATCCCGATGCCGCTGATACAACGGAATCAACAAATCCAACGGAATTTGATTTCAATAATCCTGACGGAACCACAACTTCAACAGTTTCCGAGGAAAACACCACAGGAACCGAAACTTCAACGGAAAATGTTACGGAATTTCCTACAATTCCACCCGGATTTGACGGCAATGACCACAGAGTTTACGATGAAGAGGGCAATGAGGTTGCTACAATTCCGCCTGATTTTGTTATAGTAATTGATTAATGGAGGTAAAAACAATGGTTATTATTGAAATGGAAAACGGAAAGAAGATTAAACTGGAGCTTTATCCCGAAATCGCTCCTATTTCCTGTGCAAACTTTGAAAAGCTTGTAAAGCAGGGATTTTATGACGGACTTACATTCCACCGTGTAATCTCAGGCTTTATGATTCAGGGCGGCTGCCCCAAGGGTAACGGCACAGGCGGTCCAGGCTGGAATATCAAGGGCGAATTCAGAGCTAACGGTATTCAGAACGACTTAAAGCATACAAGAGGTGTTCTCTCAATGGCTCGTGCTCAGCACCCCGATTCAGCAGGCTCACAGTTCTTCATTATGCACGATGATGCTCCATACCTTGACGGTCAGTATGCCGCTTTCGGCAAGGTTGTAGAGGGTATTGAGGTTGTTGACGAAATTGCAGAACAGCCTAAGAATTACGCTGACTGCCCACTTACACCTCAGATTATGAAAAAGGTTACAATCGAATAAGGTAAAATTATGCTTTATATAGGATGTCATCTTTCTTATTCCAAGGGCTATGAAGCTATGGGCAGGCAGGCTCTTGATATTGATGCAAATACATTTGCTTTTTTCACAAGAAACCCCCGTGGCGGAAATGCAAAGGCAATTGATTCCGCTGATGCAAATGCTCTCGGTGAAATTCTGAAATCCAACAATTTCGGCAAATTAGTGGCTCATGCACCATACACAATGAACGCTTGTGCCGCCGATGAAAATATCAGGCAGTTTGCAAGAGAGGCTATGGCTGACGACCTTATCCGCATGGAAGCCACTCCAAATAATTATTACAATTTCCACCCAGGCTCTCATGTAAAACAGGGTACAGATGTGGGAATAAAACTTATTACGGAGCAGCTCAATGAGTGCCTTACCGGAGAGCAGACTACAACTGTTCTCCTTGAAACTATGGCTGGCAAAGGCTCTGAAATGGGACGCTGCTTTGAGGAAATCCGTGCAATAATTGACGGTGTGGAGCTTGAAAATAAGCTTGGAGTATGCCTTGATACCTGCCATGTGTGGGACGGAGGATATGACATTGTCAATAATCTTGACGGAGTTTTAGAGGAATTTGACCGTGTAATCGGACTTCACAGGCTGAAAGCAATTCACCTCAATGACAGCCTTAATCCTATGGGAAGCCACAAGGACAGACACGCTAAAATCGGTGAGGGACAAATCGGAGCAGATGCACTTATCCGAGTTATCAACCACCCGATGTTGAAAAACTTGCCTTTTATTCTTGAAACTCCCAATGACATTGAGGGTTACGCTAAGGAAATTAAATTCCTGCGTGAAAATTACAGCGAATAATTAATATAGGGTATCGTTCTGCGATACCCTTAGCTTATTCAGGAGAAAAATTATGAAGAAAAGAAATTGGATTATACCCATAATTGCACTTTCCTCCGTATTCTGGAGCTGTTCCGCAGATACTCCGTCTGCACCTGCGGAAAATCCCTCACAGTCCACTGCTGCGGAGAATTCAGTTCCCGCCGATGAGGAAAAAAGCGATACAGGAAAAGGCGTTGCATTAATCAGCATTGAAACGAAAAACAAAGCCGATAATGTTATGGATTTCGTGGAAAAGCCTGTTGCACCCCACGTTGCCGCAGATATTGCAACATGGACTCCCAATTATGTAATGCCACCTGCACCGTATTATGAGGATTGCCTTGTAACGGTCAAGGACAAAAACGACAATATAACAATTGAAAATGCCGACGCAAAAGTAAAAGTCCGTGGCAACTGGACCACAACCTATGACAAAAAGCCCCTGCGTATAAAATTCGTGGAAAAACGCAATATGCTTGGACTTAATGACGGTGCTGAGATGAAAAACTGGGTACTCCTTGCTGAGTATAAGGACGGCTCAATGCTCCGTGATAAAGCGGCACTTGAAATTGCAAGAGGACTTCTTGAGGAGGACGGTTTATACGCATCTGATGCGGAATTTGCTGAGGTTGAAATCAACGGCGAATACTGGGGAATGTATCTTCTTGCGGAATTGCAGCAGATAAATCCCAACAGAGTCAATATAACCGAGCCTGCCACAGTTGACTATGCAGGCACGGATATTGGCTATTTTCTTGAATTTGACGGCTATTTTGACGATGAACCCGAATTGCAGATGTTTCACGTTGACTATGCGGACAATGCTCCCCTTGTGCCGTTTGACGGTGAGGGCGGTGACGGCAGAGAAATGACCTGCCTGCCCGAGGGAAAAGGCGATTACAGAAACGACATCGGCGTAACTATAAAGAATGACATTATTTCGCAGGAACAGCACGATTTTATCAGCTCATTCGTCAACAACACCTACAAAATTATGTACGAAGCCGCATACAATGACGCTGCATATGTTTTCAGCGAGGACTACAGCGAAATTGTCCCTGCAAGCAATATTACGCCCTTTGAAGCTGTGGATAAGGTGGTAAATCTTGAATCCCTTGCTGATATGTATATCATAAGCGAGATTACCTGCGATGCGGATATTTACTGGTCAAGCTTCTTTATGACAGCTGATTTCGGCGAAACAGGGGATAAAAAGCTTACCTTTACTGCCCCTTGGGATTTCGATTCCGCTATGGGCAACAAGGACAGATGTGCAGATAGTACAGGCCTTTACGCTGCAAATATAGTTCCCGATGTTAACGGAGAATATGAAACCATAAATCCGTGGCTGGCTGTGCTGATGTATGAGGACTGGTTTACGGATATTATCCGTGAAAACTGGACAGAGGCTTATAATTCGGGAATTTTCACAAGTGCCTGCGATATGATAAAGGCAGATACAGCTGAATATACCGCTGCCTTTAACAGAAACTATACACGTTGGAACAATATACTAAAAAATGACGCTTTCAAAATGGAGCTTTCCAAAAAAGCAAAAAAATGCCGCAGTCATTCCGATTGTTCAGAATATCTCTGCGACTGGCTCACAAAGAGAATTGATTATCTCAACGGATATTGGAATAGTACTCGTTAGCCTTTAGCTGTTAGTCATCATCTTTGTCTACTAACATTTTAGGAATTGGTATAACAAAATATATCTTTTTTATACAGAAAAAGCAGTACCGCAAAATCACGGTACTGCTTTTTTGAAGGGCATCTCTAAAAACACCCTTAAGTAAGGATACTCAATAACTCATCCTTCGACATTGTGGACAGATTCACAAAATCACCTGTCAATACAGAATCCGCAAGACGCTGCTTTTTCTCCTGCATCTTCTGTATTTTCTCCTCAATTGTGTCCTTTGCGATAAGCCTGTAAACTGTCACCGCTCTGGTCTGTCCGATGCGGTGGACACGGTCAGTCGCCTGATTCTGAGCCGCTACATTCCACCACGGGTCATAATGCACGACAATATCTGCTCCGGTCAGATTCAGTCCCGTGCCTCCGGCTTTCAGGGAGATCAGGAATACCGGTGTATCATCGCTGTTGAAACGCTCTACAAGCTCCATTCGCTTCTTTTTTGGAGTTTCACCGATGATTTTGTAATAGGCGATTCCTGCCGATGTCAGGTCTTGCTCCAGTTTTTCAAGCATGGTCGTAAACTGGGAGAAGATCAGCACCCGATGTTCACCCTCCATAGCACGCTGTACAATTTCCATGCAGGCATCTCGTTTTACAGAGCCGCCGTCATAGTCCGAAAGCAGCAGACCGGGATCACAGCAGATCTGTCGGATTTGTGTGAGATAGGAGAATATTTTCAGCTTGATATTCTGGAATTCTGCACCGCTTACACCTTGTAAAAGCTGCTGTAATTCCAGTATCTTTGCATCGTAGATATGCCGCTGTTTCTCGTCAAAACGTACCACATAGTTTTCTTCGAGCTTGTCTGGCAGGTCACGCAGCACGTCTGTTTTCAGACGGCGTAGAATAAACACAGATGTCATACGCCGCAGCTTTTTTGTAGCTGATTCATCGTTATGTTTAACGATCGGCGTTTCAAATTCGCTTTTGAAGGTCTCGTAGCCGTAGAGCAGTCCAGGCATCAGATAGTCAAAAATACTCCACAGCTCACTCAGACGGTTTTCGATGGGTGTACCTGTCAGTGCAAATCTGTGCTTTGCGTTAATCAGCTTGACAGATTTTGCAGCTGCCGTCGTATGATTCTTGATATATTGTGCTTCATCAAGCACCTGATAGCCGAACGAACAGTCCTCATAGTGTGTAATATCACGCTTTATCAGGTCATATGACGTAATGACAACATCATAATCCTGATACTGCTTTATCAGCTTTGGACGCTCCTTATGTGTACCAACAATAATGAGATATTTCAGTTCCGGTGCAAATTTATCAAGCTCCGCCGCCCAGTTGAACACCAGCGAAGCCGGGCAGACGATGAGGGCGGTATCTGTGTTGCCCTCCTGTTTTTCGGCAAGCAGAACTGAGATCATTTGCAAGGTCTTGCCGAGTCCCATATCATCTGCCAGAATGCCGCCGAATCCACAGTTTCCGACTGTCCGCAGCCACTTGTGACCGAATTGCTGATAACTCCGCATGGTTTTGGAGAGCGTTTCCGGTACATCGAAATCTGACTCACTAACGGTTTTCATGTTGCGAATGATCTGCTTGAAACGGGAATCACGCTTTGCAACAATTTCCTGATTTTTTTCCAGCATCTTATCAAGATAAAATGTACGATATGCCGGAAGTTGGATATTACCTTTCACAAACTCTTTCGGGGAGATATGCAAGGCATCGTACATATTGGAAAGTTCCTCGATGCTCTCGTCCAGATCAACGAACTCACCGCTTTTCAGACGGTGATATTTTTTATTCTGCTTGTAGCTGCGTAAGATGTCAAGCAGCTCGGCGGAGGTGAGATCGTCCGTTAGAATTTGCAGATTCAACAAATCATTTTCAACAGATACGCCGACAGAAATTTTCAGATGCCGCCGCACTTGAATGTTCTGGAATCGGTCGGTACATACTATTTCACCCAGTTCAGCGAGTTTCGGGACAGCGGTTTCCATGATATCATACATGACATCTTCATCATCCGAGCCGAGAAAGCGCTCCTCATTTCTGCGAAATTCCGGGAAATACCGCATCACAAAATCCAGCACTTCCTGCTCACGGTGAGCGTCACGGAAGTCTTGTTTTAGCCCAGCGCCTTCAAGCAAATCAAATATCGCAACACCGATATCACCGTACCATGTTCCGATGCGGCATTCGGGTTTGCCGTTATCCACATCAAGATAGAACTTGAAAGCGACCTCAGGCGGCAGATACTGTTCAATTTCTGCACTTCCGCTTTCTTTGACTACAGCAATTTTTTTCAACTCAGGCAATACTGTGTAGTAGAACTCCGCCAGATTTTTTCTTCCGATTTGAAACTGGATTTTATCTTTGTCATTTGATTGAAATGACAGAAGCGGCATCAATTTTCTGGCATACTCTTTTTCCATTCGGTACAAGCAGTCATCTGAAATACAATACTGATAACGGTTTCCTCTGAATAGCACAGGCAACTTGGTAGTGACGGTAACGCCCTCAAACTGTCCTGTTTCACTTTTAAGCTGTTTAATATGCAGCACCACCTGCGGATTGCAGATTTTTAGTTCTATTTTGTCACCCTTGGAGTAAGCGGACTCTACTGCCTGATTATCAAACAAATCAAAGAAACGGTCAAGGCGGTCGCCGTACAGGCGGATTTCTTCTTTCATATCATCATCGGAGTAGTAGTATCTGTCACGGTTTCTTTCTTTTTTATTTTGAATCCAGTCTTTAATTGTCTGTCCGAACGCAGTACTATCCTCTGCAAAACCCTCTGTGGTGAAGTCAATTGTATGATACTTTCCGAGAGGATAAGTGCCGCCATATTCAATCTTGTCAAATAAATCCATAATATTCTTGACAACATAGAGCTTTTTCGCTTTGTCATTTGTTATCAGCAGCCGAAATGACAGGCTATCGCTAAAATAAGAAATGCGGGGACGCAAGTGTACTGTAGGCGATAAATCTTTTTTGGTTGACTTATGGCTTCTTCTGAATTGCATTAAGAAATCTAATGCATTTTTATCCGTACTGTCGCCGGGACGATGCTTGGCAAGGTAATCGGTCATCAGAATCAGTGCCGCCGCCTCATGTTCACAAATACCCTGGGAAATACGGTTTCTATCCATATAACAGGCATAGTCGTTACATCGGCACAGAATTAATTTATTTTTGGTGATAGCGATATCTACAATATGATGAGGGTTAATCTTGATTTTAAAACTGCCCACAAGGTCTTGTCCGCCGTAATAATAGTTGAAATCGAAGCTCACTTTCTTAATCTGTGCAAGCTCGTTATGAACATACGTCAAGCCAACGGTATAGGCTTCCTGTGTGAGGCGGACATCTTTTGTAATATTATCTATCGAAAAGTAATGATACTCATTATCGTAACTATCATGAAATGGGTTGATCCAGTTCGGCATACTTTCGCTCCTCTATAAATATAATTTTTCAGCTTTGATGTACAAAGGTTTCATATGGGCATCTCTAAAAACCCGTTTGATTAAAGAAAAAACAGATAGGTGCGATAGCTGCAAGGAAACCTGCCGAAGGTGTGCTGCCGCACTCCGAGGGAGGTTGACGCAACAGATGTCGTGCATAGCTGTTTTTTTCTCAAAAGGGGTTTTTAGAGATGCCCATATACTATTTTATCACATCCTGCATGAAAAAACAAGGGGGGGATGAACAGTTAATACCAATCCCTAAAACAACAGTCGTACTTTGTAACACCTAAAACTTTATAAAAGCAAATGGCAGAGGACTTAAAT
>JAFSBM010000131.1 GCA_017437285.1 Ruminococcus sp. | reverse complement strand
TTGCCGTCTGCATTCTGAATCACAGCGGTTTTAAGGCTTATAATTTCTCCGGCGGATACCGTTTTTACCAGACAGTCATGCAGGACAGGCAATTCAGTGAAAAATCGTTCCCCTGTGGTATGGAGAACTAATGGGTGTTGTTATGTTGATGAAGATGGTGAAAATCTGATTTTCTTTTGTGATCATTTTGAGATTTAAACGGGCGTTTTTAATTTAGGGAGTGTTGACACTAAAATAATACGCAGATTTTCGAGCAGAAATTTCATGCAGACAAGGCGAAAAGGTGCAGGCAGGCTGTCGCCTGTCAAACCTTTTCAACGCAGGATGCGTGAAATTGTGCCGAAAAGATGCGTTGTTAGGCTTAGTGTCAACACGACCTAAATCAGCTCGAGATATGAAGCCAACCGTGCAGGTCTGCGGCTTGGTGCAAGGATCGTGGCGGCACTGCTTGGAGAATAGAAAGTCATTGGTACATAGAGCCTTCGGTTGAACCGAGGGCTCTGTTTTATTTTGTATTGAAAAATGGTGGGAAATGTGGTATAATTATTGAAACGCAAACAGGCGTACAAATAAGAATTTGACGAGGAGATTACTTATGGAAAAGATATGGAATGAAATGTATGAAGCTGCAAAATCCGTATTGAATGAAAGGAGAATTTCGGAATATGTCACCTGCGGAGAGGTATCTGCTGCAGTTCTTTCAAAATCAGGAAAGATATATACAGGTGTTTGTATCGACACCTGCTCAACACTTGGAATTTGTGCAGAAAGAAATGCTATTTTTAATATGATTACTAATGGCGAGCAAGAAATTGATAAAGTTCTTTGCATTTTACCTGATGGTTCTAACGGTGCTCCTTGTGGTGCTTGTCGAGAACTTATGGTTCAACTTATGGCAGGAAATTATTATGATATAGAAATTATGCTTGATTATTCCACAGGCAAAACCATAAAACTCGGTGAAATAACTCCTGAATGGTGGATTAAATAAATTCCAATATATCGAACTGAATATGATTACATAGCCGTTTGTGACTAACAATCACAGACGGCTTTTTCTATACCAAAAAACAAGAAAGGAGTTGGTCAGATGATCTGAGTATTCGACGCTTTTTCGGGCATTCTCCTGACAATTACGGCTTCCTCCGGAATGATTTCAAGACTGCCAATAGGTGTTCTGCGATAACCGAGCATGTGAATACATCCGGGATACAACAAGGTGCTTGAAAAGCTCGTGAAGAAATGCAGAACTTCCTCACGAACTACTACAACAACGTCATGGAGGATGCAGAAGCTCCGACGATTGATCTTGGTGAGCTGAGGGAGTAAATTGGCAGCATCAAAGGCGTTGGTGAAAAGCGGCTTGATGAGATTATGATGGTGATTGAAAAGCATTTAGGCATAAACTGAATATGATCAGAACCACTGACACCCCGTCGGTGGTTTTGTTTTTTCAAAAAATATCTCCGAAAACGTTTTAGAATAGTAGCGGTACTATTGACAAATCGTGCCGTATTGTGTATAATAAAGGAAAGATTTTGTAAAACACAGCTTATACAATGACAAGGAGGGGATCGTCATCGCCAGAGGAACCAAAAACCGACCCACGAAAGAGATGATTGTTCAGATAGCATCTAAACTATATATTGAAAAGGGATTCACAGAGACCAGCAACAAGGAAGTCTGTGAAATACTGAATATCAGCCCCGGCAATCTGACGTTCCACTATCCGCAGAGAGAACATGTTCTGACTGAATTTGTCAAGGAACTCTGCGATTTTCAATGGCGCATGATCGATGTGCTCGAACACGAGGACAAGTCACCGTTGCTTGCACTTTGCATTGAATTTGCCACAAATGCGGCAATTGCGGAGGAAAGCAAAGCTATGCGTGACATCTACATCGCAGCCTATACCCACCCGATGCCCCTTGCGGTCATCCGGGAGAATGATACAAGAAAAACCCAGCAGATCTTCAAAGAGTTCAATCCAGACTGGACCGAGGAGCAGTTCGCCGTCATGGAAAACCTGTACTCAGCCATAGAATATGGTATGTTCTCATCGACAGGGCAGGAGGGGATCAGCCTTGATATGCGTGTTGCCTGCGGACTGGATGCGGCACTCAGGCTTTACAATGTTCCCGAATCACTGCGAAATCAGAAAATTGAGAAGATCATTGCAATGGACTACAGAAACTTCGGAAAGAGAATTCTCTCCGACTTCAGGGACTATATCACTGCTGTCAACTGGCAGGCGGTAGAAGCGACACGACAGAAAATGATCGCAAAATCGCAAAAAAGCAAATCCAAAAAGGAGGTACTTGCATGAAAAGCAAATTCAAAAGAGCATTGGCGTTTACTGCGTCACTTGCCATGTGCGGTATGACCTTGCTGCAATTCCCCAGCGGAATTTTCCACCTTCCTCTGCCTGCATCCGCGGCTGAGGGCGATGCCTGCACGGAGACCGGCTGCAGAGGGACGTTCGATGCGAATGGCTTCTGTACGGAGGACGGCACACATTATGAACCTGCTACCTATATCGATGACAAAGACGTGTACGAGATCGCAAATGCAGGTCAGCTGTACTGGTTTATGGAGCTGGTGAACAGTGTGGAGCTGGATGAAAATGGAAAAGGCTATGCGGACTATGACGCAGTTCTCACAGCGGACATCACCGTAAATGAAAACGTCCTGAACGAGGACGGTACTCTTGCAGAGGGCGATTTCCGTGCATGGTTCCCGATTGGTTACTACTATTACCGTGAAGTCGATGACAGCAAGGAAAATGTGTACTATATTGGCACCTTTGACGGACGGGGTTACACCATCAGCGGACTGTATTTTGATAATGCAGAGCAGATTTTTGTTGGCCTGTTCGGACAGATCAATTCCGGTGCGGAGATCTGCAATGTGACCGTGGCAGATTCCTATTTCAAGGGCAAAAATGATGTCAGCGGCGTATGCGGCTACAATTACGAAGGCACAATCACAAACTGCACAAACAGCGGCAGTCTGAACGGTTTGGCTTATGTCGGCGGCGTGTGCGGCTACAATTACGAAGGCACAATCACAAACTGCACAAACAGCGGCAGTGTGGAAGGTGCGAAGTTTGTCGGCGGCGTGTGCGGCTACAGCCCTATTTCCACGATCACAAACTGCACAAACAGCGGCAGTGTGGAAGGTGCAGAGTGTGTCGGCGGCGTGTGCGGTGATAATACTGACGGTACAATCATAAACAGCACAAACAGCGGCAGTGTGGATGGCTCAGATTATGTCGGCGGCGTGTGCGGCTACAATAATTACGGCACAATCGCAAAGTGCTACTATGACAGCAATGTATTCACCGGTGATGCAGTCGGCTATGAAAACGGCCCAATCACCGATGTTCTCGGCAAAACCACCGCAGAGTTCCAGTCCGGTGAGGTGACATATCTCCTTCGTCAGGGCTGCACTGTGGGCGAGAAATTCTACAGCGGCGAAATCTGGGGGCAGGAACTCGGCGTGCAGGACTACCCCGTTCTGGATGGCATGACGGTGTATTATGGCTACAAGGACTGCTACAGCACACAGAAAACCTACACGAATGATGCAAGGGAAGCTATGGGTCACGATTTCGTGAACGGCACCTGCGTGTACTGCGGCAATACTCCCAGCTGTGTGCATCCGGAATATGAGAACGGCTTCTGTCTGGCGTGTGATCTCTATGAGCCTGCAACCGATGTAAATAATGACGGCGTGTACGAGATCGCAAATGCAGGTCAGCTCTACTGGTTCATGGAGCTGGTGAACGGTAGTGGTCAAAACACTGTTGACATTGATGCAGTCCTCACAGCGGACATCACCGTAAATGAAAACGTCCTGAAGGCGGACGGTACTCTCGCAGAGGGCGACTTCCGTGCATGGTTCCCGATTGGTTACTTCTATGACCGTGACGGCGATGGCAGCGAGGATAATATTTGTTATAATGGCACCTTTGACGGACAGGGGCATACTATCAGCGGACTGTATTTTGACAATGCAGAACAGGGTTGTGTTGGTCTGTTCGGAAAGACGTATTCCGGTGCAGTGATCAAAAATGTGAGCGTTGAGGGTTCCTATATTGGCGGCGACAATAATGTCGGCGGCGTGTGCGGCTACAATTCCGGCACAATCACAAACAGCACAAACAGCGGCAGTGTGAACGGTTCGGATTGTGTCGGCGGCGTGTGCGGCTACAATGATTCCGGTACAATCACAGACTGCACAAATAGCGGCAATGTGACTGGTACTAATACTGTTGGCGGCGTGTGCGGCTTCAGTCATGGCACAATCACAAACTGCACAAACAGCGGCAGTGTGAACGGTTCGGATTATGTCGGCGGCGTGTGCGGCAACAATTATGGTACCATCACGAACTGCACAAACAGCGGCAGTGTGACGGGTTCGTCGTATTATGTCGGCGGCGTGTGCGGCATGAGTAACCCTGGTACAATCACAAACAGCACAAACAGCGGCAGTGTGGAAGGTGCAGAGTGTGTCGGCGGCGTGTGCGGCTATAATTATTCCAGTACAATCACAAACAGCACAAACAGCGGCAGTGTGGAAGGTGCAGAGTGTGTCGGCGGCGTGTGCGGTTGCAATTACTATGGCAAAATCACACACTGCTACTACGACAGCACTGTATTCACCGGTGATGCAGTCGGCTATGAAAACGGCACAACCACCGATGTTCTTGGCAAAACGACCGAAGAATTCAAGAGCGGCGAGGTGGCATATCTGCTCTCTCAGGGCTGTACAATTGATCCCGATGCTTCTGTTGAGGGCGACGAGGTATCCTACAGCGGCGAGATCTGGGGACAGACCATCGGCGAGGATACCTATCCCGTACTTGGCGGCGACAAGGTTTATCAGTGCGAGAGCGAATGCAGCGGATTCTACAGCAACACCGAGGGCGATGCGCAGGCACATGCCTATGTGAACGGTTTCTGCACGAATGCAGACTGTGAAGCTCCCTATCAGCCCGCAACTGATACTGACGAGAACGGCGTATATGAGATCGCAAACGGCGGACAGCTCTACTGGTTCATGGAGCTTGTGAACAGTGTGGAACCGGATGAATCCGGAAATAGGTATGCGGACTATGATGCGATCCTCACAGCGGACATTACCGTGAATGAGAATGTCCTGAATACGGACGGTACTCTCGCAGAGGGCGACTTCCGCACATGGTTCCCGTTTGGTTACTACTATGACCGTAACGGCGATAACAGCAGAGAAGATGTTTACTACACCGGCACCTTTAACGGGCAGGGATACACCATCAGCGGACTGTATTTTGATAATGCAGAGCAGAGTTATGTTGGTCTGTTCGGACGGACTGAATCCGGTGCAGAAATTTGTAATGTGACCGTGGCAGATTCCTATTTCAAGGGCAAAACAGCTGTCGGCGGCGTGTGCGGCTACAATGATTCCGGCACAATCACAAACAGCACAAACAGCGGCAGTGTGACAGGCGATAGTAGAATCGGCGGCGTGTGCGGCATGAATAACTCTGGTACAATCACTAACAGCACAAACAGCGGCAGTGTGGAAGGTGCGGTGGTTGTCGGCGGCGTGTGCGGCTATAATTATTCCAGTACAATCACAAACAGCACAAACAGCGGCAGTGTGAACGGTTCGGATTATGTCGGCGGCGTGTGCGGCTACAACAACGAGATAATCACAAACTGCTACTACGACAGTACTGTATTCACCGGCAATGCAGTCGGCTATGAAGAAGGCACAACTACGGATACTCTCGGCAAGACCACCGCAGAGTTCAAGAGCGGCGAGGTGGCATATCTCCTCCAGTCTGCACAGACGGAAACGGACGAGGAAGGCAATATCCTTCATGTCTGGGGACAGACCCTCGGCGCGGATACCTATCCGGTACTCGGCGGTGATGAGGTTTATCAGCGCAAGAGCGAATGCGGCGTCACATTCTACAGCAACAACGAGCATGATACAAAGGCGCATCTCTATGACGATAATGGCTTCTGCACGAACTGCAAAGACGGTTATCAGCCTGCAACTGATACTGACGGGAACGGCGTGTACGAGATCGCAAATGCAGGTCAGCTGTACTGGTTCATGGAGCTGGTGAACAGTGTGGAGCTGGATGAAAATGGAGAAGGCTATGCGGATTATGATGCGATCCTCACAGCGGACATTACTGTGAATGAAAACGTCCTGAACGAGGACGGTACTCTCGCAGAGGGCGATTTCCGTGCATGGTTCCCGATCGGTTACTACTATGACCGTGACGACGATAGCACAAATGAAGACATCTACTATACAGGCACATTCGACGGACAGAACCACACCATCAGCGGACTGTATTTCGACAATGCAGAGCAGAGTTATGTTGGTCTGTTCGGACAGATCGCTTCCGGTGCAAAAATTTGTAATGTGACCGTGGCAGATTCCTATTTCAAGGGCAAAAATGGTGTCGGCGGCGTGTGCGGTCTCAATTCTTTCGGCACAATCACCAACTGCACAAACAGCGGCAGTGTCACAGGTTCGTCGAATTCTGTCGGCGGCGTGTGCGGCTACAATTACGGCACAATCACAGACTGCACAAACAGCGGCAGAGTTACGAGTGAATCTTCTGTCGGCGGCGCGTGCGGCTATAATTATAATGGCACAATCGCAAACAGCACAAACAGCGGCAGAGTTACGGGTGAATCTTCTGTCGGCGGCGTGTGCGGCTACAATGCTTCCGGTACAATCACAAACAGCACAAACAGCGGCAGTGTGACAGGTGAACGTTATATCGGCGGTGTGTGTGGTTACGTTAATTCTGGCACGATCACAAACTGCGTAAACAGCGGCAGTGTGGACGGTTCGCTTTATGCCGGCGGCGTGTGCGGCCGTAATATTTTCAATATCACAAACTGCTACTATGACAGCACTGTATTCACAGGCGAGGCAGTTGGATGGGATACTGGCACAACCTCCAATGTTCTTGGCAAAACGACCGCAGAGTTCAAGACCGGCGAGGTGGCATATCTCCTCTCCCAGGGCTGTACTGTGGATCCCGATACTTCCGTTGAGGGTGATGAGGTGTTCTACAGCGGCGAGATCTGGGGTCAGACCCTCGTCGAGGATACCTATCCTGTACTTGGCGGCGAGAAGGTTTACGAGCACACATCTGGCTGCAGCGGTACATTCTACAGCAACACAGAGAACGAGACAAAGTCGCATGCTTTTGATGCAAACGGCTTCTGCACGAATGCAGACTGTGAAGATCCCTATCAGCCTGCAGCGGATGCCAACAAGGACGGCGTGTACGAGATCGCAAACGGCGGTCAGCTGTACTGGTTCATGGAGCATGTGAATGCTGGCAATACTGAAACAGATGCCATCCTCACAGCGGATATTGCCATAAATGAAAACGTCCTGAAGGATGACGGCACACTCAATGGCGACGGTTCGAACTTCCGTGCGTGGATTCCGATTGGCAATAATTATGCTCTTTACGAAGGCATCTTTGACGGACAGGGTTACACCATCAGCGGACTGTATTTTGACAATGCAGAGCAGAGTCTTGTTGGTCTGTTCGGACAGATCGATTCCGGTGCGAAGATCTGCAATGTAACTGTGGCAGATTCCTATTTCAAGGGCATGAATGCTGTCGGCGGTGTGTGCGGTTACAATTACGGCACAATCACAAACAGCACAAACAGCGGCAGAGTTACGGGTGAATATTATGTCGGCGGCGTGTGCGGCTACAATGATTCCGGAACAATCATAAACTGCATAAACAGCGGTAGTGTCGAAGGTACGAGATATGTCGGCGGCGTGTGCGGCTTCAATGCTGACGGAACAGTCACAAACTGCTACTTCGACAGCGATGTATTCACAGGCGATGCAGTTGGTTCGGATGACGGCACAACCACCGATGTTCTCGGCAAACCCACCGCAGAGTTCCAGTCCGGCGAGGTGGCATATCTGCTTCGTCAGGGCTGTACTGTGGATCCCGATTCGTCTGTTGAAGGCGACGAGGTATTCTACAGCGGCAAGATCTGGGGTCAGACCATCGGCGAGGAAACTTATCCTGTGCTGAACGGCGAGAAGGTCATCCTGTGCGGCACGAAGTATGTCAATGCACACCTTGACCCGTGCGAATGCACGCCCATCGGTGCGAAGCTGAGCAAGGCTGTCGGCTTTGTGGACACCTACACCTATGGCGATACCATCGATATCACCGCAGAGGACTTCACGACCCTCAGCGATCCCGAACAGATCAAGTTCACATGGCAGGATGCCGAAGGTGAGCAGCTTGACGGCGCACCTGTGAATGCAGGCAGTTACAAGTTGGTCGTATCCATTCCGCGGACCTATTATGGCGATATTCTCTATGAAGAGGGTACACTCGAAATTGATATCACCATTGGTAAGGCGATTATGACAGCAGCGGACTTCATGTTCACTGTTCCCGAAAACCTGACCTATGACGGCAGCGAAAAGACAGCCGTGCTGGAAAGTACGCTTGACGGCATCGGCGAGATGACACTGACCTATTACGACGAAAGCGGTGAACCGCTGGAGGGCGCACCTGTGAATACAGGCACCTACACGGTTAAGGCGGATGTTGCAGAGGGTACGAATTATCAGGCGGCAAGCACAATTGCTGATGAAAACTGGACCTTCACTATCGGCAAGGCAGATCTGACAAAGGCGGATCTCATTGTGATCGGTTCGCAGTATCAGGTCTATGACAAGAACGGAAATCTCTTTACCGTTCAGCTGGACGGTTCCCTCGTTGGCGCAGGCGAACTGACCGTGACCTATGCGAATGCAGACGGTGCGGTTGACGGCATCAACGGCGCAGACACTTACACCGTAACAGCGGCTGTTTCTGAGGGCGCAAACTATAATACAGCAAGCTTTGACTGGACCGTGACCATCTACAAGAGCCTGCTCACAGGCATCACCGTGGATGTGCCCGCACCGGAAGCGACTAAAGTGCCGCAGAGCACCGTTAAGGCAGGCGAGGGCTGCACAGCGTCCATCGAATGGATCCCGGCAGAGGATGCATTCGGCTACAATGCGGCGTATACCGCAGTTGTGACCCTGACTCCCGATGCGAACCATCAGTTTACGGATCAGAGTGAGATCACAGCAGAGGGCTTCGCCATTACCAGAAATGAGGACGGTACGATCACCCTCACAAGAACCTACGCCCCAACAGCAAAGGCAAAGATCACCGATCTGACCGTACCGGAGGATGTGCGCCTTAAAGAGCATCAATCCGACGCAGAGGCTGTGATTGAACTTCTGCCGAAAACAATTGAGATTGAAGCAGAGGACGGCACGACCGAACTGTCGATCACATGGAATTTTAAGGGCGATTATGACATCACAGCAAACGCAGAGCATACCTTTACCTGGACGGCGGACGGCGGCGAACTGGATACAAGCGACGTTGTACTTTCCGGTCAGATTACAGTGAGAAACCCCGATTATACTGACATCAGCGGTGAGATTGAGCTGACTGCTGAGGATATCACCTACGGCATGGAGCCGATCGTTTCCGCAGTGTATAGCGGGAATGACGCAGAAATCACCTACAGCATGGACGGTGAGACATTCGATACACTGGATGCATTCCTGAACGAGAACGGTGTTCTTTCTGCTGGAACCTACACCGTGAAGGCGTATTACGAATCCGAAACGGAAATGGGCAGCGTGACAGCAGAATTTACTGTTAACAAGGCAGTACCCAGCTATGAAATCCCCACAGACCTCACTGCAACCTACGGTGATACACTTGCCGATGTAGCGCTTCCCGAAGGCTTTGCATGGGAGGATGCCAGTCAGTCCGTCGGCAATGCAGGAACAAATACATTCACAGTAACATTCACACCTGAAGATATCGACAACTACGAGATCATCGAGGGTATCGAGGTTGAGGTTACAGTTGCGAAGGCAACACCTGAATACACAATTCCCACAGACCTGACTGCAGCCTACGGCGATACACTTGCAGGCGTAGCACTCCCCGAGGGCTTTGCATGGGACGACAACACACAGTCTGTCGGCAATGCAGGAACAAATACATTCACAGTAACATTCACACCTGAAGATACCGACAACTACGAGATCATCGAGGGTATCGAGGTTGAGGTTGAAGTTGCAAAGGCAGTGCCCGAAGTAACGCCTATCATTCCCGAAGGTGAATACTTTGTAGGCGATATACTTCCCGAAATCGGTTATGAGAGCAAAATCAGCGGTATCATTGAATGGCTGACAGAGCTTGTAGACGGTCTGGTTGAGGGCGAAAACGAGCTGGAATGGCAGTTCACTCCCGAGGATAAGGATAACTACGAAGTGGTAACAGGCACAGCAGTTGTAGAAGCGCAGACAACGACTACAACAACCACCACCACAACAACTACCACAACGACAACAACAGAGACTACAACATCAAGTACTACTACATCCACAACAACAGAAACAACAACTTCAAGTACAAGTACTTCTACAAGCACAGAAACTACAACATCAAGCACTACTACATCAACAAGCACAGAAACCACAACCTCCAGCACGACCACATCGACAAACACGGAAACTACAACTTCAAGTACAAGTACTTCCACAAGCGCAGAAACCACTACATCAAGTACAAGTACTTCCACAAACACTGAAACTACAACTTCAAGTACAAGTACTTCCACAAGCACAGAAACCACGACTTCAAGTACAAGTACTTCCACAAGCACAGAAACCACAACTTCAAGTACAAGTACTTCCACAAGCACAGAAACCACAACTTCAAGTACAAGTACTTCCACAAGCACTGAAACCACAACATCAAGTACAAGTACTTCCACAAGCACTGAAACCACAACATCAAGTACAAGTACATCAACAAGCGCAGAAACCACAACTTCAAGTACAAGTACTTCCACAAGTACAGAGACCACGACTTCAAGTACAAGTACTTCCACAAGCACAGAGACTACAACCTCAAGTACAAGTACTTCCACAAGCACTGAAACAACATCAAGTACAAGTACTTCCACAAGCACTGATACAACAACATCAAGTACAAGTACTTCCACAAGCACAGAAACTACCACATCAAGTACAAGTACATCCACAAGTACTGAAACCACAACTTCAAGTACAAGTACTTCCACAAGCACTGAAACCACAACCTCAAGTACAAGTACTTCCACAAGCTCTGAAACTACCACATCAAGTACAAGTACTTCCACAAGCACTGAAACCACAACTTCAAGTACTTCCACAAGCACCACTCCGACTCACATTGCATCCGACGAGGAACTTTGCGATTGGGCAGTGAACGATTATGCGGAAAAGACAGGCGTAACTCCCGAAAATGTAGAAATCGAGTATACAGCTGACGGAAACGCAGTGATTACTCTGACAGATGCTGAAGGCAACGTTCTGGACGTTTACATCATCGATCCATTCACAGGTGTTGGCACTGAATCCGACGGCGGCGAGGTCAATCTCCCCCAGACAGGTTACAGCGTGGTTTACAACTACATCATGCTTGCAGCTGCAGCAATGGTACTCTTCGGTATCTATGCAATGGCAAAGAGCAGAAGAAGAGATGAGGAATAATCCTCAATAACATCAAGAAAGGAGCGTCCAAGCGGCGCTCCTTTCAGTCTGTCGAAAAAGTCCCGTCCAGCCACTGCACCTGAACGGCGCAGGGCTGGACTAGTATTTTTAGTTTAGTTGTGCCTTCGGCGCATATAGGGGGCTGTGCCACCTATAATCCTCAATAAATAGCCAAAAAGCACTCTGCAAGAGGACGGGTTGAGGGTGCGGCAGCACCCTCCCTCTTTCCCCCTCCCCTTTGGGGAGGGGGGAGGGGGTGGGGCAAAATTAAGCGAAATCATACTTTTTTGACAATCTGAAAGGAGCGTCTTCGGACGCTCCTTTTGTTGCAATATGGGGTGAACTCTGGTATAATATAAGCAAAGGACGGTGATACGATGAAGGCGAAAAAGAAAAAATATAGGACTCACTGCAATGCTGATCGGCATTTCTGTAATCGGTGTATTTGGCTGGAAACGTATCAGCCGTGAGATTGAAAAGCAAAGGCTGCTGAAAGAGTGTGTTGTATTTGAGATTCCTGACCTTGAAATCAAGGCTCCCGTTATGGACGGAACAGAGCATGAGGTACTGTCAAAGGCGGCGGGACATTTCCCCGGCACAGGTGCAGTTGGTTCAGGAAATTACTGTATCGTAGGACACAACAGCACCATTTATGCGGAGATCTTCAACGAGATGAAGCATATCGAAATTGACATGGAAATGTATCTCATTGACAATGATGAACAAAGGACAAAGTATACTTACGTAGTTACAAAGAATTTCATCGTAGAGCCAAACGAAACGTGGGTACTGGATGATTTTGGCGATGAACGTATCACCATTGTGACCTGTACGGATGACGGTACGCAGCGGCAGATTGTAGTGGGAACGCTGAAAAAATGAAAAAGAGTGTGCGACTGAAAAAGTCGTACACTCTCACTTTTACGAAACTCTTTTTGAATTGCAACTATTACTCTAAAATGCAACCTCCAAGCAAAGAAACGAACCCCTGCAAGGCGGTTGCATTGTATCAAACATTGAGTCTTTTGCCATATCAGCACCCTAATTTTGATACAAAGTTAGGGTGCATTTATTTTTGTCAAAACAACGCATTTTCGGGAAATTCTGCAAATCCGAAACGATAGGTCGGATTATTGCAGTGATTTCAGAGCAGACAAACGAGAGAAATTCAATTCTTAAACGATAGCCCCTTGCTATCGTTTTTTTATTGGATTTTCGGAGAAAAAAGGGTGCATTTGTTCATGCTGTGTTCATCCGCAGAAAATTGTTATTGCTCAAACTTCTCAACTTTTCTATTGCAATTCTGGCAAATATGTGGTATAATGTAAGAAAAACGGTTAAGGAAGAACCCATATGAAATCGAAACTCCTGTTCATCAACATCAATGCACAGGGCGTGTATCAATCATTGTGATAGGGTACACAAAAAATATTTGTTTGACTAGGAGGATGAAGCGATGAAAAAACAACTACTAAGCATTCTGCTCGTACTGGTCATGGTGATCGGAATGATACCGGTCAATGCAATTGCGGAGGATAGTGCTACCGACAGTTCCCAGACGGAAAGTTACGGTGAATTTACTGACGGTGAACAGGTGATCAGCGATATGATCGAACAGAAAGGCATGTATGCGCATCCCCGCATCATCATGTCGGAGGAGAGATTTGCAAAGCTGAGGGAGAGCATTGGACAGGATTCTGTGACGGCGATCCTTCTTGAAAAGCTTCGGGGGGAAGCGGAGCGGCATATGAACGAACCTGTATGCCAATATGAGATCCCCGACGGCATCCGACTGCTTGAAACCTCCAAACGCATCCAGCGTCGTGTGGCGGCACTTGCGATGGCGTACAATATTTTCGGGGACGAAAAATATGCACAGCGATGCTATGCGGAGCTGGAAGCCGCCTGCAACTTCCAGGACTGGAACCCGAGTCATTTTCTGGATACCGCTGAAATGAGTACCGCCTTTGCGCTCGGTTATGACTGGCTCTATCATTGGATGAATGACGAGCAGAGAACATTCCTCAGACAAAACATGATCGAAAAGGGACTCACGCAGGTCATGGAGGACTATGAGGACAAGCCCCGCACCCGTACTTACCGATGGTATCAGGATTATCCCGGCGATAACTGGAAGCTTGTCTGCAACGGCAGTATGAGCATGGCGGCACTTGCCATCGGCGATGAAACGGAAGCCAAGGATATTGCTTCCGAGGTGCTGACCTATGCCTACAAGGAATCCTATGCCTTCGTTCGCCGAGCTTACAGCGCAAAGGACGGCACATACAGTGAGGGACTGGGCTACTGGGATTATGCGACCTATTATCTTGGGCTATATTCCTCCGCACTGACAAGTGCCGCAGGAACGGACTATGGTCTTGCCGATCATGAGGGACTGCGCAAATCCGTGGATTTTGTCCGCTATATGAGTTCCAACACGCCCAAATCCTTCAGCTTCGGTGATGACAGAGAAAGTCGGGATACGGGCTGGACGGTGCTGCTGTGGCTTGCAGAATATTATCAGTCTTATGATATCGCATCCACCCGTCTTAAAAAAATCGAAAACGACAGCTTCAACTACCTCGACCTTCTGTGGATTGATGAAGAAAAAACACCGGATTCCGCCAGCGACTCTCCCACGGACTGGGGAGAGGTCGGTGCATCCAATGCCAGCTTCCGCAATACTTGGGAGGAAAGCGGCATCGTGACGGCACTTCATGCCGGTGAAAATGTCTATAAGTATCACGGACACTACGATCTGGGAACGTTCTATCTTGAATCAAACGGCGCACGATTCTTTACGGATCTGGGAAATGAAAATTACGAGCTGGAAAACCGCCTGTATTCCTACCGCATCCGTGCAGAGGGGCATAATACACTTGTCATCAACCCCTCGCAGGAGCTTGACCAGAAAGAAGGGGCGGAATGCCTGATTACGCAGTTCGGCAGCGGAAACGAAGCGTATGCTGTGACAGATCTGACCGCCGCATACGAGCCAAGCGGTGCAGAAAGCGTGGTTCGTGGTCTGAAAATGATCAAGGACAGGGAATGCGTGATCATTCAGGATGAAATTTCTCTCAGTGCCCCCGGTGAGATCTACTGGTTTGCACACACAAAGGGAGAGATTGCAGTTGCTGATGACGGCAGAAGTGCTGTTGTCACCGTTGGCTCTGAGAAAATGTGGGTGGGACTTATTAGTGATGGCGGTACATTTACGGTGATGAACGCAGAACTTCTGCCGACATCCCTTCCAGTGCCGAATCAGACGGACAACAGCGAGTACAGAAAGCTCGCTGTGCATCTGACAGATACCAAGGATACGACAATTTCCGTAGCCTGCATTCCGTTGAAGGAGGGTGAAACACAGCCCTCATGGATGCCGTCCGTGAAAGCGATCTCCGAATGGACTGCCCAGACAATAGAAGGTGATGTCAACGCCGACGGTGCATTCAATGTTGCTGATGTAGTTGCACTCCAGAAATGGCTGCTTGCTGTGCCGGATACTAAGCTTGCAAACTGGCAGGCAGGGGATTTCTGCAATGATGGCAGACTGGATGCATTTGACCTTTGTCTGATGAAGCGGGAATTACTGAAAAAATAAACAATCACCCCACAAGGCAAGCAGACTAAACCGGTCCGCCCACCTCCGGCTGAACGAAAATCGAAGAAAATTTCTGGGTGTGGTATCGGGGTGATTTTGTCGGATAGGACAAAACAATGATACGGGCAAAAAATAGAACCGCAGGCAGATCAGCGATGCTGATGACGAGAATATCCTACGATGAAAATTATGTGAAATCGAAGCTCTCCATTGCGGTATAGATTGCATTTTGATGGAAAATATGCTATAATATCTATGTAGAATGCTGAAGAATGGAATGATACCTATGGAACTTCTGATCACAGTCATCGTGTGCCTGCTTGCAGGCTGCGGTGCGGGACTTGGCACGGGATTTGCCGGCATGAGTGCGGCGGTCGTGATCACGCCGATGCTCACAACTTTTCTGGGAATGCCTGCCTACAGTGCGATCGGCATTGCACTTGCAAGCGATGTTCTGGCAAGCGGCGTGAGTGCCTACACCTACCACCGGAATCAAAATATCGATATCCGCAATGGTCTGGTCATGATGGCGGCGGTGCTGCTCTTTACATTTGTGGGCAGTTTTATCGCAAGCTATGTCCCGAACGATGCAATGGGCGGCACGTCCGTGTTTATGACAACACTGATGGGCATTAAATTCATTGTTCAGCCCGTAACTACCACAAAAGAAGCAATGAATGCGGTATCGCCGAAAAAACGTCTGATTCAGTCCATCATTTTCGGTACGCTTATCGGCTTTATCTGCGGCTTTGTCGGTGCAGGCGGCGGTATGATGATGCTGATGATCCTGACGATGGTGCTCGGCTATGAGCTGAAAACGGCTGTCGGTACGAGCGTATTCATTATGACGTTTACCGCATTGACCGGTGCTGTCAGCCATTTCATCATTGATGAGAAAATGCCTGACCTGCTTGTTCTCGGACTGTGCGTGCTGTTCACGCTGATATTTGCCCGTATCGGTGCCGTGATCGCAAACAAGGTAAGCGCAAAGACGCTGAACCGTGCAACCGGCGTGATTCTTGTCCTGCTTGGTGTACTGGTGATCGGTATCGGGGCATTGATATGAACGATGGAGCTTCTCATTCGAGAGGCTCTTTTGTTTTATCTGATCTTCTTCATCCAGTCCGTATCACTTTCAAATGTAAACTCATACGGATCAAGCTCCAGTACTGCACAGATACGGAGTCCCAGCACCATACTGGAATTAGAGAGTTTCCGCTCACCGTATTCAAATTTCTGATACTGTTGAATCTGTATGCCTGCATTCAGGGCGACTTCTGTCTGTGACATTCCCAGCTCTTTTCGTCTTGCTTTCAGAATCCTTGCTTCTCTCTACTTCAAAAAGGGGATTGGTGAAATGCCGCAGGTGATTGATATACAAAAGAGAAGAGCACATCTGAAAGAGCTGTGCAGACAGCACGGTATTGCGGTAAGCGATATTCAGAAACTGCTGTATCTGAAATGCTCGCAGTCCATTTACCGCTGGTTCAAGGGAGAAAGCCTGCCAACGGTGGATCACCTGATTGTTCTGGGACACAGAATGAAACTGCCTGTAGAGAAACTCATTGCCCTGAAAGATGAGTCTGTCACAGAGGAGCATATTGCAGATATGATACGATGGACGGGCGAAAAGGCAAGGGATTCCGATCGGCTGCGGAAAACCTACTGGGAGGTGCTTGGGATTCTCATTCTCGATTGAACCAACACTTCAAAAAATAAGGCGTATGATGTAGAAAAATTACTGCAACATACGCCTTTTCGGCTTTTTCAGTCAACCCCTTTGAACTATCCGGCGAGTGACAAAAGCTCGGAAATATGGTATAATAGATATGTGATAAAACAATCAGCGAGGTGATAATTATGGTATACATTATAGACGGCGATATTTTCGATATTGACGGAAAGCAGTGTCTTGTGATCGGCGGTGCATACAGCGTGGATAAGTTCTACAGACTCCGCATGGGCTATCACTGGTGGCCCGATGAACAGCCGACACCAACCATCAGGGCTTATGTGGAGGAGCAGATCAGAAACAGGAAAGTCGATGTTGTCTTTTCCCATACATGCCCGTTCAAATACATCCCCACAGAGTGCTTTCTTCCCGGAATTGACCAGTCCAAAGTTGACAACAGCACGGAACAATGGCTGGATACTATCGAGGACGCACTGGATTATGAGGCATGGTATACGCACTGCATAATGTGGATTCTGTTAAACGTGAAATCCACATTCTTCCATGTCAGACCGAGAACCTCCCCACGCCTGCCGCCGGTTACCAGAAGTAGGTGCAGCAGCGTCCTCCATTTCAACGACTCATGCTCCGCCTCCTGCAGAATGGCGTTGACTTCTTCCTGTTCAAAGTAATTCGCTTTCGATTTCTCCACTTTCGGCGGCTTCGCTCTGGATGCGGCATTGTATGGGACAAGCAGCTCCTGCTCTGCGTGATGCCGAAAGGGAACGGCGAGATCCTGAACTATGCGGAGAAGCTGGCAGCGGATGCAGGCGGGGCAATTCTGCAGTGGATCATTGACGGGGCGGTTATGTTCTGCCGGAATCGTTTCCACCTGACGATTCCCTATGCAATTGCAGTAGCTGCGCAGGAGTATAAACAGAGGGAGGATTGGCTGCATTTGTTTCTATCGGAATGCTGCACACAGGAATATGGTGCGAGAATTCGTTGTGGTGAGTTATACAACGCCTACAAGGAATATGCAGTATCCACTGGTGACTATTGCCGTAGGTTGACGGATTTCAATGCGGCGATGGAAACAGCGGGATTCAAGCAGTTGCTGAAAATGGGAAATAAGAAATTCTGGATCGGCATTCGACTGCGTGGATTCCATGAAGAAAGCTGCGAATATGTAAGCTTTTGAAAAAATTTAAATTGCTGATAGTTAGGCATAGCCTGCAGTATTACCCTTGCAGAATTGAAAAGCTACACACACAGCTCAGTGCTGCATTCCGGAACGGACAATACAGATATCTCGCCGAGTATGCACTTGCAGGCTCGGTTTTCTTTTCGCAAAAAACGGCCTCCAACCAAGACTGTGATCGGGCTTTCTCACTCTCCAAGCAGAGGCTGGGGATGTTATCCCCCCCTACCGTGACCGCTGTCGAAGCACTGTACTTTACAGAGATTTGAGCGCAAAAATCGCAGATGTATTGCAGGATCTGAAAAACTATGCAAGGATGAAGCGTGTGCGTAAAAAGGAGTCGTCCTTTATCTTGGTGTCACAAAATATCGAGGATTTCCTCCTGCCTGAAATCAAGGAATTTACAAAGCCGCTGTTCAGCATTCCGTCCCACCACTTCCTGTTCAATGCAGGTCAGATCAATCCGCAAGAATATATGGACGCACTGCAGCTTGAGGAATCCGAGTTCAGTCTGATTCGCTATACGGAGAGAGGAACCTGTCTGTACCGCTGTGGTAATGAGAGATATCTCCTGCAGGTCATTGCACCGAGCTACAAGGCGGCACTGTTCGGTGCGGCGGGAGGTAGATAATATATCTGGACTTTTTCCTTGTCCTGTGGTATAATTAATTCAAGATTTCATGATGGAGTGAACGCTATGGCATACGAAAACGGCGATTGGATCATGCACGGAACGGCTTGGGATGATCCGAACCGCATCAAAACTGTGGACGAACTGATTGCTTATGTGGATCG
>JAFSBM010000130.1 GCA_017437285.1 Ruminococcus sp. | reverse complement strand
TGAGGACGACAGAACTCTGTTTTATGATTACTGGCTTGATAACGGTTGTTTTGAATTTGATTTATCAAATGTAGATATGACAACAGCAGGTACATATCCTGTTGAAGCAATATATACAGGAGATGATACTATCCGCACTACTTTCAATATCGCAGTTGTACCTGAAGGTTCACCTTTAACAACAGCACCACCAACAACAACTACCACCACTACTACTACTACCACGACAACGACTACAACTACTTCCACAACACCATCATCAAAGTCTGAAACAACTTCCACGACAACAACTACTGCATCATCATCAAAGTCTGAAACAACTTCCACGACAACAACTACTGCATCATCATCAAAGTCTGAAACAACTTCCACGACAATAACTACTGTATCATCAGAGTCTGAACCGACTTCTACAACAACAACCACCACAACACCTGTAAAAGTAACACTTCTTGGTGATGCAAACTGTGACGGCTCAATTTCACTTGCAGACGCAATTGCAATTTTCCAGGCACTTGGAAATCCTGATAAATACGCTTTATCTGCACAGGGCAGAGCAAATGCTGACGTATCAAATCCAGGAAATGGAGTTACACTTTCAGACGGTCTGGCAATTATGATGTTCCAGTTAGGCTTAATCGAAAAGTTCTGATAACGATAATCCCCGAAGTAACACGCTTCGGGGATTTGTTTTGTAGAAAATTATAAATTTCTACCCATTAAAATAGCTTTGGGTTAAAAAATTACAGCAACTCAAAATTGTTTACAATTTATCTATTGACTTTCGGCATAGAAGTAGTATAATTATTACATAATATTTTTTAATAATATTATATAAGGATTATTTATGGAGGATTTAAAATGAAAAAAACAAAAAGATTTGCAGCTATGGCTGCGGCAATTGCAGTATGTGCAGGGGTAACTACATATCTGCCACAGGACATATTCAGCAGCAATGCAATGTCTGCATCAGCCGCTGAGGAAGCTGACCAGTTCGCCAATGCAAGCATGGAAGTATACGCAGAAGATGCGTCTGCATATGTATTCCACGTAAATGATGAACTTTATACCGAAGACGAATTTGGTATAAACTATTGGTTTGAAGGCTTATATGCAAGAATTTATGACGAGGACGGAGACGTTTTACTTGATGAAATAGGTCTTAGCCGAGAAGATGAATTTATATTCGATTTCTCGGAAACAGATATGACAAAGGCAGGTACTTATCCTGTTTATATAACATGGAAATATGACGACACAATCCGCACTTCCTTTAATATCATAGTAAAAGACTGGCTTATGGATGTATACGCAGATGATGAATCTGCATTTGTATTCCACGTAAATGATGAACTTTATACCGAAGATGAATTCGGCATAAACTATAATTTTGACGGCTTATATGCAAGAATTTATGACGAAGACGGTTACGGCTGGGAAACAGGAGTTCTGCTTGACAATGATGAATATTTTACTTTCGATTTCTCGGACGTAGATATGACGAAGGCAGGTACATATCCTGTTTATGTAACATGTAAATATGACGACACAATCTGCACTTCCTTTAATATCATAGTAAAAGACTGGCTTATGGATGTATACGCAGATGATGAATCTGCATTTGTATTCCACGTAAATGATGAACTTTATACCGAAGATGAATTCGGCATAACCTATAATTTTGAAGGCTTATACGCATTAATTTATGACGAAGACGGAGTAGGAAAGGATATAAAATTCCCACTTGACTCTGATGAATATTTTACATTCGATTTCTCGGACGTAGATATGACAAAGGCAGGTACATATCCTGTTTATGTAACACATCAATATGATGACACAATCCGTACTTCCTTTAATATCATAGTAAAAGACTGGCTTATGGAAGTATACGCAGAAGATGAATCTGCATTTGTATTCCACGTAAATGATGAACTTTATACCGAAGACGAATCTGGCATAAACTATAATTTTGACGGCTTATATGCAAGAATTTATGATGAGGACGGTTACGGCTGGGAAACAGGAGTTCTGCTTGACAATGATGAATATTTTACTTTCGACTTCTCGGAAGTAGATATAACAAAGGCAGGTACATATCCTGTTTATGTAACATGTAAATATAACGACGCAATCCGCACTTCCTTTGAAATTAAAGTTATAGCATGGCAAATGGAAGTAATTGGAGATAGTGAAAAGGATTTCATATTTCACGTAGACGATGTAATATTTGACGGTAAAAATACTGCATATGCTAATTACCGTATGAATATTTTTGATAGTTATGGCAATAAGCTGATTTACGGTGAAAACACGTATGAGAGTTATTTGAACACCACTGATTATGAGATTGACCTCTCAAAGGTAGATATGTCAAAGCCGGGTACATATCCTGTAACAGTAATTTATAAGGAAAATGAATTAATCCGCTGTGAGTTTGATATTCGTGTTAAAAACTTATACATGGAAGTCCTCAAAGATAATGAAGAAGATTTCATTTATTATGTCGGCGAAAGCTTTAATGAATCATTATATGATGTAAAGATTTACGATGATGACGAAGTGATTTTTAGCAGTTGGCCGCTGTATTTTGACGCTATTATCGACACATCAAAGGTTGATATGAATACTCCAGGTACATATACTGTTTACGCAACACACGAAGACCACCCCTCAGTAAAATGTGAGTTTGAAATAACTGTCAAGGAAGACGGCGAGCCTGTTACAAAAGTGTACAGCAATAGAGCTGACGGATTTACATTCAATGTGGGCGATGAACTTTGTCTTGATGATTTTTATATAATGCAAACATCAGCATCCGGCAATGTATCAATTATTGTATATTTTGTACACTGCACAGTTGATACATCTGAGGTTGATATGAATACCCCAGGTACATATACTATTTATGTTTCTAATGACACTTCATCAATATCAACTGAATTCCAGATTACAGTAGAAAGCATAGAAACAACAACTGCTACTACAACTACTACAACTACTGCAAGCAATAACGATACTGAAACAACTACAACAACAGTAACAACACTCCCCCAGACAGGTTATTCCGCAATTTACAATTACATTATGCTTTTAGCAGCTGCAATTACAGCCCTTGGCGGATTTGTAATGGCAAAGAGCAGAAGAAAACAGAATAACAACTAATTCAATACTTAAAAGGAGCATCTTTTTTGATGCTCCTTTGTTGCAATGTGCATTAAAATATGATATAATATTATCAGGTGATATTATGACAACAAAAAAAAGAAAATTACTTTTTACATTCGGACTCATTGCAATGCTCATAGGCGTTACCGTGCTTGGAATTTTCGGCTGGAAGCGTATCAGCAGGGAAATTGAAAAACATCGGCTGCTGAAAGAATGTGTTGTATTTGAAATCCCCGACCTCGAAATAAAAGCTCCCGTTATGGACGGAACAGAGCATGAAGTTCTGTCAAAAGCGGCTGGACATTTCCCGAATACAGGCAGCGTTGGCAGCGGAAATTACTGCATTGCAGGTCACAACAGTACAATTTATGCTGAAATTTTCAACGAACTGAAACATATTGAGCTTGGAATGGAAATGAAATTAATTGACAACAATGAAAACAGAACGGAATATATTTATACCGTAACGGAAAATTTCATTGTAAATCCCGATGAAACCTGGATTCTTAAAGATTTCGGAGATGACCGTATTACAATTGTGACTTGTACCGATGACGGCACTCAGCGACAGATTGTTGTGGGAACACTTAAATAAATTGGAGGTGAGGGAATGAAAGGCTTTCGAAAGATTGTGACTATTGTTGCGGCGGCGGCAGTATGTGCAGGAGCTTCTGAAATTCCCCTGCCTTTTTTAGATTCGGAAAATATTGAACTCCCCTCAAATGGCTATATACTGGGAGATGTAAACGGTGACGAAATGGTTAACGCTGTTGACGCATCGCTGATACTGGCGGAATATTCAGCTATTTCCACCGGGCAAAAGCTTACTTTTACTGAATTGCAGAAAAAAGCGGCTGATATAAACGGCGATGAAACATACGACTCTGTCGATGCCTCGATTGTGCTGGCGTATTACAGTTTCACCTCAACTCATGATTATATTTCTGTTGAGGAGTTTTTGAAGAAGAAAGATTAAATAATGCGTAATGATGTTAAAAAGCTGTTAGCCGTTAGCTATTAGCCTTTAGCTTTTTAGGGCGGTGGATTAATTTATAATTAAGAATTAAGAATTCAGAATTAAGAATTGTAGACGGTGGAATTTTTTCTGCCGTCTTTTTTGTATAAAAGCCAATAGCTGTTAGCTGGCGGATAATATCCGCCCCTACACAGAATGAAAAAAGCTAACAGCTAAAGGCTATAAAAAGGCGGCAGATTTCCGATTAACGTGAAATCTACCGCCTTTGATTATTGAATATTTACAGATTTATCGTGTTTGATTTTCTGCGATACTGCTTTTATTATTTCATTTCTGTTTTTTATGAGGTGAAATGTAACTTTTCCGATTGAAGTATACAAAGTAATTCCTTTTATTCCGCCCTCTGAAACAGAAAAAATGTTTTCATAAGGAAGAATTGTAGTGCGTTCTTTATCTCCTGTGGCAATTATATGCTCGTCGGTAATTTTCAACTTGTTTTTTCTCATGTTACTAAGTATTTTCCAAGCAATAAAAGATAAACAGAATATTATTGATACACCCGTTACAAACACTATAACCATATCAAGAATCCATTCTTTATTCTGTGACATTATTTGATTAGTAAACTCAATTTTGTTATTACGCTTATCGTTTCCGTATATATGCCACCTCTCTTTCAAAATATAGGTTTTATCACCTATTACAATTTCAAAGTCTATATCATTCTCATATAATGAAGTAGCGTGTCCACTATAAGTTATATTAAAATTGAATTGAGCTTCCATATTAACAAGAAGTGATTCTATGCTGGGTTGAATAGATTTTCTAAAGTTTTCTTTATTTCGATATCCAACTATTGAACCAGTTATAATTGTAATTACAATAAAAACTGTATTTACATATATTAATACTTTATGTATTTCAGTTTTAGAATAAGATTTAGATTTGATAACATAGTCATTTCGAGTGTTTTTTTGGGTAACAATAATTTCATTTTGAACAACTTCTTTTTCAGTTGATTCAGGTTCTTTTGTATTGTTATGTGGGTCAAATTTTAAAACTAATAAATACCACACCAAAATGTATATGGCAAAAAAGAGAACTATTAAAAAAAATTTTGTCATAACTTCACCCCGTTTTTATGTAAAATATAACGTAAGCACATAATATTTAGTACTTATTTGTACTATAATAACCATTATAACACTAAAATATGTTAAAGTCAATAGTACCGATGAGTACTATTGAGAAATCGGCATACTGAATAAAAAAGGGGAGCATATTTTGTGTATTTTCAAAGGTTAAGGGATTTGCGTGAGGATATGGATATGAATCAGACAGAAATCGCAAAACTTCTTCACACAAGTCAAACGGTATATTCACGATACGAAAGAGGCTTTCAGACAATTCCAATTGAGCATTTGCTGATACTTGCTGACTTTTACAAGGTATCAACAGATTATATACTTGGCAGGACGAATAAAAAGAAAATGAACAAATAGGCATGGTAAAATTTCGGGCGGATATTATCCGCCCCTACAAAGAATGAAAAAAGCTAACGGCTAAAGGCTAACGGCTAACGGCTTTTAATATAAAAAGGCGGCAGATTTCCGATTAACGTGAATCTACCGCCTTTATTAATTACGCATTACGAATTACGCATTACGCATTATATTTTAGCCCATAATTACTTCAACAGTATGCTCGCCATTCTCGAATGCAGGAATTACATTGCCCTCAACAGCCTGTCCGTCAACAGTCATTGATACAACGCCCTTGCAAACGTGGTTAGGATTCTTAACTGTGATATTATAAGTTGCACCACGGAACTTTCTTGTAGCTGTGAAGCCGTCCCACTCGTGAGGAATTGAAGGATCAACCTTTAATCCGTCCCAATCAGGAGAAATACCGAGGATATACTGGGAAATAGCAACCATATTCCATGCAGCTGTACCTGTAAGCCATGAGTTCTTACCCTCACCAAAGCGGCTTGCGTCCTTACCTGCAACCATCTGACCATATACATATGGCTCAGTCTTGTGGAGGTCGGAAATTTCCTCGTTGAATGCAGGAGCAATCTTGCTGTAGTACTCGAATGCCTTGTCACCTCTGCCTGCGTAAGCCTCAGCACAGATAATCCAAGCATTGTTGTGTGTGAAGATACCTGCGTTTTCCTTGTATCCGCCGGGATATGTGGAAATCTCACCGTACTGGATATAGTACTTGGAGAATGCAGGGTTATTAAGAACAAGACCGTACTTTGTATTGAGGTACTTGTCGATAGAATCAAGAGTCTTGATGTCAGCTCCCTCATCCTTACCGATTTCAGACATAACTGCAAAGCCCTGTGGCTCGATGAAGATTTTACCTTCCTCGCACTCCTTTGAACCCATCTTAGCACCTGTGGAGTCATAAGCACGGAGGAACCAGTCACCGTCAAATGCGGATTCCATAACATTCTTCTTCATCTTGTCAATTTCAGCCTGTGCAGCAGCAGCCTCATCGTCCATACCGAGGTGTTTAAGAATTGCAACATAGTTAGGACCTGCATATGTGAACAGAGTTGCAACCATTACAGACTCAGCAACCTTGGAGTAACCGCCCTCAGCAGCAAATTTGGGGTTTGTATAAGTCTGGAAGCTCTCACCGGGAGTATCGGAATAGCATGAAAGGTTGATACAGTCGTTCCAGTCAGCACGCATAGCAAGTGGCAGACCGTGAGGACCGAGGTTATTTACAATCTTGTAGAATGAAACTTTGAGGTGGTCAAGCATTGGCTTAGCCTTTGACATATCGTTGTCGTAAGGTACAAGCTCATCAAGGAGTGACCAGTCGCCTGTTTCTCTGATATATGCAGAAACAGAGAGAATCATCCACAGCGGGTCATCTGAGAAGTCGCCGCCGATATCGGAGTTACCCTTCTTTGTAAGGGGCTGATACTGGTGATAGCATCCGCCGTCCTCAAGCTGAGTAGAAGCGATGTCGATAATACGCTCTCTTGCACGGTCGGGAATCTGATGAACGAAACCGAGGATATCCTGATTGGAGTCACGGAAGCCCATACCTCTGCCGATACCGCTTTCAAAGTAAGAAGCAGAACGTGAAAGGTTGAAAGTAACCATACACTGATACTGGTTCCAGATATTAACCATACGGTTAACCTTATCATCGGAAGTATTAACATTGAGGATACCGAGAAGCTCATCCCATGCAGCTTTAAGCTCAGCAAGGCCAGCAGCAACCTTTTCAGGTGTGTTGTACTGGTCAATCATAGCAAGAGCCTTTTCCTTGTTAATTGTTACGCCGTCAGCCTCGAACTTCTTGTCAACGGGCATTTCAACATAACCGAGGATAAAGATAAGAGTCTTGGACTCGCCGGGAGCGAGAGTAATCTTCTTGTAGTGTGAAGCAATGGGTGACCAACCGTCAGCAAAGGAGTTGTTAGCAGCGTTTGCCATAACAGCCTGTGGGTCATTGAATCCATTGTAAAGACCGATGAATGAATCTCTGTCTGTATCGTAGCCGTCGATTTCATCGTTAACTGTATAGAATGCGAAGTGGTCACGTCTATCTCTGTACTCAGTCTTGTGGTAAATTGTAGAACCTACAACTTCTACACGACCTGTAGAGAAGTTTCTCTGGAAGTTTGTGCAGTCGTCCTGAGCGTCCCAAAGACACCATTCAGCAAATGAGAAAAGTGAGAATGACTTCTCCTCTGTACCCTCGTTTGTGAGTACAACCTGCTGAACTTCGCCGTTGTAATTCTGGGGAACGAAGAAAGTAACCTGTGCTTTGAGGTCATTTTTCTTACCTGTGATAATTGTATAACCCATACCGTGACGGCACTCGTAGGAATCAAGCTCTGTCTTAACAGGTGACCAGCCGGGGTTCCATACTGTGCCATTGTCGTTGATATAGAAATAACGTCCGCCCATATCAATTGGCACGTTGTTGTAACGGTAACGTGTGATACGTCTTAAACGAGCGTCCTTATAGAAGCTGTAACCGCCTGCTGTGTTTGAAATTAATGAAAAGAAAGCCTGTGTTCCGAGGTAGTTTATCCACGGATAGGGTGTTCTGGGGGAATTAATGACATATTCCTTATTTGCGTCATCAAAAAATCCGAACTTCATTGTAATCTACTCCTTACTTATTATATTGATAGTTGATAAATCCACCGCAGTCTGTTGGTTAAATATCTCTGCGGCTTTCAGGATTATCAGCTAAATAATCCGAATACTCAAATATCACTTCCTATTATACCATAAAATGAATAATAATACAAGTGTGTTGCCTGCCTTATGCGATAGATTTTTTTGAATTGTTTTTGTGCATAACTAACAAATGCCGACATTAAATTACATCGTTAGCGTATTTGCCGTTCTTTTTTACTGCATATCTCACGTTGACGATTTCGCCTGCACGGCTTAATCTGTGCTTGTCGTCACAATCCTCAAAGGTATGTTCAATGCCGTCAGCGTCTTGGTATGAAATTTTAGCAAAATAGAATTTCACATTTTTATCGCCGTCAACACGGACATCAATAATTCTGCCTTTTGTGAATTTCCCCTCTGCGTCAAGAAGTTTCTTTTCGGAAACTTCTTTAAGGACGGATTTGATGATAAACAAACCGCCAAGACAGACAATACCCGAAAAAGCACCTGCAAAGAGCATAAGCGACGTGGGAGATTTAACCTGTGCTGTATTGGGATTATCGGGGAGAATATAGGCATCAATAGTATCATTGACGGAAACACGCCCTACATTTACGATTTCTACATCAACCTGATTTCCGTCTTTGTCGAGGTAATAGCCGTCAGCATATCGTCTTTTGCCTATTATTGTCACATCGGTAACTGTACATTCTACGGGAATTCCGTCGGCTGACTTGGCTTTTTCTTTTATGCAAACAAAGGAGAAAATGCCTATTCCGAAAATAATCAGCACAATACCGACAGCGATTGCTTTTTTAGCATTGTATTTCATTCTTTGCAGCTCCTATATCAAGCCATTGTGAAGATTCTCTGATGTGCAGTAAATTCTTCGCCGGGTTTAACCTCACGATAGCCTGTAACATCGGGTGAAAGGCTGAGATTTGGAGCGTCAATCATAGCTGTCATTGGCTCAGGGCAGAAATAGTGGTTGAAACCACGGTCATTCCAGATAATCCAGAATCCGTATTCCTCAGAAACCTCATAGCACAGCTTCTTTCCGCTTGCTGTATCCTCAGCGAATACGCCATAGAAGTCCATACCGTCAAGCTTAGCAGTTTCAGCTGTGTACATATCATTGTCAACAACCTGCAATACAGGGCATTTTGTACCCTCTTTGTACTCTAAATCCCACATTGTAAGGGATTTCAGCTGTTCTGTTGGGAGGCATCTTTCGTTCAGTTCGCACTTCTTGCCAATCGGCACAGTAAGGCGAATATCCTCCTCCTTTGCACCGTCAACAAATGGTGCGTTGATAGCTGTATGAGATGCAAGGGACATTGGGAGAACCTTGTCGTCATTGTTGATAAAGCAGATATCCTGTTCAAGACCGCTTGCGGAGAGTGTAAAAGTATACTCAGCTGTGAAGCGGACAGGGAGATACTGGAAAAATTCGTCGTTTTCATCGTAAACGTAGCGTGTTTTTACCCATGCACAATTGCTGTCGGAATTATGCTCAATAACCTCGAATTTACGCTTATGAATAAAGCCGTGAATGTGGTTGTTGTAGGGTGCTTTTTCGTTTACGGGAAGCTGATAAACTGCATCGGAGGTTTTGAGAACACCGTCAGCAAAGCGGTTGGGGAGATAAAGTGTAGGGAGTCCCCATACTTCGGCGGATTGGAGAATATCGTCGAAAGTATTGTCGGGATTCCAGCGGAAGAACTCCATTCCCTCGTCATTGTTGCGGAGGCGGATAACATTGCAGCCGATTTCGTATGCAATAAGTGCCTCGTAGCCTCCTGCGGATAATTTCACGCAGGTCATACCGTTGTGATTCATAAATTGTGTTGTATTGCTCATAAATAATCAGACCTTTCTTTTAAAATTTGAGATAACACATATTTTTTCTATTATAACATATTTCTGATAATTTGTAAAGCTTTTTTTGTAAATAATGACATTTTTAGATAATGTGAGCCTTTAGCTTTTAGCTGTTAGCTGTTTAGAGGTTAGATGTTAGAAAGTAGACGGTGGAATTATTTCTGCCGTCTTTTTTGTATAAAAGCTTTTAGCCTTTAGCTTTTAGCTTTTAGCTATTAGCTAATTTGGGACGATGAGATTTTCACTTCTCAACCAATCAACATCATACAAATATTTTAACTTCACTTCGTCAATTTAAACAAGTATGTTAACTTCTTTTGCTACTATTATACAAATTCAATTTTCGGGGTATTTTCAAAAGATAGCAATAATTGATTAATGCCAATAATTCGGGAATTTTTGCACAAAAATGTCTTGACAAAAAAGATTTATTTTGATATAATGAAAACTGGTTATAATAATAAAATTACAATTTTGGGAATTAGTAAGATATTATAAGAAAAGAGTGTGTGAAAATGAAAAAAAGGAATCTCCTCAGACGCTTTGCCGCCCTCGGTTTATCTGCCACTATCTGCATTTCTGCAATGCCCTTTTGCAAAAACAGCGGCATATTTGCCAATGGTGCATTTGTTACTCCAAGCAACGACCAGAGTGCTATTACTATGGACGAAATGCAGATTTCTCTGCAAATTACCCCTTATGAGCAAAAAAGTTCATCTGTTTCGGTTTATGCGGAAAACGACATTGTAAAAGGCAATCCAACTTCCTGCGAAATGCTGGACAGAATTTCACTCACAATCGGAGTTGAAGCCGCATCGGGACTTTCCGAAAACCGATTAAGCTCAATCGCTCTTTATGTTCACCACTCTCTCAACGGTGCGGAATGTCCTGTACGAAGCATTCCTCTCACATCAATCAATAAAATCTCCGACACACAATACGAACTCCGCTACGACTTTATAACCTACGGTACGGAACTTTGGTTTGAAACAAGCTATTTTTCGGGAGTTACGGATTTTAACGCTGAATACTGCAATTTCCAAAGCGTAAGTTCCGATTATCTCAAAGCGGAGGCAGTTACTCCCGACGGCGAAAATCTCTTTGTGTGCATTCCTGCAAAGGTTAATACAAACGCATTGCAGAAATGGCTGAAAAACATCGTTATGTACATCAACAGCCTCAGCGATGTTACGGGTTTCAGCCGTGGCACGATGTATATGCTTTTTGACGATGCAGAATGTGCTACTGCTCATTCTGCCAACTACAAGCTCGACAGCAAAAAGGAAATAAACGGCTTTACGGTTTTTGGGGTAAATACCACCGAAGAAGTCATTGATGTTATGACGGAGAAGAATAACGCTATAACATGGAGTGTTATGCACGAACTTTCCCACTCCTACGCCTGCCATACCGCCAACAATACCTTTGATACAAACTACAATTACCACGATGAAGTTCATACAAATGTGAGAGGAATTACAGCTATTTTCAACTGCGAAAATATCCGTGATATTGACATATGGGAAAGCGGAAATACGGGAAAATATAACACCATTTACAACAAGAGAACTCCCGATGAAAACGATTTCCTGTTCTATATGGCGAAAAAATTTGTGAATATCGGTGAGCAGTACGGCTGGAATAAGCTTGAATTCTTTTTTGGTGCGGATAACTCCATTTCCGACTTTGACCACAGTTATTCCTGTGAAACAAATCTCCACGCTGCCAATGTGCTTAAAGATTATCTTGACTTAGATGTAACTGTGACAAATCCCGATTATCTCAAGTTTGTCAATGTCCTCCACCGACTTTATCTCCTCTGCTGGGACCACCCCGAATTTGAGGACGCATCATTCAGACAGTTTATATCCGTCTGTTTCAACAACGGCGACCCCTCGGACAACAGCGGAACAGACCTTATACAGCGATTTATCCGCAGTAATATCGAATGTCCCCTTGCTATAACAAGTCAGCCCGCAAATGTTGAGGCTAAAATCGGTGAAAATATCAATATTTCAGTTGCCGCATCGGGAGAAAATATAAAATACCAATGGAATATCATTGAACCCGATAATTCCACAACTGTGGAGCATATGGACACTCCCGAATATTCCTATACCCTTACAGAGGAAAACAACGGAAGAAAAATTTTCTGCGAAATCATTGACAAATACGGAAAATCCCTTTGTACCGATACAGTTATTGCAGGTACTCCCGTGGAAATTATTTCCCACCCCGACAATACCACAGGAGAATTGAACAAACTTGTCAGCACATCTGTAAAAGCAGAGGGCTGCGGTCTGAAATATCAATGGTACGAGAGAAATGCAGGTACAAGCTACTGGGCAAGAGCAAAGGATACCGATGATACATACTCCTGCACTCTCACAAAATTCAGGGACGGAAAAGAGGTTTACTGCGAAATTACCGACGCTTTCGGCAACAAAGTCAGAAGCCGTTCCGCAACTCTGGGACTTCCCCTTGAAATTCTCCGACAGCCTATAAACGGCTCCGCCCCTATGGGACAGATTGCAAGAACTACTCTCAAAGCGTCAGGCAGCGGTCTGCGTTACCGCTGGTTTATCCGCTACAAAGGCGATATTTACTGGTATTCCACATCTTCTGTATCTCCTGCATATTCCTGCGTCATCAATGAAAGAACAAAGGGCAGTATGCTCTACTGTGAGGTAACTGATGTTTTCGGCAAAAAGAAGAAAACAAATACTGTTCTGATTTCTGAAAAAAGGTGATAGAAAATGAAAAGATACCTTTCATTTATCCTTGCTTGCACAGCAGCATTTACCCCTGTTTACAGCTATTCTCTGGCAGCTGATAACATAGCGGAGGGAATCTGCGGTGAAAATATCAGCTGGATTATTGACGGTTCGGGAACTCTCACCATAAGCGGCGAGGGTGATATGCCCGACTGGCGTTCTCCTGATTACATCTTATGGGCGGATTTCAAAAATTCCATTTCCTCTGTTGTCGTTGGGGAGGGAATAACATCAATCGGCAGCTGTTCTTTTGCCTATTGCGAGGCACTTACGGAAGTTTCCCTGCCCTCTACAATTACGGAGATACACCACGAGGCATTCCGTGGCTGTTCGCTGCTTGAAACGGTTGAACTGCCCGAAAATCTCACATCTGTGGGAGATTATGCCTTTTCTGAATGTGAAAATCTGCCGCAGATTGATTTCCCCGACACCCTTTGTGAAATCGGCTCCTACGCTTTCAGCCAATGCCGCAATCTTGCTGAAACGGACATTCCGAAATCCGTTTCATTTATCGGTACATCGGCATTTGAGGCAACTCCGTGGCTTGACGGTCAGAGGGCGGTTTCTCCCCTTGTCAGCGTGAATAATCTTCTTTTGGACGGCACTCTCTGCGAAAATGAAGTTACAGTTCCAAATGGAATTACCGCCATTTGCGGCGGTGCATTTGCCAATTGTACGGCTATGACTTCTGTTATTATTCCTAATTCCGTTGATACTATCGGGGAATATGCCTTTTCAGACTGTGACAGCCTTGAAACGGTGGAAATTCCCGATTCCCTGCGGAATATCGGTATTGGAGCATTTGAGTTAACCCCGTGGCTTGAAGCTGAAAAAGCAAAAAATCCCATGGTAATTGCAAATAATATCCTCATTGACGGTACAGACTGCACAGGGGATATTTCCGTTCCCAACGGCGTTTCAGCCATTGCAGAGGGAGCGTTTTACGACTGTTATAGTATTAACTCGGTTGTTCTGCCTACAGGAATTGAAAAAATTCCGAAATGGACATTTGCAAACTGCTCAAATCTCAGTTCTGTCATTCTCCCCGAAACTCTCAGCTATATTGATGATGTGGCATTTTACGGCTGTCAGGGACTTAAAGAAATTCAAATTCCCGATACTGTAACTTATATCGGCACGGAAACTTTTTACTCCTGCGGATTTGTTACGGTGGATTTGCCCCATAAAATTTCCCATATCGGTGAGGGAGCATTTTATGCCTGCACAGAACTTTCAGCCATAACTCTGCCCGAAAAAATCAAGGCTATTGAGAAAAATATGTTCTCGTGGTGCGAAAGCCTTGCGGAAATTACAATTCCCGAAAATGTAAAAAGCATAGGTGATATGTCATTCTCCCTATGCGAAAGTTTAAGCGATATTACGCTGCCCGAAAGCGTTTCCGTCATTGGCAGCGGTGCATTTCTTGACTGTACATCTCTTAAAAAGGTGACAATTGAAAATCCTAATTGCAAAATTTACGATTCGGAAGATACAATTCCCTCCACGGCGATGATATATTGCCACGAGAATTCCACAGCGAAAAATTACATAAATTCCTACGGTATGGACTATCATATTATAGGTCAGCCCGAATATATTCTCGGCGATGTCAGCGAGGATACGCTGATTGACTCCATTGATGCGTCAATGCTTCTTGCGGAATATGCTCTTATACATACGGGAAAAGAGTCCACCCTGTCAGAGCATCAGAAATCGGCGGCTGATGTCAACGGCGATAGCGTCATTGACTCCGCTGACGCTTCAAAAATACTGGAGTATTACGCCGCACTTTCTACAGGTCAGAAACCTCCGTGGTAATTGACACCACTCTCTTACAAAACAGCAAAGGCATACGTTTCCGTATGCCTTTGCTGTTTTATTCTGTTTTAATTTCAGTTTCGGTTGAAACTTCTGCTGTATCTTCATTTGTTTCAGTTTCGGTTTTATTTTCTGTATCTCCAGCCGCTGCCGCTGTTTCAACTTCTGCTGTCTTGGAGTTTTTCTTCCTTTTGACAGCCATAGCCCCATAGCAGGCAATTATAAGCAAAGCAGAAACTACGCTGATTGTCACAGCTGCCGTTCTCAATGGCGTAAAGTGATATTTAACACGGATTTTTCCCTCTGCCGTTTTGTCTTTAAGGTCAACGCTTACAAGTCCCTTGTCCGACATTGTTACATCATACTCATTGCCGCCCTCGTCATAAGCTCTGTAACCCTTGTACCAGATATACGGGATAATTGCATAATCGCAAGGTTTATCGGGAGTAAATTCGATATAGCTGCTTTCTCTGTTAAAGCTTGCCTCTGTGCCGTCATTCAGTATAACCTTGTTGACGTGTTTCTTCACATCGTCCATTATATTTTTTGCTGCCCATGGAATCCATTCGCCATAACCTATACTATATGTCTGCTCCACTTTAACGCTGTAATAATCGTCCTTGTATTCTTCTGTGTGATTTGCACCAATCGTTTCTATATGAACAAATATATTGACAGAGAATATAAGGGAAATAACCAGCGGCAGGAACTGGCGGTTCTTGACATTCGGCAGTAAAAACCATACATATATGGCAACCGCCACGGAAATAAGCAGTGTTACAACGGAATACATTCTCCATGGAAACTGCATAAAATCAAGAATCGGTGCAAGGATTTTCCAAGCAGGTGTTTTCAGCGTTAAAAATACAAATACAGCTGCAAGCAGCAGACAGCCGTCACCGAAAATCAGAATATCTCTTTTTCTGATAAGCTCAGGTGAGGAGTCCTCTTTTATTTTCGGCATACGCACCAATACCCTTATGCCGCAGATTGCGAAAATAAGTATTCCAAGTCCTGCATTGTCATAACCGATACAGACATCTTTGAACAATGTCCAGAACTTTATATGATTTTCCGAAGCCTTGTCAATAGGGTGATTTACTGTGAAATCAGCAGAATTCATAAGCTCCAGCAACGGAATCCAATAAAATGAAGTCACCGCCAGAACGCATACTGCTGTAACTGCAAGTTTTAGAATATTCTTAGGGGATTTCACTATTCTTTTTATAAATACTATGCAGAATAAAACGCACATAATAAGCGTAATTGCCGTGGTCAGCGTATGGGTGAGCAATAAGCCTGCAATTCCCAAGGCAATAACCCACGGTTTGCTGAAATCCTCAAAAGCAAGGTTGTACAAGCCGTAAATCACAAATGGCAGGAAAATAAAGGACTGCACCTCTCCTAAAGCAAATCTTGTATACAAGTTGTCAATTCTGTAAAATGATGTGGTGAAAATTACAGCCGCTGCCGTTGCACTTATGGGAGATTTCGTGATTTTATAGCTGCTCCAGAATGACGATGCTATTGTAAGTATGTTGCAGATTATAATGAAAATCGCCATACTTCTGCCAATGCCCACTCCTGCAACTCTCAGCAAAGCAGGGATATACAGCAATAAATCGGGATAGGCAACAGAGCTTGCATAGCCCATTCCCTCCATAAACAGATAGTCAATTCCGCCTGAAAAAATATTTCCGCTTTTAAGTCGCTCCGCCAAGGCTTCAACCCGCAGATGATGATAGGGCGAATCGTGGCCGTTTATGGGGCAGTCAAATGGCACCAGCATTTCCGATACCATTATAAGAACGAAAAACAGGGATAAAAAGCATATCATCCATATTGCTTTGCTTTCGCCATATTCGTGTTTTGTATTTGTTTTCATTTTTGTCATTTCTAAAACTCCTATGTTTTACTTTTGCAGTTTGAAATCCTGCTTTAACATTTTAGGGCATCTCAAAAGAAGATTTCAGAGATGCCGTAACTTCTTTCACATCCATTCTAAATTTTAGCACAGAATTTAAAAATTGTCAATGAGATTTAAAATCTTGTTTTGTTTGTTTTTAAATTCTACCAAATAAAAAGTCCCCGCAATTGCGGGGACTCAGACTATAGGGCATCTCTAAAAACCCCTTTTGAGAAAAAATAGCTATGCACGGCATCTGCAAGGAAACCTTCCGCAGGCGGCATTAAGCTCTCGTTTCAGTTCAACGGTGTATGATTCTTTATAAGTCATATCAATTCTCCTTTTCTATTTTATCAGTTCTATCAACTATTACAGCACGCTTCACCTAAAATATCAATAGTTAAAACGAAAATTATCGTTTTTATCGTTTTTATCGTTCCAAAAAAACGATTTAGAAACGATTCAGAAACGATATTTCAAATCTCACCAAATAAAACGTCCCCGCAATTGCGGGGACTCAACCATTAGAAAAACTCAAATTTATGCTTAGATTTGTATGTTGTTTTAGGAATTGGTATCAATGTAATCTTTTAAAACCTGTGCTTCCCAATACATATCAGGTTCTATTTTGCTGTTTATTAAATATAACATTCCTTTTTTTGATTTGATTTTTGCTAATGACATGAAAATATGACAAGATATATTATCAAGCTCCTCTGTCATTAAGCTTAATAATTTCGGCTCATTTAATTTCAGTAACTCTGTATCAAACTTGGAAATCCAATATGCCGCACCTATTCGAACATCGCCTGATTCATCGTTTTCCAATAAATCAAATAAAATATTCAGCATATTTTCGTCATTCAAATAGTCCTGAAAATATTTTTCTGATGTGCTTTTGGTACTCTTATGCAGAGTTCCAATCAGGTGTTCTTTGACTGTTATTTTATTAATATCCATATTTTTCTCCTTAATTTATATCTATTATTTCATTTAATAATGGTTTTATTTGCCGCTTACGTAATATTTCTGATTCGGACTTGACGGTGTATTAAATAATCTTTCAGTTACCTGTGTTTTACTTCGTTTCACTTCTAAAGTTTGAAATTACGCCTGAGCATTTTTGAATCTTTTTTACAATGTTTTTAATTCTATCTCATTCATTTTAAATTCCACTACCTTACATTTTAAATTTTAGTACTTAATTTAAAATTTGTCAATAAGATTTTAAATATTATTGTAAGATTTAAAAACTTATTTTGTTTGTTTTTAAATTCTACCAAACAAATCGTCCCCGCAATTGCGGGGACATAACTTTATATATGTTTGTTTATTAATTCTCTTGCTGTCAGTTCATTCCTGTCGTAGTCAATTCTAAAATAGTCAAGGATAACTTTCATATCGTCCTGCGTAGACAGGAATACATCTATAAGTCGTTCTTTTTTCTCGTCAGACTGCCACTCTTTCAAGCCCATATAATAAAAATGCTTGATTTCTTCATTTATAAAGAAAGGAACAATACCATTTTCAAGACATTGTTTAAGCATTAAAAGTCTGACGATACGTCCGTTTCCGTCATAAAACGGATGTATCTTTTCAAATTCTGCATGAAATTCAGCAATGTCATACAGGTCAAGAACTGGCGTATTGTCGTATCTGCGGAGAAGTTTTTGTACAAGAACCGAAACATCTTCCGGTGAGGCAGTTTTTATCGTTCCGACTTCATTTGGATATTTCTTGTAATCGCCTACAACGGCATAATCCTCATCATCCTGCATAATACCATTTTTCAACATTCGATGCAGCTGTTTGATATAGTCCTCGGTTATCGGCTCATTTATAGTATCAAGGATAAAATCAAAACATCTGAAATGATTTACCGCCTCAAATACATCATTTACAGGAACAACACCGTCAATAGTATAAGTTTCATAAATATATCTGGTCTGGTCGTGGGTAAGTCTGCTGCCCTCGATGTGATTTGAGTTGTATGCAAAATCCACCTGCATTCTGTTATATATACTGCCTTTGAGTTTTCTGCACTTTTCAGAAAGCAAAACAGACAATAATTCTCTTTTGTACGACAATGGCAATCCCTCCCTTTCTTTTATTATATCAATTTGCATTTAATTAGTCAAGGTCTGAAATAGTGTGTAGGAAAATTGTAGGAAAATAACAAAAAAGCATTCCCGATTTCTCGGAAATGCCTGTTTTATGAGGGTGGGAGATGGGATTCGAACCCACGATCTTCGGGACCACAATCCGACGCTTTAACCAGCTAAGCTACACCCACCATATTATAGCGCGCCTTGCTGGATTCGAACCAGCGGCTTACTGCTTAGAAGGCAGTTACTCTATCCAGCTGAGTTAAAGGCGCATAGATAAAATCAGCAGCCAAAGCTGCTTTTGAATGGAGCGGGTGATGGGAATCGAACCCACGTAACCAGCTTGGAAGGCTGGAATTCTACCATTGAACTACACCCGCATTCTGTGTTTCAACGATAATTATTATATCACAACGAGCAGTAAATGTCAAGTGGTTTTTAAAATTTTAGCACTATACACAAAATATTACTTTACTAAATCACAGTTTTGCTCATTTTTTAGTTTTTGAACATTTGAGTCGTTTGCCGTTAGCCGTTAGCTTTTAGCTGGCGGATAATATCAGTCGCCCAAAATAGCTAATGGCTAACAGCTAATCGCTAAAGGCTAACGGCTAATCGCTAAAGGCTAACGGCTAATCGCTAAAGGCTGATGGCTGACAGCTGTTAACAGGCGGATAATATCCGTCGCTACACAAATGCAACTATATTACGTGAATTGCGGACACGGCACGCCGTGTCCATACAAATTACATCAGCCGTACAAAATAGCTAATGGCTAACGGCTAATGGCTAACAGCTAATCGCTAAAGGCTAATGGCTAAAGGCTAATGGCTAAAGGCTAATGGCTAATCGCTAAAGGCTAATGGCTGACAGCTGTTAAATCATAAGAAAATATTAAGAATTATATCAGACACTTTTAACATTTGAGTTGTATAATTTATCGTAGTAAAATCAGGTAAATTTTGTGTAATCTTTTTTCAAAAATGTATGTGCTAAAATGAGATGAACCATCATAAAAAAAGAAGAAATTCCAACCGAGATATGGTATAATAAGTTTACCACAACCAAATAACCAACTCGGAGGAATTTCTGTATGAATATTATAACACAAGAAG
>JAFSBM010000129.1 GCA_017437285.1 Ruminococcus sp. | reverse complement strand
TATCTATACGCAAGAAGATGTTCATAATTTCACTTGACCCTGCTAAACACCTTGATTATGTTATGTCTCTTTAAATGGTTACAATCCGGTTACAAGACTCGCAACTTGAAAAAGGGGATTTTTTCATGCGTAGGGTCTGCATATACCGCCTATTCCTGTTCCTGAAACCTTTCCAGCAAAATAAGAATTACTTATTTTTGCATCAGTTGAATAATTGTTTGCTCCAACAAGAATACCGCCAACAATTCCACCAGCGTCGCCTGAAGTTGCTGTAATATCTGCATTGGCATAACAATTTGTAATTGTAGCACCACATTGTATTTTTCCTGTGATACCGCCAACGAGAGTCAAACCCCTTACAGTTCCTGTGAAATCACAATTTTCGATTGTTGCACCGTAACCTGTTTCACCAATGATACCGCCTACACAACCTTTTGTTCCTGAAACCTCACCACTTACGCTGAGATTTTTCACAACAGCATTCTGTGAAGCCGAGTTGATTCTGCCAAATAAACCCGTATATAACTTATCATAATTAACGTTGAGATTAGAAATTTTGTAATAATCGCCATTATAGCTGCCATTAAAAACAGAATTGCTATTAATATATACGCCAATAGGTGTCCAATTTGTATACTCACTTAAATCAATATCTGCTGTCTGCTTATAGGAAGCATGACCGTAACATCTGTTTGCTAAAGGATTATTTACCATTTTTGCAACATTTTCAAGGTCAAGAGCAGTATTTATAAGATATGGACTACTGTCAGTACCCTCGCCCTCAAAGAGATCGTTGATTGTTATTGTTGCGGTAGCAGTCTTTCCACCATATGTAGCAGTAAGCGTTGCCTCGCCAACTGTACCGATGTTCACTTCACTTAAAGTATAACCCTCTGTAATATTTTTAGTCGAACCGTCACTATAAGTTGCTGTCAGAGTAAGACCGTCTGGTTTGAATGTGCTTCCGTTTTCGTATATCGAACAGAATGAATCCTCGTTAATCTTGATTGATGAAAGAACTAAATCTGCTTTTTCAAGTGTCCATATCTGATTTGCAGCACCTGTATAAGTAGCAAGCTGAACATTGCTTCCGCTTATAGCAAGAACACAATTTGGGTTATATTTAAGTCGAATAATATAACCGCCGGTTGCTTTTTCGAATCCCCATATTTGTGTACCGTCAGTTACTTTTTTAAATAGTGTAACATTTGTTCCAGCGGTCGGAGTATCAGAATATGGATTTAAAACATAATTATTATCAAGCATTGAATACAGATAATGTTCAGTACCGCCTGTTGTCTTAAACTGAAATGCTTTTGAATTGCTTTTGGCAGCTACTGATACATTCTGCTTATCTGCCGCTATCGCTGAATCAACTGATAAATATGTTCCTGTTGAATTGTTTTTTATGTAGTAGGTTCCTGCATCAATATTTGCATAAGGAATGGCAGGTTCATCTTCAAGAACATAGATATATCCCTGAAAAACATAATCAATGCTTGAAAATATTGTATTAGGATTTATATCTTTACGAAGTTTAAATAATTCTCCACCATAATTGGATTCAGATACAGTTATTTTCGAACCATTAATTGCCTCTACAACAGCAACGTGACCAGCGTAATATTCTGTACCTTTACCTTCCCAACATGCAATTGCACCAAGTTTAGGGGTTTGTCCTTTTTTATTAGCGGCCACTTTTGGATACCAGTTTTCTGCATTTCCTGTAGGCAACTTTGGATCATATCCTAACAATTCATAGGCACGTCCATATGCATAACATGTACAGTTAGGCAATCCATATTTAGGATAAAAAGGATTAATAGAACTATAATAATACTTGTTATCCTTTGCCGGAGCAGTTGTTCTTGGTTCATAAGCAGAGGCACTCATTTTAGGCATCAACGAGCAGAGTGATAACAACATTAAAAGCGATAGCATCATTGCTTCAATTCGTAATTTGACCTTTTTCATTTTAAATACATCTCCTTAAAAATAAATATCACATATATGCTTCAACGTGAAACATATATTAATTTTATTATAGCACATTGCAGCAATTAAATCAATAGAAATTAAATATTTTTGGTTAAAATTGTCATGGTGAACAAAAATAATTATATATTTTGTTTAAAATTACAACAACACTTAAATTATTTTATACAGGCAATAAAATCCACAAGTTTTTATACAAAAAAACACGCACCCTTATTCAGAATGCGTGAAATCATTTTAATATTATATTATTTTATTTCAATTCAACATCCCAACCGCCTGCAATGTAACGTCTAATCAGTATAACATCCTTAAGGTCAACAATATCATCAGCATTTACATCCGCATTGTCAGCATTAATGTCAACATCCCAGCCGCCAGCAATACACCTTCTGATAAGAATAACGTCCTTTAAGTCAACTTTTCCGTCTTCATTTGCATCTCCTGCTATTCCTGCTCCTTCAACTGGCTCTGTTGTAACAGGAGGAGTTACTGTTTCTGTTGTTGTAGTGGTTGTTGTTTCACCAGTTTCAGCAACCCAAACCTTCGACTTGATAAGCTTGCCTTGTTTTAACAATTTTAGCAGGGTTGTATTTTGTTCAGCTGTTCCTGTATAGTTACTTATACCATTAAGTTCAGCGATTGTTTTTCTGTATTCAAAAGACGAATCAAAACCGATTGATTTCAATGCCTCAACAATTGATGTGTAATGTGAAGCTGAACCAGGGAAATAAGTAATAATCCAATATCCGCCCTCTCCGGGAACAATACTTGTTACAGGCTTTTCAGTTGTTGGAATTGTTGCAGTGGTTGTGGCTTTAGTAATTGTAGTATTGGTTGTATTCTTCGTTGTAGATGTGGTTGTTGTTACGGGAACAAAAATCTTTGATTTAACAAGCTTGCCCTGTTCAAGTAAATCAAGCATACATGTATTCTGTTCGGCTGTTCCAGAATAATCAGTTATTCCATTTATTTCTGCAATATTACTTCTGTTTGTATACGATGAATCAACATCTATTGACTTAAGTGCGTCAACAAGTGATGAATAAACGTTAGCACAAGCGGGGTAATAAACATACTCCCACTCCCCATTTTCAAGAAGTGTAGTTGTAGTAATGGCTGTTGTAGTTTTTGAAGTTGTTGCAATAGTTGTTACAGGAACCCATACTTTTGATTTAATGAGCTTGCCCTGCTTTAGTAATTCAAGCATCTGCAAATTTTGTTCTGCTGTTCCTGAATAGTTAATTATGCCATTCAGTTCTGCAATTGCTTTTCTGTAATCATAGGAAGAATCAAAACCTATTGATTTCAACGCATCAACTATGGAAGAAACACTAGGGTCGCAGGGTGGAAAATAAGTATACTCCCAATAACCATCAGCACTGGGTGTTGTAGTAATCGGCGGCTTTGGTGTTTCGCCATTGGAATAATTTATGTATGATACGTTTAAATCAACATCTCCTGTAATACCACTTATTGAGCCTTTGCTGGAATACTGCCACATACCACACTGTGAACTTTTATCATATTCCGTTGGATCGACTGCATAGCTTCCTGACGGATACTGTGCCCACCATATTTCATAACCTGCAGATTTTATTCTTGATATATCGATATAGTTTGTAAACCAATCCTTATTTGCATATACACCAGCTGTATAACCTGCATTTTTAATAAGATCCAGTGAAGAAAGAATATAAGTAGTTAATTCACTTTTTCCAAGATCCTGCTGATTTGATGCTTGCTCAATATCAATATAAACGGGGAATTCAAAACTTTTGCCTGAAAGACTTCCAAGAAAATCAAGTGTACACTGTTTGAAGCCAGCTTCTGTATACGCTCCGCAATAGAAATATGATCCGACATTTAAGCCTGCAGCTTTTGCACCGTTATAGTTTGATTCAAAATATGAGTCTTGTGAATAAGTTTCACCGTTTATCTTGGTTGTGCCTGCACGTATTATTGCAAAATCAATGTGAGTTTGAGCAACCTGCTCCCAGTTAATAGTACTTTGAAATTTTGAAACATCAATTCCATAACTCAGATAATCATATGATTCACTTTCGTAAACATTCAGAAAAGGAATCATAGTAAACACCATTATTAGTGATGTTAAAATTGATATAATTCTTTTAAATTTGTACTTCATAATAATCATCCTTGTAAAAATATTCCATATTATCATAATACGGTACAAAACTTATTTTATAACAAGTAATGTACCGCATTATTTTAGATTTTTAGAGGGTTGCTTATATTACTTCAGTTCGATATCCCAACCACCTGCAATATAACGTCTGATATAGATTACATCTTTAAGGTCAACAGCACTATCATCGTTAACGTCAGCGTTAGCAATATTAAGTTTGTTTTCCCAACCGCCTGCAATATAACGTCTGATAAGTATTACATCTTTAAGGTCAACTACATTATCTTCATTTACATCGCCGGGAACTGATACTTCTGATAAAATCTCAACTGTACCATTCTTAACATTCATTTTAACAATTTCATTGTCAAAAGTTGTTGCATCGCCGTCATCACAGATAATTTTTATTTCTGTATTAACGGAATCAACATTTTCCTTTGCTTTGAATGCCAATTCAAGTATATTTCCATTCTCAACAATATTTTTGTCAAAGTTTACCCATTGAATATAAATGATATTTTGTCCTTCAACACATTCAAAATATGAATCAGCCATTACTGTTCCATTTACACCGTCTACAAATTCAATATAATCTGAATCATAGCTGATTTCAAATCCCAATGATGATATTCCTGGGTTTTCCTGAAGTTCTACAGGTATAACAAAAGTTTCCCCTGCTTTTACGCTTGCATCAGGAATGAGAAGTGATAATTCTTTTGTTATAACAGGTTTAGCTGTGGTAGTAGTTGTTGTGGTCGTTGTCGTAGTAGTTGTTGTTGTGGTGGTTGATGTAGATGTTGTAGTTGTTGGCTTTGTTGTAGTTTTTGTTGTCTTTGTTGTAGGTGTTG
>JAFSBM010000128.1 GCA_017437285.1 Ruminococcus sp. | reverse complement strand
ATGTGGACGAATCCCTCAGCCGTTATGTCACCATCGGTATCAGCTGTGATGTGAGCGAAAGCGTCCGTGCTTGTAAGCTTGAAGTAAAGTCCGGCACAGCGGCGACAACGCCTGCAATTCCGGTATTTGAGGATACGGCAAGCAAGAAGTTTCTCACTCTTGCGGCAGTGTTTCTCAAAGGTGGTGCGAAAAGTATCGCTGACAACAATATCCGTGATATGCGTGAAGATGAAAAGAAGTGTGGATATGTGAAATGTGTTCTGGGGAAATGCCGTGTTTCCGAAATGCTTGTTGCTGTGGCATTTATGACGGAACAGATGAACGAAATGGTCGGCAAAATCGACACGCTGCAAAGCACTGTGGATATGCTTCAGCTGAAGGTTGACGACCTCACCGGCGATATTGTTGCAACGGGTCCGCTCGGTAAAGATATTTACTATGTCCTCTACAGTAATGGCAATCTTCTTATTCGTGGCAGCGGTGAGATGTACGATTATGACATTGACAGCAACCTGTCTCCGTTCCGTGGTAACAACGACATCAGCTCTGTTGTAGTGAGTGAGGGAGTCACTTCCGTAGGCGATTATCTGTTTGGAAACTGTCAGAATATGGAGAATATCACGCTCCCAACCACGCTCACAAGCATTGGTCATGCCGCATTTATGCAGGGTGATGGCTATGTTAACACGATCTATGGTCTGACGGAGATCACCATTCCGTCCGGTGTGACAAGCATTGGTGGAAGTGCGTTCTGGGGCTCGGCAATTCAGTCCCTTGTGATTCCTGCGTCCGTTACAGAAATCGGAAAATACGCCTGCCGTGACTGTGCGGCTCTTATAAGTGTCACTGTTAATGGCACGATGATCGGCGAGTATATGTTCGTTAGCTGCACGAAGCTCTCGACTTTCAATATCGGCTCAAAGCTGAAGAAAATCGGCTCGAACGTGTTCAATTACTGTTCTGCTCTCAGAACCATCACCTACGATGGAACACTGGCAAAATGGCAGGCTATCGAAAAAGGGGCCAACTGGGACGGTAGAAGTGTGATGGATGCGGCACAGTCGGGACTTGTCAAAATTCAGTGTACCGACGGCTATATGGAATACGCTGATGGTGCTTGGAGGGAGGTTATCGCATGATGAAATTTTTCGTCAAAGGTCAGCGTATCGAAATCACAGAACGTGAGGTTATCGCAAGCGGACAGATTGCCTTTGTGACGTTGAAATTTACCTTCGACTGCTCGTGGAAAAATCTGCACAAGGTCGTGCAGTTTTCGCAGTGTGATGCAGTTTATAACCGTGTTCTCGGCGTGGATGGGCTGTCCTGTCTGTTGCCCTCGGAGCTTCATCCGGGTATGGTGCAAATGAGTATTTTCGGGTATGACATAAGCAGATGCCCAATGAGCGAAAGCGAATGCGGGCAGTCGCTTATACACAGTAGCGATTCCGATACGACCATCCGTGCAACAACTGTACCTATAACGCTCCATGTCAGACCGTCCGGTTTTGACGGTGAAAGCTGTAACGTCCCACCGACTCCCGACCTCTATGCACAGCTTTTGGCAGAGATGAAGAAACTGCTGTCGGAGGTGCAGAACGGCAGTAATGGTACAAACGGCAAGGACGGAGAAAACGGCTTGTCTGCCTATGAACTTGCGATTCAGAATGGATTTACAGGCACACTTACAGAATGGCTGAACAGTCTGAAAGGGGCTGACGGCAAGGACGGTGTCGATGGTAAGGACGGTGCAGATGGATTAAATGGTAAGGATGGAATTGACGGAAAAGATGGTGCAGACGGCAAGAACGGCACTGACGGAAAAGACGGTCTTTCTGCCTACGAAATCGCCTTGAAAAACGGCTTTGTCGGCACGGAATCCGAATGGCTGGCATCACTCAAGGGTAAGGACGGCACTTCTCCCGAAGTATCAGGATTTGCAACCACGGAATATGTGGATGAAAGGCTCTCTGAAATCCTTGTCATTTTGGAGAACTTGCCGACTGCAATAACTGTGACGCTGTTCAGTTACGGTGAGGACGTTCCCGAAAAGTACGGCAGCACCATTTTCACCATCTACCAGAACGGCATTCAGGATTTAAGCAGCTATATCCGTAATCACATGCCGTTTTGCAGTGCCGAGAGCGGCTACGCCCTCAGCTACAATCAGACGGATTTTGGCTGGGATGGGCAGGTTTACACGGCAAGCACCACGCCGATTACGGTCAAATCCGGCACTGCCATTGCGGTGACGGCACAGTCGGGCGTGACGGAAAAGGGTGTGATGTTTCTGATTCCGATTGCCGGAAAGAGCGATTCCGACACGGTGCAGAATTATATCTACACATCCCTCACCACAGGAAACTGCGTAGAACTGCCGTTTTACTGGCTTTATTGTGATACATTCATCACGGGGCTGACGGCTTGTGATTCTGCGGATGATGGCGAGTATTACCTCTGCTGGGTTGGCAGGTCGAATAATACACATCCGATTGTGAGGGAGGTGAAGGTGATGAATTGACTTCGCAGCATAGAAATGGTATAATGTAGTAAAGGAGTGCGTAATTCCATTTATATGTTCAGGAGGTGCTTATATGAAAGCCAAAACAAGAGAATATATGAGATATGACATCGGTGAGATTCGTTTTCTCCCTATGGGAAAGAACATATTCGGCACTTATGATGAGGTATCCGAATTCATTTTAAGTACTCTTCCTAAACGAGGTGGGCTATACTATTTCAAAAAACAGCGGATGAGATGCAATTCCAATATTCTTGTTCTGTTTCAATATTCTGGTCAATTAATAGGATGTGGTGTTCTTCTCTCAACCGTTGATGAACCAACAAAACTCGGAACTGAACAGTATTATGGTTACTATCAATTTGCCTCAGAAACATTACGGCTATTTGATGCGCCTATCATTGGTTCAGAATATAGTACGATTGATTCAAGTTTCACACGCTTTGGTCAGGGAATGAAGAAAGTACCTATTGATTGTTTTACATCTATCGTCAAGTTGATTGAAAACAGAACTGCAATCAGCTCTGAAATCTTTTCTATTCTTCCCGAGGAACTCGATAAAGAACAGTTCCAGACGCTTGTCGAAGGTGCAAAAAAGAGAATTACAATCAACGCTTATGAAAGAAATCCCAAAGCTAAAGCAATATGTATCAGTCATTATAGAGTAAAAAACAAGGGCAGAATCAAATGTGAAATCTGTGACTTTGATTTTGGAACAGTTTATGGTGAGGCATTCTCTGATAAAATCGTTGTACATCATATAAAAGAGATTTCATCAATTGGGAAGGACTATGAGGTTGACCCTATCAAGGATTTACTTCCTGTATGCCCTAACTGTCATTTAATTGCCCATAGCAAAACACCCGCTTATACACCGGATGAAATACGATCAATGCTTGGAAAATAATCCGTATCAATAAAGTGAATAACCGCTTGTGATTCAATTCACAGGCGGTCTTTTTATACCCATTATAAGAAAGGACTGATGAAAATGAAAGAAACCATCTGCACAGTCGCCGGACTGGTCGGCGGCTTTATCGCCACGCTGCTCGGCGGCTGGGATTCAGCATTGTCCACGCTTGTAATTTTTATGGGCATTGACTTTGTCACAGGCGTGGTGACTGCCGCCATGGGCAAATCCAAGCACAGCGACAGCGGTACGCTCAACAGCAAGGCTGGCTGGGTGGGACTTGCAAAGAAGTTCTGCATTCTGCTCATGGTCGTGGTTGGCGTGAGAATTGATATTCTCCTCGGCACGAACTATATCCGTGATACCGTGTGCATCAGCTTTTGCCTGAATGAACTGCTCTCCATCGTGGAGAATACGTCGTTAATGGGAATCCCTTATCCACCCGCAATGAAGAAAGCAATTGATGTTCTGCAGACCAAAGTCGGCAGGTCTGAAGAAAGAATCGAGGAGGAGAATAAAAATGGCAATTCTGAAACCTGATAAGACAACTATTTTCGGTGGCGTGACCGTCAACGAATTTCTGCTTACAAAGCACAATCCCCGAAATATCGCAATGCCCTCCGTGAAAATGGAGGGCATTATTGGTGTTACGATTCATAACACCGATTGGATTAAAACTGCCAAAGGAACGACTCCGGCAGAACAGTACACCCGTGCGACTTACAACGGCAATATGAAGGATGTCCGTGTGCATTATTATGTTGATCACGTCTGTGCGTGGCAGAATCTGCCCCTTGATCTGTCCGGCTGGCACGCTGCAGACGGCAGCGGCAACGGCAATCGCAAAACCATCGCCATTGAGTGCATTATGAGTTCTGCGTACAATGCCAATGACCAGAAGTCGGAGGACAATGCGGCAAGACTGGCGGCGGCTCTGCTGAAACAGTATGGGCTTGGTATCGAGTGCTTGTTTACGCATACCCACTGGCTGAATGTCAAGGACGGCAAGAAAGGTACAGTTGATGAGCTGAACACCATGAGAAACGCTTACAAGATGTGTCCGCTGTATATTCTTCCGCATTGGGCTGCATTCAAGGCGAAGGTGGCGTATTATCTCAATGAGGGGGAGATCTACCGAGTGCGCACTTCATGGAGTGATGTGAAGTCACAGACTGGTGCGTTCAAGAACCTTGATAATGCGAAGAAATCCTGTAAGGCTGGTTATTCAGTGTTTGATGAGAATGGCGTGGCAGTGTTTACTGCGGTAAAGGCTCACAAGAAGGGCGATAAAGTTACGCTGAAGAATACTGTGCTGTACGCTTCTTCTACAGCAAAATCCGGTGTTAAGAAAAGCGGTACGTTCTATCTGTATGATGGCGTGGAGGTCAATGGCAGGTATCGTATTACAACGAAGGCTGGTTATTGCGGCAGGACACCGATCGGGAAGTATGTGACTGGTTGGGTGGATAAGAAAGATCTGATATAAGGAGGACGCATGACAATATCGGATAAAAGGAAGATCGAGGCATACCGTGAAAGCGGTGTGCCTTATTCTGAAATTGCAGAAACTCTTTCCCTGCCGCTGAATACGGTAAAATCCTACTGCAAGCGTCATAATCTCGGCGGTCGCAGGGAGAGGACTGCGGATAATATTCTTCTGTGTAAGCAGTGCGGTGAAGGT
>JAFSBM010000013.1 GCA_017437285.1 Ruminococcus sp. | reverse complement strand
TGGTTCGGCATTTTTTGTTTCCCCTATACATTATAAAGGAAAGCGAGATGATGCTGATGAAGAAAATCACATTCAATGCTCTGCTCAATCACAAGGCTCGTAACTATAAGCCGATGCAGATTGAAGTAGAGAAAGTCATTCTCCTCTACGGTAAGAGGTTCGAACAGATGAAGAATCATCCCCTGGATGACTGTCCCGAAATCATCGAGAACAGAGATCTGATGTGTATGGAAGGCAACACTGCTCACTGCATTCTCTTCCTTGATGCCAACGGCAGCGATGGAATCCTTGTTGAAGCCGAGGGTGCTGACTACGCTCGGAAGTCACAGTTCATTCCGAATGCGAGAGCGATTGTCGAAGCGAATGATATTACCGCAGGAGAACGTCAGCTTCATGCAGAGCTGAAAGCTATGGCTGACCGAATCGCAGAGCTTGCTCACACAGGTCAGAAGCATTTTATCTTTGAAGATATGCTCGGCGATGAAGATTTGCGGGTTCTGATGATTCGAACAGTAGCAGAAATGCTTGACAGACGTGAAGATCTTGCAGAGGTTCGTGACCACTACCTCGGAATTGCAGGTCAGGCAGATTTCACAGTAACCGCCAAGCCCACACAGGAAATGAAGCTCTATTGTCCCCTTGAGATTCAGGCTGAACCACAGATCTACGAAACAGATTGGGATGCACCATATGAAGATGACCTTGAGGTTATTCCATCAAGCTGTGCTTATGGCTGTGAGGATGAGATCAATGAAGCCATTGAGAAATACTCCGAGCCGGAGGAAAAACACCGTGGACTGATGGTATATTATGATGCAAACTCACCTGTCAATGAAAAAGTTGTATCCGCATTCCCGTCAGTAGAGGTCAGAAACGGAGAGCTTGTTGGAGTCCTCACCTGCCAGATTACAGAACCACTTACTGACAGCGAAATGGGTGAATTTCAGGATTGGTGGTCTGGACAAGCATCAGATGGCTGGTCAGAGAGCTTTGAGCAGAGAGAAATCAAGACTGACGCATTCGGTACGATTTACGTCAGCTTCTGGAACTCTTCCGACAGCTGGCATATTGAAGCAGAGATGACAGACACCGCCGATATTGAGGAAGAAGAAAGCCTCGATATGGGCGGTATTTCTATGTGAGGTGATATGAATGAATAAAATGCCAAGTAAAGCGAAGATTGATATGCTCCGTGAGTGCTATCCCAAGGGCATGAGGGTACAGCTTGACCGTATGTATGACGATCCGTACCCCATTCCGCCCGGCACGAAGGGAACCGTTGAGGGCATCGACGATTACGGTCATTTGATGATGAAATGGGACAACGGCAGAACACTGTCACTCGTGTGGGACAAGGACAGCTTTCACAAGATCGGTATGGAGAATGAGCCTGTTGCTCAGCGTTATCCCTTATTGTTCGGTTCCGCTATTGACGGAAACAGACGGCTGCACAATATTCAAGAGGTAGCAGAATTCATCTGCAAACACGGTCAGTACGGCGATGTGAGAATTACAACCGATGACGGAGTTGAACTGCTTGACACCTTCGGAATCTATATCAACAAGATTTCGGACATGGAATACCGTGAGGAACTTCTCAAGGTGCTGGTTCCGATGCAACATGAGGTTGAAAACGCTGCGTTCTCGGAAGATGAGGATATGGACGAAACAGAAGAAGTGGGTATATCCATGTAATACAAGCCCGATTTTTTCGGGCTTACATATTGAAAAAACACGAAAAATGTGGTATAATATAGGAAACGCTGTGAGGCGTATGAATCAGAATAATGTATAGTTAGTATGTTTTCAATCATCACCAAATTTTTATTTTGTACTTTTTAGGAGGGAAAATTATGAGTTTTAAATTCTATTCATTAACAAAAAGTAGAGAACTATTTGATAAATGCGGCTGTTACGGTGTCGGGTTCATAGATGGTAAGTATAACGTCCAAATTCAAGATTATTATGTTTCGGGAGATAAACCACATTCACATTATTTAGAAGTAACATTTGATGAATTTGAAGATGCGAAAGAAATATTAAAAAAAGTCAACAGCGATATTTGTGTGGAAGATACTATTTGTCGTTCTTGCGGAAATTTAGTTTTTTCTGATGTAAGCAGAATACCATGCGGAGAAGAATATGAATGTGAATGTCCGAAATGCAAATCATTGATGACGAGTCGAAGTTGGGGTTTTAAATTCCATTCATTAACAAAAAGTAGAGAACTATTTAATAAAGACGAAAATTACGGTATCGGGTTCATAGATGGTAAGTATATTGCCCAAGCTCAAGAACGTTTTGTTGACGGAGATAAACCACATACACATTATTCAGAACTAGAATATGATGAATTCGAAGATGCAATAGAATTATTAAAAATATACAACAGAGATCTTTGTGTGGAAAAAACTGCTTGTTGTTGCGGAAATATAGTTTTTTCTGATGTAAGCAGAGTACCATTCGGAGAAATATATGAATGTGAATGTCCAAAATGCAAATCATTGATAAAGAGAAAAAGAGGACAAAATTGAATACCCTATACATAGCCGTTTGTGACTAACAATCACAGACGGCTTTTTCTATACCCAAACGAGAAAGGAGATGGTCAGATGATTCGAGTATTCGACGCTTTTTCGGGCATCGGAGGATTCCGCAGTGCCTTTGAAAGAGTCGGAGGATTTAAAATGGTAGGATGGTGTGAGATAGATAAGTTCGCACAGAAGTCCTACCGAGCACTTTTTGACACAGGAGGTGAACAGTTTTATGAGAATATCAGAGATATTGACACAGCAGGACTTGCAGACTTTGATCTCCTTGTCGGAGGATTTCCGTGCCAGCCGTTCTCAGTTGCAGGAAAAAGGCTTGGAACAGCCGATGAACGAGGTGATTTGTTCTTTGAGCTTGCCAGAATCCTTGAAGCCAAGCGGCCTCGCTATTTTATCCTTGAGAATGTACCCGGACTGCTGGGTATTGAAAAAGGGCAGACTTTCAAAATCATCCTTGAAACGCTTTCAAACCTGGGGTATTGCGTGGAATGGCTTGTGCATGACAGCGCCGGCTTCGGCGTCCCGCAGTCGAGAAAACGAGTGTACCTTGCAGGATGTCTTGGAGTCGATTGTTCCGGAAAAATACTGGCTTTCGGAAACTGCGACGAGGAAAATAGCCGGAAAGTTAAACAGCTGATCGGCGGTCCACAGGGACAGCGAGTGTATGCTCCCGACGGACTTGCAGTCACGCAATGCAGCGGTTCAGGCGGTATGGGTGGTAAAACGGGATTGTATCTGATAGATATGAACTACCCACCTACCCTTACGGAAAAAGCCCGATGTATTACGGCTCGTCAGGACAGTGGTGTGAGTAAGCATAAAGGTGAGCATTCCGCTGTGTTCTGTGATTTGAATGAAAATCCGCAGATTACGGAGAACGCAAGATGTCTGCACACAAGATATGACCTTGGGGTAAGCTCAGGCAAGCATAAGGGAGAACGCTCAGGCGTTTTGATTGAGGATGGACCGAGAGCCATCCTCAATCCGTTTAAGGAAGAAGTTTACCAGAATGGCAGACGTGTGAAAGAACCCAATGAGCCGATGTTCACGCTGACAGTCGTGGACAGACACGGAATCGTCCATCAGGGCAGAATCCGCAGACTCATGCCCATTGAATGCTGGCGATTGCAGGGCTTTACAACCGAGCAGTTCCGTAAGGTAGAAGCCGCAGGACTTTCCGATGCACAGCTGTACAAACAGGCAGGTAATGCCGTCACGGTGAATGTGGTCGAGGCACTTGCAAGGAATCTTTTGAAATTTGATGAGGAGGTGCAGAAATGCCCAACCATGTAACCAACATCATCACCTATGAGGGTGACAGAAAGCAGATTGCCGAAATGCTTGAGGCAATCAAGAACGATGAGCTTGGCATCGGAACGGTAGATTTTCAGAAAATCATTCCGATGCCCGATGACATCTATACAGGTGATCTTGGCTCGAAAGAGCGTGAGCTGTACGGAGAAAAGAACTGGTACGACTGGCGCAGAGCCAACTGGGGAACGAAATGGGGTGCCTATGGCTATGAAGAAGGCTTCGATTACAGCCAGACCGACAGCCTGTGGTTTCAGACAGCATGGTCTGCTCCACACCCGATTCTGCAGAAGCTCACAGAGATGTTCCCAGAAATTGAGTTCAAGCATCAGTGGGCTGATGAGGACATCGGCTACAACTGCGGTCAGCACAGATATCACGGCGGTGAGCGTACCGATGAGTTCTATCCCGAAAGCGAATTTGACCGAATCCGCTTTGCCGCAGAGGTGCTTGAGGTTGATCCGCAGGAATACGGACTGTTCCTCAACGAAAGCAACACGGCGTTCATTCAGCTGCCCGATGAGGACTTTGAGCTGATCGAGGTTGCAGGACAGACAGCACTGTTCACGGAGAACAGATATGTTGATGAAACAGTTCCCATGGGACTGCATTGCTATCAGCTTCGTCACTCCGATGACGGTGCGAATTTTATCTCTCTGGAACGTCGAGTGGGTGTGAACTTTGGTGGTACAGTCATCACAAAGGAATGCATTGACCTCGGCAGAGAGCAGTGCATTGAATTTGATGAAGAATCCGAGCCGAATTTCCTCGGTGAGCACTGTCAGATGGAAGATTTCATCGCAGGAGATTATGGGCAGGAAGAAGAAATGGAGATGGAGGTGACACCCGTATGATGCATCTTTTCGTAGGAATGCTTCTCGGCATCCTTGTAGGACTTGCCGTAGGCAGTGCCTGTGCATCCCTTGCATGGGCAAAGGCAGAAATCCGCAGACTCAAGCGTGAACTGAGAAAGGAATATGGCTATGCAGACGAGCAGAAGTAAAACGAAACCCCACTACACCTTCACCGACAGCAGCATTCCCGTGATGCTCCGCAGCACAAAGGCTCTGCTTTCCCATAAGCAGTACAAGAACCTGTGCATTGCGGTCAACGAAGCCGAAGGCTACCACGAGAAGAAGAACGTCATCTTCCGCTGCATCGAACCCGTCATCCGTAAATAAGTAAAGGTCGTTTTGCCAACAGCAGAAATTTTCTGTTGCTTGCAAAGCGACTTTTGTTGCCTGTACGCTCCTTCTGCTGTTGGTATAAACGGCAGAAAGGAAACGAATGAACAGTTTTATGTCATGGGTAGGCGGCAAGAAGTCACTGCGTGATGCAGTTCTTGCGAGATTTCCTCCCTATTATGAACGATATATTGAAGTCTTCGGCGGTGCAGGCTGGATCTTGTTCCACAAGCCGCCTGGCAACGACTTCGAGGTATACAACGATTTTAACAGCAATCTGGTGAACCTGTACCGCTGTGTGCGAGATAACCCGAACAAGCTGAAATACAAGCTGAGATATGTCCTTGACTCCCGTCAGGACTTCGAGTGGATTGCAAGCCTGCATAAACGTGGACTTTTTCCGAGATTTCGGGATTATGACCGTGCAGCTAAATTCTATCAGCTTGTCAGATACAGCTATGCGAGTGGGCTTGACAGCTTCGGCAGTCAGCCTCATTCCATCTGGTCTGACTTTCCGATGATAGATATGGCGGCAAGAAGATTGCAAAAGGTTGTGATTGAAAACAAGGATTTCGAGAAGCTCATCAGGCAGTATGACCGCCCTGTGAGCTTTTTTTATTGCGATCCGCCGTATTTTGCAACAGAAAACTATTACAAGGATGTGGGATTCACGACGAAAGACCATATCAGACTGCGAGATACCTTGCTCGGCATTTCGGGAAAGTTCCTAGTTTCCTACAACGACTGTCCCGAAATCCGTGAGCTGTGGGATAAGCCCGACATCTATATTGAGGAAATCAGCAGAATCAATAACCTTGCACAGCGATATGACGGCGGCTGTCAGTACGCCGAGCTGTTAATATCCAATTACGACACAAGTGAAAGAGCAAAGATGGCACGTCAGCTGTCTTTTTTTGATGAGAATGGAGGCTTGATAGAATGAACGATACAAACATTGTGTACACCAAGGGCTTTGTCAATGACGATGGCTGCATTGAAATTCCCGG
>JAFSBM010000127.1 GCA_017437285.1 Ruminococcus sp. | reverse complement strand
AATTATAGTGAACGTCAAATATAATTTGACATTCACTATAATTAATGATTTAAAGTGCCTCGCACATCCGCAAACTAAAGTTTGCTCCGTGCGGATCGGCAAATAGCAAACGCCAAAAGATTTTGTCGTTTGCTATAATTAACCTAATTTGTAGTCCTCGTTTTGTACTAATTCAAGATATTGAGAAGAAATATATTCCTTAGTTTTGAATTTCTCCCCTGCATACATCGAATTAACTACAAAATGTTCAATTTCCGTATATGGTGCTATTTTCTTAACAATTCTTACAAGTTTGCTGTATAACTTTGTTATACTTTCAGAACGAGAAACCCAACTGCTGTCAATATATGTTCCCGTAGGCACATAAAGCCGATTTCGATAAATGCACTTAGAACTCTTATGCATAATCGAAAATCCTGCTTCAATGACTTTAATAAGCGAATCATATGAAATATACTGATGTCCATTTATTACATTAATCTCAATATCACCCAACTCCTCCAAATGAAAGAAGTAATCACAGCAATTTTCTTTAATTATATCCAACGTATTTCCGCAGGATAATTGCCATTTTCCATTTTCTTTCCAATGTCTGTAAATAACACAACCACTATCAATGGCAGCCTGTGCAACCTTTAAAAAATCTGTATATCCCATATAATAGTTTATCTGCTTTCCCATAAATATCCTCCGCATATACATATATAAAAGTGCTTCTGAACCATAATTCAAAAGCACCTTTGCAATAATCAATTGTTATAAATCCACAGGAGTTTCTCCGAACTCAGGTTCAGAGGATTCATCTCCGAAAAAATCGTCATCATTGAAAAAATCGTCACTATTGAAAAAATCATCGTCATCAATTACAGCATTGCTGCTTTCAGTTCCCTCGGAATACTGTGAGTTTTCCGCAATAGTGCCATACATAGTCATCCATTGGTCATAGAACTCAGCAAAATCATCATTTCCTGTCATTTTCCAGTACCAATCATATTCATCATTGTTGAACTTTTCAAGTTCTTCGGGAATTTCGCCTGTTTCCTTGTATTCCTCATAGTATTCGGGAGTAGTAGATATAACCTCAGTAATACAAGCACTCAATCCGCCGAGGAAAACCTGTGTAGCAATTGTCACAACAAGGCATATAGACGAAATCGTTATGCCTGCAATTGCCAAGCCCTTTCCACGCCACTTGTTTGCAAGTGAAACAATTCCGAAAACAAGAGATGCAATTATAGTAACATATCCGCAGCAGCAGCACGAAATAACATTGATAATACTGAGGACAAAGCTTGTAACCGCCGCCCAGATAGGCTTATCCCCTTTTTTCATATCATAAAACTGATTATAGGGATTGCTGTACGATTCATTTTCCTGTTGATTATAATTGTAATTATAATCGTTATTATTATAATCTTCCATATTTATTCTTCCTGTCTTTATTAATAATCTGTCGCCCAAGTCCAGCTTCTTATTTCAAGCTCGTCCAGATTGTATGGTGTACGCTGATATACGCAGTAATTCAGCCAGTTTGAAAACATAAGATTTGCTGTACATCTCCACGAAAATACAGGGGTATTTTCGGGATTGTCATCGGGGAAATAGTTGTATGGCAGCTGTATGTCAATTCCCTTGTCAATGTCACGGAAATACTCAGCCGCAATTGTTTCACGGTCATATTCCGAATGGCCTGTTATGAAATACTGTCTGCCGTTTTTGTTGGCAATGATGTGAACTCCTGCCATTTCGGAGCTTGTGAGAATTTCAAGCTGGGGAATTTTTTCAATATCCTCACGGCGAACTTCTGTATTTCGGCTGTGGGGAACAAAGAAAATATCGTCAAAGCCTTTGAGCAGCTGACTATTTTCCACTTCTGTCTTGTGTGAGAATATGCCGAACATCTTCTGCGGAAGCTCATATTTCGGCACACCGAAGTGATAGTACAAGCCTGCCTGTGCAGCCCAGCATATATGAAGTGTGGAAAATACGTGAGTTTTCGACCATTCAAAAATTTCCGTTATTTCCTCCCAATAGTCAACCTTTTCAAAATCAAGAAGTTCCACAGGCGCTCCTGTTACAATCATTCCGTCATATCGGCGGTTTTTGATTTCCTCAAAAGTCTTGTAAAAGGATTCAAGATGATGACTTGAAGTATTTTTCGAGGTATGAGATGCCATTTGCAGCAGGTCAATATCCACCTGCAGCGGCGTATTACTGAGAAGCCGCATAAGCTGACATTCAGTTTCAATTTTCTTTGGCATAATGTTAAGGATTATAACTTTAAGCGGGCGAATGTCCTGATGCTCCGCCCTTTCCTTAGACATTACAAAAATGTTTTCTTCTCCCAGCGTTTTAAATGCAGGAAGTTCAGATGATATTCTTATGGGCATATAATCCCTCCATTGTCAATTATTTTTCTTCATTTTTCTTGCAATTCTGACAGCCGTTCATAAAGCTGTCGAGGTTTTCGCATATATTTTCACCCTCTGCAAGGAATTTCAGCCTTACAAGATTTGTGAATTTTTCCTTTTCGCAAAGTCTGAATTCCATAACCTCAATGGCTTTCAGCACACTTTTGAACATTACAGAGCGAACAAGCCCGTCACAAAGCATAAGGTCGCCGCCGTCGTCATAATCATAGACAATTGTCCTGTCGGCTTCGTAGGAATAGGCAATAAAGCCGATAGCCTTTCCGCCGTCCATTGCCTCGGTTATGTGGGCAATACTGTCACCTGCCGCCTCTGTGATATGCTCATATCCCTCGTTGTCAAATCTCTCCAGTATCTCAAGCATAGGTTATTTCTCCTTGCCGATAGCTGTTCTCAATGCTCTCAGTTCCTCAGCTGTAAGCTCTCGCCATGAACCGGGTTTAAGCATACCAAGCTTTAAAGGTCCGATGCTGATTCGGCGGAGTCTTGCAACTTCAAGTCCCACAGCCTCGCACATTTTACGAATCTGACGATTTCTTCCCTCACGGATAGTTATAAGAAGCACCACTCTGCCCTGCTGTTTTTCCTTAACCACAACATTTGCAGGAAGTGTCTTTCTTCCGTCAATTTCAACTCCGCTTGAAAGCTGAACAAGCTGTTCATCGCTTATATCGGGGCGAACTGTTACACGGTATGTCTTAGCAATATGGCGGCTTGGGTGCATAATGCTGTTGGCAAATTCACCGTCATTTGTAAAGAGAAGAAGTCCCTCGGAATTTCTGTCAAGTCGTCCGATTGGGTAAACTCTCTCCTCAACGCCCTCCAGCAAATCCATTACACAGCGGCGGTCAAGTTCGTCTGAAACCGTTGTAACATAGCCACGGGGTTTATTCATCATAATATAGACAAAATTTCTCTTTCGTGGCATATAGATACGCTCGCCGTCAATGGTGATAAGGTCGTGAAATCCGCATTTATCGCCTAACTTTACAGGGTGACCGTTTAGCTTAACCCTGCCCTTTGAAATAAGCTCCTCTGCCTTACGGCGTGAGCAGTAGCCGCTGTCGGCTATCATTTTCTGAATTCTTATTTTTTCCATTTGCTAAATATATCCTTTGCTTTCGTAATAAAATTTCCCGATTTTTCGTCATTTTCGGGTAATCTGTATTCTCCGTCCTCCGCCGCATAAAGCGGAATTCGTTCAAGTTCTCTGCCGTTGTCCGATACAATCAGTTCCGCCGCTAAATCCCCTGCTTTCACAGGAGCATAGACAAAGGGCGGTGATGCCACGGTATATGTGAAATCCGCAGTATCACGCTGAAACACCGTAAAATCGGCAATATCTTCCCCTGCTGTCACAGGGAGAACGTCTTTATATGAGCCTGCAAGCCTGACATACATCTCACAGGGAATACAAAGCTTTTCGGTTTTCACCTTTTTGAAGCAGTTTTCATACAGCTTTATATGGTCATTCCAGTCATCGGGAGCATTGAGAGTTACGCAGATAAGCCGTTTTCCCTCACGCTCACAGGCTGAAACAAGACATCGTCCCGCTTCATCGGTAAATCCCGTTTTTACGCCATATACCCCGTCATACATCGTCAGCAGCTTATTCGTATTTTTAAGCCAACGTGTATAGGGCGGATTGCCGTATTCAAGCTTCATTGTAGCTGATGAGCAGATTTCTCTGAACAGGTCATTTTTCAGTGCTTCGGCGGTGAGAATTGCCATATCCTCCGCAGTTGAGCCATGCCCCTCTCCTTCAAGTCCCGACGGAGTGACGAAATATGTCTTTTTCAAGCCAAGTTTTTTCGCTCTGTCGTTCATCATTTCCGCAAAATTCTCAATGCTGCCTGCTATTTTCACAGCGGCGGCATTTGCTCCGTCATTGCCAGAGGGCAGCAGCATTCCGCAGGCAAGGGCATATTTCGTGACAATATCACCCTCCTGCAAGCCCATAGACGAACCCTCCACCTTTATAGCTTCGGAATCCACCACAAAAGGCTCGTATAAGTCACCGCTTTCAAGGCACAGCAAAGCTGACATAATCTTCGTTGTACTCGCCATAGGAAGTTTTTCACCGCTATTCTCGGAATAGATGATTTCCCCTGTATCGGCAGATATTACAACGGCGGATTTTGCGGATATTTCGATATTTTCAGCATATGCCGCATCAACATTCACACAAAATGCACAGCAGACTGCGGCAGCAAAAGCAACAAATCTTTTCATAAAAGCACCTCCACAAAAAAATATGCGGAAATGCTCCTATTTATGCTATATCATCAATCGCTGATAGTTACATCTGCGGCAGGAGCTTCTTCTGCTGCTCCGCCCTTTTTCTTTGCAATAATGCCCTGAATTTTCTCAACAATTCCGGGAACTGCATTTACAGCGGAACTGATAGGATCGCTGCCCGAATCCATACCTACAAATTTAACTGAACCGTCGGGTGAGATAACGAGAAATCCCTCAGGCTTAATGCTTACACCTGCACCTGCACCGCCGCCGAACAGCTCCTTATCGTACTTTGAGGGCAGGTCTGAGCCGCCTGACGCAAAGCCGTAGGATACCTTTGAAACGGGGATTACTGTTGTTCCGTCGGGAGTTGTAATAGGATCGCCGATAATTGCGCTTGTATCAGCCATTTCCTTGATTTTCTCCAATGAGATGCCCAAAATCTCATTTATAGTCTTTTTTTCTGTTGCCATAGCTATTTCCTCGCATTTCTTTTAAGTTGTATTTTCGTTGGAATTAACACTCTGAATAAATATATTAACAGGAATTGAAGTCCTGCAATTACTATTGACATAAGACACAGGCTGATTTTCAGCGATACGTCCCATTGGCTTTTTTTCTGCCCGAACAGCGGATTTATGTCAATTGTTTTCAGCTTTACATTGAACAAAACGCTCATCCAAGCCAGTATATTGTATATCGCACCGCTTATTCTGCCATAGTTGAGAGCGCATTTGTATGCGTCCTCGTTGGCTATGAAAAAATCAATGTACAATTCGCTGATTTTTATGCCCTTGAATATTTTCAGTATAGGGCGGTCAGCCGCCTCCCACAAACCAATGATAAAGTCAATTTTCGAGGGTTTTCCCCCATTTGACGGCTTTTCGAGTGGGGTTGTTTTTTCAGGCTTCAAGGGTTTTTCGGGTTCAGCCGCAGCTTCCTCTGCCTCGACAGTTTCGGGAGTTTTCTCAGCTTCTTCGGCAGTTTCTTCTGCTGTTTCAGTTTCTTCCTCAACAGCTTCGGGAGTTTCCTCTTCAACCGTTTCCACAGCTGTTTCCTCAGTTTCAGCAAAATCTTCCTCCAAAGGCGGTTTATCCTCAGACTCGTCATCTTCCTTTGAGTCAGCCTTTTTCTTTTTCTGTTCAAGAAGCTTATTCACAATGCCCTTTCCCTTCGAATTAAACACGGGCAAAAAGGCAAATTTCACGCTATATTCAACTTTTCCGCCTATATAGCTTGCACTTGCCGATGCAGGCATTATAAGTACAAGCAGGACAATTCCCAAAAGGGCGAGAATTATCCATAATATAATTTTTAGTATGATCATTTCATCGCCCCTTTACATATCAAGTATCAAGGTCAAATTCAAGCTGTTCTTTTTCCCTGAAATCAGCCAAAGGCGGCAAATCCGCCAATGAAGCAAGTCCGAAACTTCGGAGAAAAACGGCAGTTGTTCGGTACACCACAGGCTTTCCCGGAACATCAAGTCTGCCTGCTTCCTCTATAAGTCCCTTTTCAACTAAATTATTAACAACAGAGGAACTGTCAACACCTCTTACATTTTCCACAAATCCCTTTGTAACAGGCTGATTATAGGCAATTATGGTCAATGATTCCATTGCCGCATTGGAAAGAGGTACATTTCTTTTCGTTTCAAGCACCTGTCGGATTTGCGGTGCATACTCCTCACGGCTGCACATCTGATAGCTGCTTTCAAGCTTTTTTATGGTAATTCCGCTGCCGTAGTCCTCATATCGCTCGTTGAGAAGCCGTATAAGTGAGGGAAGCGTTCCCACATCAACAGATACGGATTCCGCAAGACGGTAAAGTTCCACAGGCTCGCCGCTTGCAAAAAGCACAGCTTCTATTGCTCCGAGTTTCTCTTTGATTTCCACCGCTTACGCCCCTCTCTGTTTTTATCGCCTTTGAAAAATATTATAGTATTATCCTCGCTTATGGATATTCTGCCGAAACGTGTAAGCTCCAGCACCGCAAGGAATGTGGCTACTCGCTCCGATCTGTCGGTAACTCCCGCATAAAGCTTGTCCATAGCACATTCCCCTGTTGCATAAAGTTCACGGAGAATATGGACAACCTTTGTGAGTACGGGAACAATTCGGCGTTTCACCACGGAATTGATTTTATTTTCAATGTTTATCCGCTTATTTTCAGGCTTGATTTTCTTCACGGAAATGCCCTTATAGGCAGCTGCCAGCACCTGCGGATCGTGAACGAGATTATATGTCATATCCGCTTCAATTTTCATAGGCTGACGAACAAAAACATCACCGTTGATATTTTTCTGTGCCAATGCTGCCGCCGCAAGCTTACACAAAGAAAGCTCAATAAGTTCGCCCTCCAGCTCCTTTTTAAGCTGTTCAGCTTCTTCGGGTTTTGGGAGAAGTGCCGCTGTCTTAATGTAAATCAGCCTTGCAGCCATTTCAAGAAATTCCCCTGCAAGCTCCAAATTCAGCATATGTGCCTCCTCGATAAACAGGAGATACTGCTCTAAAAGCTTTGAAATTTCAATGTCATAAATATTCAGCTTATGCTTTGAAATAAGGGCAAGAAGAACGTCAAGAGGGCCTTCAAAATTTTCCAGTTTATAGGTAATTACTGCCATATCAACCGAATACAAAAGGCACCCAGAGGGTTGTAAGACTGAATATAAAGTTAAAGAATGCAATTATCCAGCCTAAAGGATCAAAAGCACCTCTTGTAAGATCTCCTACAAAGAAAAGGAATAACAAAATATAGAAAGAAACCTGATCAATTGTACGCTGATTTCTGTGATACCATGATACAAATTTATTGCCTGCAAGATGATAAATAAGGGTAAATCCGTCCATTCCTGGCAGAGGAAGCAGGTGAATTACACCGATACAGGTTGCAAGTGAGCCGAGAATTGAGAAAATCAGATACACAGCAACACCTGTCATACCTGTAAGAAGATAATAAAGAATCTCTGCAATATTCTTACACAAAATTGCCATTATAAACAGAGTGAGAGGGCCTGTAATCGCCATTACAACTGCACCCACCCTTGAATTTTTCATACGGTTGTAATTAATGGGCAGAGGTTTTGACCAGCCGAAGCCTACAAGCATAATCATAAGAGAGCCAAGCAAGTCAAGATGTGCCATCGGATTGAGAGTAATACGTCCTGCCATTTCAGCCGTATCATCGCCCATTTTTTTCGCCACAGTTCCCTTTACATAATTGAGAACAGGCATAAGAAGCAAGAGCATTAAAGCTCTTGACAAATATTTCATTACTAAACTAAGTGCGTCTGTGTTCATAACTATACCTCACTATTCCTCGCAAAATAATACTTACATCTATTATACTACAAAATAAGGAATATTTCAAGTCTTACACAAAAATTTCATATTTAGAGGTTAGAAATTAGAGGTAAGACGTTAGATTTCAATTGCATAAATCTCTAACCTCTTACCTCTAACATCTAATTTCTAAAGAAAAGGACAGTCCGAAGACTGCCCTAAATTCCTTAATACGATTAAGCTCTTTCAACCTTACCAGAACGCAGGCATCTTGAGCAAGCGTAGATATGACAAGGAGTACCCTTGACGATAGCCTTAACACGCTTTACGTTAGGCTTCCATGTTCTGTTTGTACGTCTGTGAGAGTGTGATACCTTAATACCAAATGTAACTCCCTTTCCGCAAATACTGCACTTTGCCATCAGGCTGCACCTCCTTACCTTAAATCATAGCTTACTTAACAAGCTAATTTAGCTTTCAAATAGCAACATTAATATTATAACACATTGTTTTGGAAAATGCAAGCCTTTTTTCAAAAAAAATCCAAATTTTTTTTAGAAATTTATTTCAGGTTCTCTGCAAGTCCTGCCAAGCCCTGTGCTTTTACGTCCTTAGCAACAAGTCCAGCCACGATATTTGCACCTTTTTCGCAGAAATGTGTACCGTCAGTTGAGCCTGATACTGCACCCATAAGGTGATAACTCTTTGCTGTGTCGTAGCCTACAGAATTGTAATGTTTAACCATAATTGAGTTAAGGTCGATACAAGGAACGTCATACTTAGCTGAAAGCTTCTTGCAAGCGTCACAGTATGTTGTATAACTGTTTACGAATTTACCGCCTGAATATGCCTTCATACCGATAACTGTTGTTACAAGTATAGGAGTTGCACCCTTTGCCTTTGCGGTCTTGATGAACTCTGTCATATACCATTCGTAAGTTCCCTTTGAAGGATTGTCGATATTTCCGCCGATAGGAGCATATCTATCGGCATTTGCCTTTCCTGCGTCATTAATTGCGAACTGAATCATTACATAGTCGCCCTCTTTGAGGCTGTTAACGATTGTATCCCATCTGCCCTCGTCGTAGAACTTCTTTGTGGAACGTCCTGCAAGTGCCTGATTTGATACTGTTACATTATTGTTGAAGTAATTCTGGAGGTAATATCCCCAACCCTGCTGTGGAGCGTATGATGCTTTGTAGCTCTGAACTGTGGAGTCACCTGCAATGAAGATTGTAGGCTTAGAGCTTACAACAGGCTTCTGCTCGTCTGCGGGGTCATAAATCTCTGCATATGGCTCATCTGTAAGTGTAAGCTTGATATAGTCAAGGTTAGGACCGCCCTCAGCTGTTGCAGATACAAACTGGATTGTGTTCTTTCCTGCGTTGAGAGGAAGAACGATTCCGAATTCTGTCCACTCTGTCCAAGCACCTGTGCCTGTGAATGACTGCATCCAGTAATTATTCTTATCGCCGTTTACATAAACTTTCATCTTACGGTCATTTTCCGAACCGTTTGCAAAGCGGATATGAACGTGGTAATTGCCCTTTTCGGGAACATTTGCTGTAAATGTGATTTCGCTGTTAAGCTCATTGTCGAGGTTAACGTAGCCCTCTGCCTTTGTGTATCCCTCGTTTGCTGTTTCTGTTACGCCGTTTGTCCATGTCTGGTCAACTGCAAATAAACGTGAATCTGCTGCTGTTGTAGTTGCAGGAGGATTTGTAGCGGGAGGAGCTGTTGTTGCTGTAGTAGTTGTTGTGGGCGGATTATACTGTGGAAGCTTTTCAATTCCTGCGTCATATTTCTGAATGAATAACGCATCATCAACTGTAATTCCGTCGCCTGTTACATCAGCATTGATTTTGCCCTCTGCTGAAAGGTTATACTTATCCTGATTTCCGAGATACTGGAAAATAGCAGCTGCATCGGCTATTGAAACAAGACCGTCACAGTTTGCATCGCCTAAAATCACGTTATTCTGCACGGGAGGCTGTGTTGCAGGGGGATTTGTAGCAGGAGGATTAGTTGCAGGGGGATTTGTTGCAGGAGCGTCATTAACAGATGCCTTTTCCACAATCCAGTCCTGACAATTTGCACCGTTTACTTCCCACTGCTGAACATTTGCACCTGCGTCAGCTGAACCGCTTTCAACTTCAACTGCTGATGCGTCATTGGAAATTCGTGTAAGGATTTTATAGGAACCATCTCTGTTCTTTGCGAATTTGAACTGCTGGTTATAGTTGCCGTTGAAGTTGTAAATAGAAACATTCTGACCGTTTGTTGCCTTATTTCCTGCAACATCGAGAGCGAGAGTATCAGAAAGTGCGGAATAGATGTAGTAATATCCGTCACCTGCGGAATCAAGTTTCCATACATTATGTGCGGAATTTCCATTCTTGCCCCACTGCTGAACATTTGCACCGCTTTCAGCCTTAGCCTCAGCAACTTCCATATAAAGACCGCTGTTTACATTCTTGAAAGAATATGTAACGCTTTCGTCAAAAACTTCAGCTGTAAGTGAGCTTGAAGGAGGAGTTGTTGTGGGAGGATTTGTTGCAGGAGGTGTTGTTGTTGTGCCGCCTGCTGCCTTGAAGTCGTGGAGTTTTGCAACAAGTTCTGCAAGCTTCTTTGCACCCTTCATGCTCTGGTGGAGGTCATCAGCTGTACCGTCATTCTTTGTAGCATAGTACTCAGCCATACCGTTATAGCCAATACCTGCACCGAAATCCTGCCATGCCTTGAACAGGTTCATAACCTCTACGCCCTGAGCCTTACCAACCTGATCCATTTCGCCTGCGAACCAACGGCTGCTAAGGAGAGGATTCTTCTGAAGGTCACCACGGCGGCCCTGCTGCTTGACAAGAATTACTTCAACGCCCTTTGCCTTTGCCTTTTTAACCATATCGGTAATATATGTTGCATATTCAGCACCGTCATAATACTTTGAGTCATTGATACCGATAGCAATAAGGTAAACGTCACCTTTTTTACCGTATTTCTCAACAGGCTTGAACTGTCCTGCATCAATAAATCCCTTTGCATACTGTCCTGATGCAGCAAGATTGCGTACATGCCAATAGTCAGAATCGATATTGTCAATGAGGTACTGTCCCCAGCCGTGCTGAGATGCAGCAGATACATTGTAATAGCTTGCAACAGTTGAGTCACCGCAAATCCAGATTGTAGGAGGAGTATCGCCTGTTGTGTTAATCTGTGTTACTTCAATTGCGGAAATTGAAAATGCTGTACCTGATTTTCCTGCACCTGCCTGAACTTCAAGGCTTCCGTCAGTAACAGGAATCTTAATTGTTTCAACAGCGTTGTTGCCTGTGAGGTTAATCATCTGAGGGATACCCTCAATATTAATAGTTGTACGTGATACATTTCCTGTTACAACTTTTACTTCATATGTACCCTTGGGCAAGTCAACCTTGAATACATTGTTTGAAGAAGCTTTGTTGAACTGAACTGCATCGGAATAAGCGCCTGATCCTTTAGCTGCGACGTTTGAAACATCGCCTGTGCTTGTGAAACCGTAGCCCTTTGAAGCACTATATGCGTCCTTTGCCGATACACCTGTGTATCCGCTTGCTGCACCTGAGCCGCCCAGGTCAAATTTCCAGTTGCCTCCTGCTGCCTTAACATTTGCAACATCTGAGGAAATATTAATTCCTGCAAATGCTGAAAGTGAAAGAGCAGCTGAGGTGAGTCCGCTGATAAGCTTTTTCATCTTCATAAATAATCAATTCCTTTCATAAATGATATCCCAAATATGTTATACCGCACAGAGAATTGTGTTAACATAGACGAATTCTGTGCAAATCCGCTATGTCTTACATTAATTTAATTATATCACATCATCTTCACAAAGTCAATGAAATAATTATGTACTTTTCTATCATATTTATGATTTTTTTACATCATTTTTTTACTGCACAAAAAAATATGCAGAATAGTCCTTTTTTACAGGATATTATTCTGCATATTAATTTTAAAACTGATAATTTAAGTTAAACATAACCAAAAACAAACAAAAAATTCAAGCAACTTTAACAAATTATTCATATATTTTCAATTTGTGAAAAAGAAATATTTTTAAACATCAAAAAGGGGATATGATATTTTCAAATATCGAAATGCGGCATTTATGATATATTTGAATATTATTTCACCAATATTACCACGCTGTAACAGCAACTGCCTGTCTGCCCATTTCATCGTATCGTTTTTCAACATCGCAGCGTTTATATGGTGTAAATTCGCCCCTTTGAGGGTCGTGAATGTAATAATAGTAATCGTCATAACCTACAAGCACCATACAATGCTCATTTGCAAGCCATGTGAATTCCTTACCTGTCTTTTCAATAATCCAATTGTAATCCTCACTTTTTTCCAACGGCTCCATATCAATGCTTGCCCAGATAATAACAGGCTCACCATTAGCTATGAAGTTTTCACAGATTTCAGACAAATCCTTGTCATCAAGTGTATAGGCAACAGCAGATTTGTTCTCAAAATATTTTTTCAACGCCTTGACAATTGCACCGGAATAACAGCCGTATCCGCCGCTGTTTCGTGGGTCACCGATAAAAACTTCATTGGGATTGCCTCCATAAGGCTTGCCGTCCTTGTATTCTACATTAACAGTTTTCAGATAGCCGTCCTCAATAATCTTAATCGGTTCAAGGTCATAGCCGTAATACGACAATACCATTGAGGTGCTTACAAGCTCACAGCCTGTAGGATAATCGTCTTGTGACATAAATGGAACATCAATATATGTTGCCTTTTTGTAATCGGGTTCAGGTGCATTTTCGTAGTCAATTGCAGTTGTGGTTACTGCTTCCGTTGCGTTCTCTGTTACAGCCTCGGTGGTTTTCTCGTCGGGATTTTTAAAGTTTAAATAATTATCCATATCCAGACCGTCCTGTGGAACTTCAAAGTCATTTTCCTCATATTCCGCAGAAGTTTCTATACTCTGAGGCTTTTTTTCCTCCGTATCATTACATGAGAAAAACATAGCCGCTGATATTAAAATACAAGCAAATCCGATAAACTTCTTCATAACTTACACCATTTTACAGCATTATCAGCCGAGAACGATTTTTCTGAGAGTTTCAGCCTTATCTGTTCTCTCCCATGCAACGCCTAAATCCTCACGTCCCATATGTCCGTAAGCTGCAAGCTGACGATACTGAGGCTTTTTGAGTTCAAGCATATTTACAATTGCAGAAGGTCTGAGGTCAAATGTCTTTGCAACAGCCTCGGAAATTGCAGCTTCATCAGCCTTTCCTGTGCCGAATGTATCAACAAGAATGGAGATAGGCTTTGCTACACCGATAGCGTATGAAAGCTGAATCTCGCACTTGTCAGCAAGACCTGCTGCAACTACGTTTTTAGCGATATAACGTGCAGCATAAGCAGCTGAACGGTCAACCTTTGAGGGGTCCTTTCCGCTGAATGCACCGCCGCCGTGACGTGAATAACCGCCATATGTATCAACAATAATCTTGCGTCCTGTAAGTCCGCTGTCGCCCTGTGGACCGCCAACTACGAAACGTCCTGTGGGGTTAATGAAAATCTTTGTATTCTCATCCATAAGTTCAGCAGGAATAACTGCACGGATAACGTATTCCTCAATATCACGGCGGAGCTGGTCAAGGGAAATATCAGCTGAATGCTGTGAAGATACAACAACAGCGTCAACTCTTACAGCCTTGTCATCGTGATACTCAACTGTTACCTGTGACTTTCCGTCGGGACGGAGATAACGGAGAGTGCCGTCCTTACGAACATCTGTAAGCTTTAATGCAAGCTTATGAGCGAGAGAAATTGGCAGAGGCATAAGCTCGGGAGTTTCATTGCAGGCATAGCCGAACATAATTCCCTGATCTCCTGCACCATTGGAAAGACCGTCATTTTCGCCGTTTTCCTCACGGTACTCATAAGCCTCATTTACACCCATAGCAATGTCAGGGGACTGCTCGTCAATTGTTGTAAGAACTGAGCAAGTGTGGCAGTCAAAGCCGTATTTTGCTCTGTCATATCCGATTTCCTTTACAACCTGTCTTGCAATCTTAGGAATATCAACCTTTGCCTTTGTTGTGATTTCGCCCATACACATAATCATACCTGTTGTAACAACAGTTTCGCAGGCTACACGGGAATTTTCGTCCTGTTCAAGCATTGCGTCAAGAACTGCGTCAGAAATCTGGTCGCAGATTTTGTCAGGATGTCCCTCTGTTACTGATTCCGATGTGAAAAATACTTTTTTCATTGATTTAACCTCCATAAATTTCTAATTCCGAGATGAAAAAGAGCGTCCTTATAAGGACGCTCTGAATTGAACTTATTCACAGCTCCTCATCTTCCGGATATACCGCAGGATTTGGCACCGTTGCCGATACACGGCAGGTTGCCGGGCTTCACAGGACCTGTTTCCTCAGCCACTCTTGATAAGGTACTGATTTATTATACTATATTTGTCGAGGTTTGTCAATAGCGGAGGGAAAAATTTCTGAAAATTACGCTTTTATTCATTTATCAAGCCAACAATCCATTCAATCCACTTTTTCACTGTAGAAGCACGCCTATCAAATGTGGAATCTTTTTCTATTTTATATAATTCGGAATTTTTCATTATAATTGATATATCACAGTTAGACGGCATAACTCCTGTTTCAAAATATCTTTTTAAAACAGTATTAAAAACCTTATGCTTTAAAATAAGCTTACAAAATTCAAGCTGTCGCTGTTTATAGCTTTTTTTAAGAGTTATCTCACCTAATTTTGTTAATGTATATATTTTATCTTCATCATCTTTATTAACTAATCCAAGGTACATAGCCGCATTTGTATAGTAGTCAGATTGTCTTGAATCAAAATCATATTTTTCAGTTATATTATTCTTAGTCATACCACGTTGACTTAATAATTCACATAAGTTTATCACTCTTTCAAAAGAGTTAGCTTGTGGAAACGGTATATTTGGTTCAGAAATAATAATTGAGTTCCCTATGATATTTTGTATATCTTCTGCTGTTATAGTTGTATCTTCAATTGAATAATTACACTGTTTTACAAGAACTAAAGAACCGTAATCATAAGGATTCTCAAACTTATATTGAAATAATTGAAAGATTCCATTTGAATAAATTAGAAATATTGGCTTAACTTCTTTTTCTATTCGATCCTGCCACGTTCTGTATGGATAGTAAATCTGTCGCACCAAAAAATCATCAGATAAATCTCTTTTCGCTTCAAATAACGACAGATACCTTAATCCCTCATATGCAGCATCAATTTCAATCTGCGAATTATTTACTGATACATCGCAATATTCCCCATTCTGAATATTCTTTATCATGAAATCAAAATTTCCAGAACCCATTCTTCCAGAAACCGTTGGAACAATTTGTTCATCACCTGTAAAATCCTCCAAAATGCCTGTTGCTATTGCACAATTCAAAGCAACAGTTTCGCTTGTGATATTATTATAATCCAAGCTTTGAATATAAGAAGGAAATGCTACCTTAATAATGTTATTGTCAGTTTCTTCAAATTTATGATAAGCTTCAAAATGAGAAATTACATAATCCCCTCTTGTTATAGGAAGGATTGATAATTTATTCTTAGAAAATATTATTGGAAGATTAAGAATATGATCAAATTTCGCCATAAGACGGGGTTCTCTGAATTCTTTGATTTGCGTTGCAGATATTTGAAAACTTCCACTCATATCAATTCGATTGAGAATATCATACTTTTCAAAAAGCTGTTCCCAAGCTATATCATTCAATCCTTTTGACTTACTCATAATTTCTCACCACTACTTCATCAACGTTTCCTCTTTTACTTGCATTAGAATTAATAGCACGTTTAGCCTGAACAATCTGGATGTTATAATCAGAATATAAATCACGTATAAAATCAGTTGAGGAATTGGAAAGCATAAACTTTATTCCACGCTTTGTGAGTTCATCACAGCAGTCACGTAATCTGATTTGTTCTTCTCTTGAAAAACCGCCTTTAGAATAACCAGTAAAATTTGAAGTATCCGAAATCGGATCATAAGGAGGATCAAGATATACAAAAGTCCCTTTAGGAATATCTTTTAATATTTCATAATAATCAGTCGAGGTCAATCGAACGTCGGCTGTATTAAAATATGAACTCACAGCACGAAGCACAGGGGCATTAACAATATTAGGATTTTTATAACTTCCGAAAGGACTATTGAACTCTCCAGCATTATTCACACGATAAAGACCATTGAAACAAGTTTTGTTAAGATATACAATTCTTGCTGCACGCTCAACATCTGTCAAAGAATCATATTTTTTCTTACTTCTGTCCCAATCTCTGACAGAATAAAAAAATTCCGATTCGTTTTTAAATTCGGACAATGTATTAATAAGACTCTCAACATCATTTTTTATTACATTATAAACAAGAATCAAATCACTATTTATATCATTAACATATGCAGTTTTAGGTTGAAGGTGAAAAAGCATAGCTCCTCCGCCAATAAATGGCTCACAATAGGATATAATTCTTTTAGGCAACAACGGAGCAAACGTATCTAAAAGCTGTCTTTTGCCTCCAACCCATTTTAAAACAGGAGCAACTAATTTATTCTTTTTCATATTTTCACCACCTTTTTCTGCTTACATTATACCACAAATGCAGTATAATGTCAATTTTTGTAATTCTTTTATCAATCATACAAACTATCTGAACTTCTTCAGCCGTACCAGCTGTTCATTATCAGGCTCGGTTATGCCGTTTTTTCTGTGATTGAACTTGGATTATGTGCAAGAAAAATGCGGTCAGGTGGACTGACTGCAAAACTCAATGATATATATTATTATTAAGATTTTCAATCCCCTATAATAACCAGACCATTTTTATTTAATACTGCTAAATCCGCTATTTGCAGTAAATCCTCAAGCATTTCAACGCCTTCATCGTAATCATTATAACCTTTAATAATATCAGCTTCAATAATTAAAGAACAAATATCACTTAATGCCTTAACATTTTCATATTCTAAAAAAGTATCTGAATATGGGTCAATTTCAAATAATACACTTAAATCAACTGATATCTGCTTGCGTTGATTATAAATATACTGTAAGAGGTCGTCAGAAAACTCGATATTATAATCGTCAAATTTTATTTCACCTATACTATTTCCAATATAAAAATTCATTTCTTATCACCTTTCAAAATAAGATATTCTCAAAAAAGAACACAATCGGCAATCAAGCTGTGAGGGAGTTTTACTTCCCTCAATTGTGAACCGAATTTATGTCAATTCTTTTAAATGCTGTAACTGCCGACGCAGAGTATGGCAAATCAACAATTAAATGTTATCTGCTTTTTCAATTTTAAAATCATATGCCAAAAATTCGATTATTATATCTTGTAATGGTAAAACATAATGCTTTGAATTCATTAAAAATCGTTTCTCATTTGTTTTTTTTATTAAGGAACATAAAAGTTCCGAATTCTCTACTTGAAGAATATGCCTATGAAATATACCATCACGATAACAAAAACTATTATAATATTCTTTACATGAAACACAATCAATTGTCGTAATATTTATAGCCTGATATGGTTCCGCTATAATCTTATATCTATTTTCATTAATATCATCAAAAAATATAGTTATTGAATTGCTATCAATAAATAATTCTTCTAAAGGTGTAGTATGTATTTCTATTTCAGGTAAAACAACACTTATTCCCATAATTTCCAACTCCTTCTTACATATATTGAAACTCCATTATTTTGCGTAGTAAATTTCCTCGATTACTGTAATGACTTTAGAGATGCCCTTTATAAACATTATAACATAATACACATCATATGTCAATTCTTTTAAATGCTGTAACTGCCGACACAGAGTATGGCAAATCAACTAAGCGAGCCACAATTCAAAACGGCAGGATTTCCATTTTGAAACCCTGCCGTTTTATAATTATAAGAAAATATATTTCAGAATGAACAGTACCGCAAGTACATACATTACAGGATTTACTTTTTTAGCCTTTCCGCAAACAAGGTTAAAAAGCACATAGGAAATTACGCCTATGGAAATACCCTCGGAAATACTGTAAAACAAAGGCATTGCAATTATACAAAGATATGCGGGAATTGCCGATGTGTAGTTATCCTCTGTAAGTTTGAGTTCTGCGATATTGCTGAACATCAGAAATCCTACAACAAGCAGAGCAGGAGCAGTTGCAAATGACGGAATTGCTGTGAAAATAGGTGCAAAAAACATTGACAGCAAGAATAAAATAGCTGTTGTAAGTGCTGTCAGACCTGTTTTTCCTCCTGCTGCAACACCTGCTGAGGACTCAACAAATGTAGTTGTAGTGGAAGTTCCGAGAACAGCTCCCGATGATGTTGCAATTGCATCTGCAAGAAGTGCAGGACGGATTTTCGGCAGTCTGCCCTCTTTATCAAGCATATCAGCCTTTGTTGCAACTCCAATAAGAGTACCAAGTGTATCAAACAAGTCAACAAAAAGGAATGAGAAAATAATAACAATGAAGTTAAAAATGCCCACGCTGCCGAAATCTATTTTAAAGCACTGACCGAAAGTGTCACCAAGACTTGAAAAATCAGTTATTGCAAAAGTGGGAAGAAGTGAATAGTAACCGTTTTCAGCATCTACTGTGTAAATTCCTGTAAGCTGACAAAGTATGCCGAGAATCCACGTTGCAAGGATTCCGATAAGAATTGAACCCTTGAAATTCTTTATATAAAGTATAGCCGTTAGGAATGTTCCGATAACCGCCAGTAATGCACAAATACCTGAGGTTGTGAAGTTTTCACGGAAACTTACAATAGAAACAAGCGTCGATGAATTATCAACAGCAAGTCCGGCATTCTGCAAGCCGATAAAGGCGATAAATAAGCCTATTCCCACGGATACAGCGTGTTTAAGGGATAAGGGAATAGCGTTGAAAATTGCCTCTCTTACATTGGTAAGTGAAAGGACAATGAATATTATACCCTCGATAAATACCGCAAACAAAGCTGTCTGCCACGAATATCCAAATCCGATTACAACGGTATATGCGAGAAAAGCATTAAGTCCCATACCTGCTGAAAGGGCAAAGGGCATATTTGCCATAAATGCCATGCAGGCTGTTCCGATAAAGGACGCAAGACAGGTTGCCAGCAGTACAGCAGTTGGATTCATACCTGCATCGCCCAGAATACTGGGGTTTACCGCCAGAATATACGCCATAGTCATAAAGGTCGTGATACCTGCGGTTACTTCGGTTTTCACATTGGTGTTGTTTTCTTTTAGTTTGAACAAACGATTAAGCATTGTTCACTCCTCCTTGTTTCCCATATTTGCCGAGAACTCGGTGCAAACCTTTTCCCGAACAATACATCTTTAAAAAAGCGACACAAAAATTATATCATAAAATGGGAAATTTATCAAGGAAATATAATGCAATATAAAGGGATTTGGATAAATAGCCAAATTCACCTGCCTGCAATTGTGCAATATCAACCTGTTAGGGAATTTTTAAGGGCGTATTATTTAGAGATGCCCTTTAATGTTTTTATCCACGTTTTAGCTTTTCCGCATCCTATAAGCTGATCGTGATGACTAAAACATAAAATATATGATAAAATTTCATCAAAGACATAGAATTCAAAGGAAGATGTTTCCTCAAGTAATATTTTCAAATCTTTTCCTGAATTCACTTCTACAACAAACCATTTATCAAATTCCTTAAACATCAATAAACAATGATTTTCACCAACAAAACTATCAATATAACTCCAACCGTCACTATCATTAATAAGCTCTGCATCTGCCAAATCTTCCCATAGAAATGTGGTCTTGAGATTTTTAACAATATATTTTTCATAGATTATTTCAATTTTCTTCTCAACCTCAGCAGAAGATAAAACCGACACCGTTAAACTCATTTCTTTAGCAACCGATAACACTTCATCTAATGTTCTATCCATAATTTCCTCCACTACAATACTCTGCCTCAAAGTTATTGCTCCACCAATTATACCTTGCCAAAAAGACGAAGGCAGAAAGGAAATTTATCAAGGAAGAAAAATGCAGGAATGCTACCGCATTTCAAGTTTTTCTGACGCAGAGAAATTTTCTTTATGCCGAGTATTTGACGGCAAGGTTTAGTTGGTGGAGCAATATATACCTTGATTGGCAATTAAGAAATTCGTACCTGATTGATTCCGCAACTTCCAAATGGCAGAAATGCAGTCCATACTATAGACGAGATTTCAAGAGTTTCCCTTTTTTATAAGTCCATGTAATTATCATATTCCAAATAATAATTAATTGCTTCGACCATTTCTGAAACTTCACAATTTGAATTCTGCATAAAACAATTTGCAAGTACATCACAGATTATCTCACCATAAACAACATATTCCATATCATTATTTATGGCAAATTCAGGATAAATTTCTTCGTCATCATCATCAACTGTAACATCATCAGCAACGCAGCAAGATGATTCACTTTCAATCATATCATCTGAAAAATATACAGCCCAGTCATAATCCTTCATCAAACCGTCTTCGCCATTTTTTAAATAAATTTCTCTTAATTCATTTAAAAATTCCTTAAAAATTACAATTCTGTTTTTTTCCATTAAAAACACATCCTTTTATATTTTGCTTATAAATTACCACTCTGATCAAGATGACACACTCTACCATCATGTCGCCGACAAAATAAGTATGGAAATCCTCTATCTCAAAGTTATAAACCTTGATTGGTGATTCAAAAAGTTCGTGACAGGCTGATTCCGCCGTCTGACTTTATAAATATTATAACATATTGCATTTTTAATTGCAAGTGTTTATTTTTCCGGAACATATACCTTTATAGCTTCATTATCGCCATCTTTAAAGACGTAAATTTTTTCGCATTTTGGACATTTCCACACTTCATATTTAGGAGCAGGAATTTTCCATGTTTCAATAGTATCATATTTTAAAATTTCGTCCCATTCTTCACCTGTGTAAACAAAAAGTTCAACATCATTAGGAACAGTCGAATTTGAGAGCAACTCTCCACATGAACAAGTCATTCTAGCCATATTATTTTACTCCATAGATAATGCTTTCATTTCTGAACTTCTCCAGCCGTACCAGCTGTTCATTATCAGGCTCAGTTATGCCGTTTTTGTAGTCATAGCCGAATTTGCGGTAAAACTCAACAGCAGTAATTGAAGCAGGGATTTCAATTCGCTTAGAATTGAGGAAATACTCGTCATTTTCCACCGCATTTATAAGCTGTCTGCCGATGCCTTTTCCCTGATAATCAGGGTGAACAAAGAACGTAAACAGGCAGGCTTCGTCCTTTTTATCCCAGAAATTCCCGATAAAACCGCAGCCTACGATTTTCTCACCGTCGCAGTAAACATAGCCATTTGTCCAGCTCATACGATTGACGAGATACTGTGCATTGAATATGAGAATATCGGCTTCAATACGTTCCGCAGAATAGTCCTTTATATTTGTAGTTCTGAGAGTCAACGCAACAAGGTCTGAAACTTCCTGTGCGTCTTCTTTTGTAAAATTTCTAATCATATCGCACCTCACTTGTTTTTTCTGTATACTGTAGGAGTTACTCCGACAATTTTTTTGAATTGCCGCATAAAATGTTCGTCATTTTCATAGCCGCACATCGCCGCCACCTGCGACACAGTACAGCCCGTTTCGCTGAGAATTTCCTTTGCCTTTTCGATTTTGCCGTTTATCACGTCAGTCATACAGGATACCCCGAAAATTTCCCGATAAATGTGCTGAAAATAGGAGCGTGACATATTCACAACCGCCGCCATAGAGTCCACATTCCACTTCATCTGCGGATTTCGGTAAATCTTTTCACGAAGTTCCACAAGGGAATTATAGTGAGGGTCAACCGCCGATTCCATAATTTCCGAATTCAGACTGCGTTCAGCGGATTTGAAAAGCAGCGTTTTCATCATAATGTCAATTATTTTCATTCTACGGCTATGAGTTGAATAAAATTCCGTAGTAATATTCCCCATAAGCTCACTTATGAAATCAACATCTCTGTAAAGCAAAGGCAGATTGTACGGTATATCGGCAAAATCCGCCATTTCAGATTCGCTTTCGCACTCGAAACAAATCCAATGGCACATAAGAGGATTATCCGCCGCCGAGTAGGAAATATCCTGCGTTCCGTCAAAAATTACCATAACATCGGCAGGGAGAAGATTTTCGCCGATTTTCACCTCGGAACGGGCGAGAAGCAGCAGAAAAATGCCCTTTTCGGCTTTCTGAAAAAAGCTGTAATCCCCGTCATAAACGCAATTCCAGCCAACAGAACGGATATTCACAAAATCACTCCTTTTCCGCAATATACCGCCATTTTACATTCTTCCAATACTCCCCTGCATAGTCAATTCCAACACGAGGTGCAGTTGTAATTTTCGGACGAAAACCGTCATCTTCAATCCACACACGGTCATTTCCGCAGATTTTTTCGCCGTTGAAACTGCCGTCAATCTGCAAATATTTCGTCAGCTTAGCAGGGCCGTTTTTCACCGTACCACAGCGGAAAAGTACGCCCTGAGGCTGCTCACGCTCCCCTGTTATGACATTCATCAGCCAATGCATACCATAGCAGAGATAAACGTAAATTATGCCGCTTTCGCCGTAGAGCAGCTCAGTTCTTTTCGTCCGCCCCTTCGAGGCGTGGCAGCCCAAGTCTTCTTCTCCCCGATATACCTCAGTTTCGGCAATTCTTTCACGTAAAATCGTGCCGTCATCAAGCTTTCGTGCAATAATTTTACCTATCAGATTTGGTGCAACTTCAAGGGCATCACGATTAAAAAATTCTTCATTAAGTTTCATACAATTATACTTTCAGTTTATTTACTATTTCTTCATCGGGATTTACAAAGGCGGTTTTATAGTTGGTAAAAATCACCTTTCCGGGCTTTGCTCCCGACGGTTTTTTCACAAATTTCGCAAGGCAATAGTCAACAGGCACAAGATTTGAACCCCTGCCCTTGCTGTTGTAAGCCGCTATAATTGCCGCCTCCTCAATGGTCTTGTCAGGGGGAGTTTCACCGTCGGTTACGATGATAACGTGAGAACCTGTTATCTTCTGGGTATGCAGCCATATATCCGATTTTTCGGCAAATTTCATAGTCAGCTGGTCATTCTGATGATTATTTCTGCCAACTAAAATTGTATATCCGTCCGATGATTTATACTCCAGCGGCGGCAATGCCTTAGGCGGTTTAGCCTTGTTTCCAAGGGATTTTATATAGCCCTGTTCACGCAATTCAAGACGAAGCTGAATAATATCATTTTCGGAATCTGCACGTGTAAGAGCATCAAAAACACTTTCTAAATACTGCAATTCTTCCTCACCTTTTTCAATCTGAACGGTGAGAATTCCCTCAGCAGTAACGCATTTCTTATACTCGTTGTAGTAATGCTGAGCATTTTGCGATGGTGATTTACGTTCATCAAGGTCAATCGCAATTTTTGGGCAGCCTTCTTCATAGAAATTATCAGCAATCAGAGATGTATCACCTTTTTTGATTGCATACATATTGGCGGATATAATATCACCGCAAAGCTTAAAATGTTCCTTTTCCGCACAGGCAGCCAATTCCTCACGTTGTGCGGTAATTCGCCTTGAAGTACGCTCCGTGAGATTTACAAGAAGCCTGAAAAGGTCATTTGCACGCTGTTTGGTACGAACTGCTCTGTCCCTTTCAAAATAGAAATAGTCAAGTAATTCAGATGCCGAAGATAATTCTTTTGTAAGCATAAGATTGCCGAATTGACTAAGTCTGATAAAAGAAAAATCTTTCAACATACCATCTTTTGTGCTTGCCACAGAGAAACAACATTCACCACTAATCAGCTGTTGTTTCGTCTTTTTGACGATATAAAGCAATCTGTCGAGGAAATCGCCCTCTATAGTATCGTTTTGCAGATACTCACCTCTGCCTGCAAAATAAGTCCACTCACGGGCAAGAATTGGCGATATTCCTTCAAATATGCGTATTAAAACTTTCGAAAGTTCGGCAGGATTTGCAGTTTTTAGCCTCTCAACTATCTCATCTGGCTCAGCTTCAAGGAAATTCATTCTGTCATCACGTGGCGGAAGCGTATACTTCATTCCCGGAAGAATAAGTCTTTCACGGGACATTTCCTCGTCAACTCGCTTAATACTGTCGATTATCGTGCCGTTTTCCCCTATGATAACGAGGTTCGAACAGCGTCCCATAATCTCACAAGCAAGAGTAATCGTCACCATATCGCCAATTTCGTTGACACATTCAAAATCGAGAAAAAGAATTCGTTCAAGTCCGTCCTGACGAATTCCAACCAATTTTCCGCTGCCCAATTTCTTACGCATCAGCATACAAAACATAGGGGGAGTCTGCGGATTGTCGGGCTGTTTTTCAGTTATATGAATTCTCGCACTACCCGCATTTGACGAAATATAGAGCTTTTTGCTGCCTTGCCTTGTACGAATGAATATTACAATTTCCTCACGGGAGGGCTGAAATACTTTTTCAACACGTCCACCAATGAGTTGCATAAGTTCATTTTTTACCGTATAGAGAAACGCTCCGTCCAGAGCCATAATATCAATCCTTTGCTATTTTTTTGTAAATCAAAAGTTCAAAATCTGCCTGTGTTTCGAGGTTTTCCAGCTGATTTAACCGTTCCTTTTCAATTTTTCCTGTTTTGTAGTAGTAAGGAGTCATTGAGAAAAGGCTTAAAATGTCCGAATTTTCGGGAATATTCATAGTATACCTGATTTTTTCAGCACCAACAAATTCAAATCCGTCAAGCTGATAATCCTTAACTTCATTCTTGTAGGGAGTGTCGTATATTTTACTTTTCAACTCCCAAAGGTGATTTTCTGACGGAATTGCCATAACCATAATTCCGTCATTTTTCAAAACCCTGCCATATTCCTCACCACAATAAGGTGCAAACATAGTCAAAAGCAAATCGCAAGAATTGGTCATTACAGGTATATGAAACACACTTGCAGCAGCAAAAATTACACCCGATTTTCTCTTAGCAGCCATATCAACCGCATCTTTTGATATGTCAATTCCGTACATTTCAACCGCAATATTTGATTTATCAAAATTTGCTTTTACAGCAGTTGTATAATAGCCTTCGCCACACCCTGCGTCGAGAATTACAGATTTTTCACCGCAATATTTGCTAACCACTTTGCAAACAGCATCACAAAGTGGCTTATAATAGCCTTTTTCAAGGAATTCTCGCCTTGCTCTCAGCATCAGCTTATTGTCGCCGTGAACGCTTCCGCTGTTATTCGTAGGAAGCAGGTTTACATAGCCGCTTTTCGCCATATCAAATGTATGACGATTTGGACATATATAGGATTTTCCCGATATATCAAGTTTTTCGCCGCATGCAGGGCAAATAAAAATACTCATCATTCACCTCAATAGTATTCACAAGGGTCAACGGACAATTCAGAAATTTCCACATCAACCATTGGGAATTTTTCTTCAAGAACACGACGAAGTTCCCATAATACGAGATTTTCCGTGTGGAAGTGTCCACAGTCAATAACAGTGAATTTGCTGTTATTTGCGTCAATCCACACATCGTGCTTCACATCCCCTGTTATCAACGCATCGCAACCTTTGGCTTTCGCAAGTTTCCATAATGAGCCGCCTGAACCTGAACAAATCGCAATTTTTGATAAGATATATTCGCCATACATACTCATTTTTACACGCTCAATATTAAATATATCTTTGAGAATTTCAGCCAACTCATCACAATCAACAACTTTTTCAAGTTCAATAATACAGCCTAATCCACAGTCCTCCAAAGGCTCAATATTTGCCGATATACCGAGCTTTTCAGCGATTTTCCCAACAATGACAGTATTTGTACCGCCCTCAGTTATATCAAGATTTGTATGCATACAAATTGCACCAATTCCACTTCTGACAAGCTTATAAACAGGGGTATCCACCTGTATTTTTTTCAGCGGATTGAAAATCACAGGGTGGTGAGAAATAGCAAGGTCAGCCTTTTTGTAAATTGCTTCATCAACAGAATCATTTGTAATATCCAATGTAAGTAAAATCTTTGAGCATTTTTCGCTATCAGATTCAACTATATAACCCGAATTATCCCAGCTTTCCTGCAATGAAAGGGGATATTTCTCGTCAAGAAACGAATATATGTCGCTTATACGAACATCTTTACTTCCGTTAACCATGCGGCTTGCCATAGCCGCATAGTGAACAGCATCATTTATTTTACCTGCTTTTTTCAAGGATTTGCTGACTTTCAACAATCTTTCAGCTTCTTTCTGACGAATTATCTTGCCGACTTCGTCATCGTCACTGTAAAATCCACGAAGTGCTTCAAATTCAGTCAAAGATTCGCAGCCCGGCATTGCAGAAGCAGTTATAACAGTATACAGCTTTTCACCCTCAGAAACACCGTTTTCTGACACAATTTTATATCCATAGTCTGCAAGCCATTTTCTGAGAATCTCAGCCTTAGTCATAGGCTGTAAAATCAGACGAATTCCATTAAGATCGAACTGACGTTCGCTAAGAATTTTTACAATGGTTTCACCGCCCATACCTGCAATGACAATATCAGAAACACCCTCGCCATTGATATTTTTCAGTCCATCAGACAGCACAAGGTCAACTTTTCCTGATATACCGTACTTTTCAACGGTTTTCCCAGCCGATTCAAGAGGACCTTCATTTATATCAGAGGCAATTACTTTCTCGCATTTGCCGTTTGTTATCAGATACGCTGCAAGAAGTGCATGGTCAGTTCCAACGTCGCATACTATACCCTTGCCGCTTATCATATCAGCACACATTTTTAGTCTATTATCCAACATTTTCCTATCTCCAATCAAAAAATAAAGCGTGCCGAAAAATCAGCACGCCGCAATTTCTCAAGCCTTTTTAGCAAAATGCTCGTTGAGCTTTGCAACTAATTCATCGGCATCTGTACCGTGAACAGCACAAGCCTCCTCAATTGTTTCGCCTCTTGAAGCAGGGCAGCCAAGACAATGCATACCCATTTCAAGGAAATAGGGAGCAACCTCAAAATCAGCGTCAAGAATATCGCCGATGATAGTATTTTTTGTAATTTCCATAATTTACATCCTTTCAAAATTGGTGCGAATCACGGCTATTCCCCGTTTTTCGCCATATTACAAGAAATGGCAGCTTTCCCCGTAACCGAGGAAAGCCATATAAACCACCCTTAATTTGTAAACTAAGTCAACAAATTAGTCCTGATTGAGCTTTGCAAAGCAGTCGCTGCAATAAACAGGTCTGCCATCCTTAGGCTCAAAAGGCACCTTAGCCTCACCGCCGCAAGTAGCACAAACACCTGTAAAGAATGTTCTCTCGCCTCTTGCAGAATTCTTCAGTGCATCACGGCAGCTCTTGCATCTCTTAGGCTCGTTTGTAAGTCCCTTTTCAGCATAGAACTCCTGCTCGCCTGCCGAGAAAACGAACTCGTTGCCGCAATCCTTGCAGACTAATGTCTTGTCTTCGTACATTTTAATATACCTCGCTTAATTTTTGTACCCCGGTCGGACTTACACCGACACCTTTGATATATCTTTTATGATAAACAACGCTCTTATTTAAGCTACACGGTCATATATTTTTATTTAAACCGCAGCGTATTTTTCCCCTTGCCCTATGTACTGCATTAGCGACAGATTTAGGCGATATATCGAGATTTTCAGCAATTTCCTCATAAGTATTTCCTTGAATTACCTGTTCAAAAACCTGTCGTTCAAGACTTGAAAGCTGACTATCCACAATATTCCACAGCTCAGAAAAAAACTCTTTATTGATATAGATTTTCTCAGGATTTTCCTCAGTATATACCACATTATCGGGAATGTCATCAATACTGATAACATCACAGGTCTTGCGGTTGAGTTTTACCGCATATGTCCTCATTCGATTTACAATACAAACCTCGGCATACGTGGAAAATTTAACTGATTTTTTGGGATTAAAGGAATAAACTGCATTAAGCAGTCCCATTAAACCCTCCTGACGAAAATCATCACAGTCGGAATTATTAGATGAAAAAAGTTCTGCCTTTATAAGAATAAGTCTTGAAAAACGCAGGACAAGAGCCTCAACAGCCATTCTGCTGCTTTTAGCAAGCATAGCAAGCTCATCATCAGTTTTTCCGCAAAATTCATTAAGAATCAAATTCATATTATGCAAAGTATTCACCCAACAATCGCTGTATTCGGTTTTATTAATTCCGACAGCCCTGTGAAAGAGCTGTCGGATAATATTTAAAGTTCAGCCGCACTAATTTCGTGCAACACTTATAGCAAACGACAAAATCTTTTGGCGTTTGCTATTTGCCGATCCGCACGGAGCAAACTTTAGTTTGCGGATGTGCGAGGCACTATAATCAAACTTCTTCCTTAGCAGCTTCTTCCTCAGCAGCCTTGAGAAGGTCTGACATATCGAAATTGAAGTTGCTTACGGGCTTCTTAGGAGCCTGCTTCTGTGCATCAGGAGCAGAAGGCTTGTTATTATTAAAATTATTGTTGTTATTGTAGTTATTTGAAGAATTTCTGCTGTTATATGAACCGCCTGCTACTCTTGAAAAAGGATCGCTGTTATCAGCAGGCTTGCTGTCATCCTTATTCATTTCAGCTGTAGGTGCTTTTGCAGCTGAGAAAGTCGCCTTAGGAGCTTCTGCAAGCTTCACGCTGTTTTCATCAGAAGGAGCAACTGCCTTCTTAGCTTCCTCGATAATCATCTTAGCGTCGCCCATTCTGTCAGTAGCCTGACCTGTAAGCTTCATAAGTGAAGTTGTAATGTCGTTGAACTTGCTGTTTACGCTCTCGATCTCGTTAAGGAGCATTGAGCGAACAGTTGAGGACATCTCATTGATTTTTCCTGCCTTGGAGTTAGCGTCCTCAACAGTCATCTTAGCCTTCATATTAGCCTCTGCGATTGCCTTTTCAGCAGCCATGTTAGCCTCTCTGATTGTCTTTTCAGCAGTCATATTAGCCTCACGAACTACAGCAGCAGCCTTATCGTCTGCATCCTTAGTAGTCCTGTTAGCTTCCTGCTCAGCCTGTAATTTAAGCTGAGAAACAGTTCTCTGAGCCTCTGCAAAGAGTGAACCCATGATAGCAGCAGGATCGTTTGAATTTGCCTTAAGGTCAGCGATTTCAGCGTTAAGCTTAGCAATTTCCTCGTCCTTCTTAGCAGCTTCTTCGCCCTTCTTAACAGCTTCATCCTTAGCCTTTGTAAGCTCATCAATCTTGCTATCCTTTTCAGAAACAGTTCTCTTTACGCTGTCAAGCTCATCTGTCTTGGATTTGAGTTCAGCAGTAATCTTAGTAATCTGCTCATTAGCCTTTGCAAGCTCCTCTGCTGACTTATTATCAACAGCAGCGGGCTTTTCTGCCTTTTCAGCAGCAGCTTTAAGCTGAGCTTTAAGGGTATCAATTTCTTTCTTAGCAGCATCAAGTGCAGCATTATTGCCAGCCTGTGCAGGTGCAGCAGCTGTTTTCTCATTTGCAGCTTTAAGCTGAGCTCTGAGAGAATCAATTTCTTTTCTTGCTGCTTCAAGAGCAGCCTTTGTCTGTGCATCAATGTTAGCACCGCCAGCTGCCGGAGCAGCACCGCCTGCTTTCAGCTTAGAAATCTGCTGCTGAAGATCCTCATTTTCCTTCTTTGCCTGTCTGAGGGCATTGTTGGAAGCATTAAGCTTTTCCTGTAAATTATCAATCTGATTTCTATACTTTATAATTTCCTGAGGATCGGCTGCACTACCGCTTGATTTTTCAAGTTCTTTCTTTAATTCTTCGTTCTGGGAATTGAGTTCGTCAATATACATTAAAACGTCTTCTTTGACGAAGCCCTTTTGACCCATTTTGGTTTCTCTTAAAACATTTGGCTGATCCATAGTTTATGCTCCATTCCCCGCAAAAGCGGATAAAATTAATCGACAATATGCCTTATTTCAATTATATCACATTTTGACTTTGGTTTCAATTGTTGAAAATACTAAATTTAGTACTTAACTATTAGTAATATTGCACAAGAAAAATACAAGGGTATCAGGCATAAACCCGATACCCTATTAAAAACGTGAATTATTATCGCTTATGAACCAAGGATTTTAAGAATATCATCAAGGTCATAGTCATTTGCAGACTGTGGCTTTGAGGGGCTTTCATTAATTCCAAGTCCATCAATAAGAGGATTATCAATCTTGATAACTTCTTCTTCCTCAGCTTCAACAGCTGCACGTGGAGCAGAATTGCACTCAGGATCATCAAATCCTGCTGCGATAACAGTAATTGTCATCTCATCCTGCATATCCTCCTTGAATGCAGTACCAAAGATAAACTCTACATCTTCGGAAGCTGTATCTGTAATCATCTTTGTAGCAGCATCAACATCGGAAGAAAGAATATCTTCTGACATAGCGATATTGATAAGGAGTCGCTTTGCACCTGAAATTGAAGTTTCGAGAAGTGGGCTTGTGATAACTGCGTTTGCAGCTTCCTTAGCCTTATCCTTGCCTGAACCGTGACCGATAGCCATATGAGCGTAGCCTGCACCTCTCATAATTGTGGAAACATCGGCAAAGTCAAGGTTTATGTAACCTTCCTCAACGATGAGGTCAGAAATACTCTTTACACCTGTTTTGAGAATATCATCGGAAAGTGAGAATGACTGCTTCATAGTAAGCTGCTGCTTACCCTCAAGAAGCTTCTCGTTAGGGATAACGATAAGAGAATCAACATACTTTCTCAGCTCTGTGATACCTCTCTCAGCCTGTGCCATTTTCTGCTCTCTCTCAAAGAGGAAAGGCTTAGTAACAACAGCAACAGTGAGAATATCCATTTCCTTAGCAATTTTAGCAACAACAGGAGCAGCACCTGTACCTGTTCCGCCGCCCATACCTGCTGTAATAAAAATCATATCAGCACCTTTGAGATGTGCTTCGATTTCATCTCTGTTTTCCTCAGCACTTCTCTGACCGATTTCAGGCTTATTGCCTGCACCTCTGCCCTTTGTAAGCTTAGCGCCGATTGGAATTCTTGTAGTAGCCTTGGACTTATTGAGAGCCTTAGCATCGGTGTTTACAGCGATATACTCGATATTGCTCACACCTGATTCAACCATACAGTTTACGGCATTTCCGCCGCCGCCGCCGACACCTATAACTTTTATATTAACATCGGGTTCCATTGCTTCCTCGTAATTAAAATCTGACATTTTGAAACTCCTCCTTAATTTTTTCTATAACTCAAAAAAAGCTATAAATACACTTATCATTTTATCATATTTTGCTCATTATTGCAAGTCATAACGCTATTTTTTTAAATTTCTACACTTTGCACATTATTTATCAACAATTGATATGAAAAATATACAATTCAACAACAACTTAGAAACCGTAAAGAGCCGCAGTAGTTGCAGTTGTTTCAGTAACAACCTGACCTGTTTCATCGGTAGCTGCCGTAGTAGCAGCTTCCGTCACAATTTCCTGCTCGCCGCTTCCACGGAAACTGCATTGATTTTTGCCAATCATCGTAATATAGCCTTTTTTACCCTTGATTGACTCGTCGTTCATAACGGATTCCGCCAAATCAAGCTTATAGCTCATATTGCTCCAGTTGCCCATTCTGAAAATCATACCGTTGCGGTAAGTCACCACAATGTCGTATTCGTTGGTAATATCCACGGAAGAAATGTTTTTTCCGTCACCATTTTCAAAGCGTTTCAAAATCTGTGCAAAAGCGGCATCTTTGTCAGAACTTTCCGACTTTGTCATTTTTCCCACGCTTTTTTCCGAGGGCATATATCCGCTGATTATGGGAATATTTTCAATATCCGTGTAAACCTCACCGTCCGAGAGAATTTTTCCCTTGCGGCTCACAAGGAGAACTCCCCCATCATAGCGGATATTAAATCCCGGAATACAGCGAGTTACCGTGATTTTCAGCGTTGAGGGGAAATCTCTGCCAACCTCGGCTGTTTCGACGTAGGTAAGCTTATCAAGAATATTCTGTTCCGCTTTTCTTGCATCAAGACGAAGCATATTGTCACCTGCGTTTATTTCCGAAGCCTCGACAATCTGCAAGCTTGTATAATCCTCGGACTCACCCGAAACAATTATTTTATCAATATTGAACAGGAACGTAAAACACATTGTAACGCCTATAGTCAAGACAATAATGATGACCGTGAAGGCGTAAACATTCATCATACGTTTTCGCCGCCGTATACGCTTACCGCTGTTCTGCCTTTCAATTAGAGTTTTTTCTACATCATTCATATCTTTTCTCCTCTGCGGAGGAGGGCAGGTTACTCCCTGCTTATCCTGCCTCCCAGCGATGTTATATTCTCCTCAAATTTTTCATAACCTCTGCCGATGTGGGAAATACAGCCGATTGTGGTTCTGCCCTCAGCACCGAGAGCCGCCACCGCCATAGCCGCACCGCCACGCAAATCGGTAGCCTCAACATCTGCACCGTGAAGCTTTTTCACTCCACGCACAACTGCCGCCTTGCCCATTACCTGAATATCCGCCCCCATTTTAATAAGAGCGTCAGTATGTCTGTATCGGCAATCGAAAATATTTTCCTCGAAAACGCTTGTTCCGTCAGCCGCCGCAAGAGCCGCCATAAGTACAGCCTGTGCATCTGTGGGAAATCCAGGATGAGGCATTGTCCTTATTCTGTCACGGACTGCCCGAAGCCTGCCGCCTCTGCGTAGGTAAATTCTGTTGTCGGCGGTACAAATATAGCAGCCAGACTGCTCTAAAACCGACAAAAACGGCTCCATTTCGCAGATACAGGCATTTTTAAGTATCATTGCACCACCTGCCGCCGCAGTCATTGCAAGATATGTAGCTCCTGCAATTCTGTCGGGCATAATTCGGTATTCACAGCCGTGAAGCCGTTCCACACCTTCAATTACAATTCGGCTTTCACCGTCGCCTTTTATTTTCGCCCCACAGGAACGGAGAAATCGGCACATATCGCAGATTTCAGGCTCACGTGCGGCATTATTCACAACTGTTTCACCCTCTGCAAGAACTGAGCAGAGAATAATATTTTCAGTTGCTCCCACCGAGGGAAAGGGCAGGGAAATTTTTCCGCCGTGCCGTTTTTCCTTAGGCATACGGCAGGTTATTTCGCCGCCGTTTTCGCTGATTTCCGCACCAAGCTTTGCAAATGCCGCAAGGTGCATATCAATGGGACGGGGTCCAAGTTCACAGCCCCCTGGGATACTGAATGTACATTGCCCGACTCTGCCGAGAATTGCTCCCACAAACATTATTGAGGAACGCATTTCTCCCATAAGCTTTTCGGAAATAGCATTTCCGCTTACGCTTACAGAGTCAATTTCGGCTGTATTTCCTGCTATGGAGCATTTACAGCCGATACTGTTCAGAATTCTTGAAGCCGAATAGACATCTGTCAGATTAGGACAGCTTTCAAGAATACATTTTCCATTTACAAGAACAGCCGCCGCCATAATGGGAAGTGCGCTGTTTTTACAGCCTTGCAGCTCAATTTCGCCGTTAAGCCGCTTTCCTCCCGTAATAACAAACTTCTGCATACCACCACCTCACATACTCATAGTATGCCGATGGCTTTTTTAGTGTTACTTTTTACAAAGTTCCTTTATAACAGCAAGTATTCTCTGGTTGGTATCTTCAAGGTGAAGTCCCTTTGCACTTGCAGACATAACCTCAACCTTATCCCTGTCATTGTAAAGCTTTTCAATTTCGGAAATAATTCTCTCAGGTGAAGCATCTTTCTGCTCAATAACCTCAGCAGCACCTGCTTTTCCCAGTACCATTGCGTTGTGATACTGATGATTTCCCGCAACTATCGGGGAGGGAATAAGTATAGACGCCTTTCCTGCGGCTTCAAGTTCCGCAAGAGTAGACGCACCTGAACGGCATACAACAAGGTCAGCCGCCGCAAGGCAAACGTCCATATCCGTGATGTACTCCGTAATTCTCAGACGATTGCTTTTCAGCGGAATTCCTGCGGCTTTCATAGCCTGGGGAAATGTATCCTTTCCCATACCGCCGTAGCCGTGTATGTGATTGATTGCCAATCCTTTGCTCTGATGCCATTTTATAGCCTCAGCCATAGTTTCGTTTATGCAGCCTGCACCAAGACTTCCGCCAAAGGAAAGAATGGTGAAATCGTCGTTAAATCCAAGCTTTTTGCGAGCCTCAGCCTTTGTCAGCCTGTTGCTGATATTGCTGCGGACAGGAAGTCCCGTAACGCTGTAGCGGAATTTGCTCTTATCCATATATTCAAGAGCTTCTTCAACGGTAAGCATTACATAATCAACATCTTTTGAAAGAAGTCGATTTGTAACTCCGGGGTATGCGTTCTGCTCATGAATAGCGGTGGGAATTCCCATTTTTGCCGCCTTGCGGATAACAGGGCCTGCGGCATAACCGCCTGTACCGATAGCAATATCGGGGTTGAAGCCCTTGACTATCTCCTTTGCACGTTTGCCCGATGTTATGAGATACGCTGCAGCCTTGGCATTTCTGCCGATATTTTCAAGGGAAAGACTTCTCTGAAAGCCTGCAACCTTGATATGCTCCATTTTATAGCCTGCCTGTGGAACAAGCTTTGATTCCATACCGTTGGGAGTTCCTGCAAAGAGGAATTCCGCATCGGGATAAGCCTTTTTTATAATGTCTGCAATGGCAAGACCGGGGTTAATGTGTCCACCCGTGCCGCCGCAGGAAATCAATACTTTCATATTTACTCCTTATTTGTTTCAGCCGATTTTTCGGCAGGATAATATCTGTGCTGTGAAATATTCAGCATAATTCCCATTTCCACCAGCTGCATAATAAGCGCTGTTCCGCCGTAGCTGAAAAACGGCAAGCTGATTCCCGTATTTGGAATGAGGTTGCTTACAACGGCAAGATTGAGAACTGTCTGAATACCGATTTGTGTTGTTATACCAACTGCAAGGAGCATACCAAATCTATCCTTGCAGCGAACAGCAATTGAATATCCCTCCACCACAAGGAGGAAGAAAACAATAATAATCGCCAACGCTCCCACAAAGCCGATTTCCTCGCAAACAATGGGGAAAACGAAGTCGTTTTTCGTTTCGGGGAGGTAGAGATATTTCTGACGTGAGTTGCCGAGTCCAAGTCCGAAAAGTCCCCCTGAACCGATAGCGATAAGGGAGTTTGCAGTCTGCCATGAATCGCCTAAAATATCCTCAAATGGGTGAAGCCATGCATTGATACGTGCCTGAACGTAACTGCCGGGAGTGTTGTACTGCCAGAAGATAAAGCCTGCCGCTGCCGCCAATGAAATTGTACCAAGCACAATAAACTGCCGCCTGTTAGCACCGCCGCAGAGAATCATAGCAATGGCAATTGTACCAATGAGAATGATACCCGAAATGTGCTTTTCAAGGGCAATGAGAAGAACATAAACACCAAGAAGTGCGGCATATTTTAAAATACCCGTCTTGAAAGTGTTCATCTTTGCACCGTCTTTTTCCATACTGTAGGCGAAAAATACGATAATCGCCAGCTTTGCGATTTCTGAGGGCTGCAAGTTAATCGGACCAATATCAATCCAACGCTTAGCACCCATTTCACCGCCCTCGGTATTACCGATAGCAAGAACGGCAATAAGGAGAACTGCCACAGCTACGTAAAATATACCTGCAATATTGAATTTCTTGAAAAGTGGCAACTGGATTTTCTTGAAGTTATGATAGTCGAACCTCATAAAGAAAATCATTGCAATAAATCCGATACCTGCATTCATAGCCTGATTTTTTGCATAGTAAAGACCGTCGCCGTACTCGCTGTATGCCCACGCATAGCTTGCGGAGGACATCATAACAAGCCCCACAATCAGGAGTATCATAACATATGAAAAGAATGAAAGGCTCATATCGCCGTTTCTTCCGCCGCCGAAAAGATTTTTTATAACTGCTGCTATTTTGCTTTTCCTGCGTTTTTTAGTGACTGTTTTTGCCGAAGCAGACATATGCTCCCTCCCGAATTATGGTTTTAATGTGGAATAATCAGAATGCAAGAACAAGAACAATTCCCAGTATTCCGAAGAATGCACCTGTAAGTGAGAATGAAATAACAATTTTGTATTCGCTCCACTTGCTCATTTCAAAGTGGTGGTGAATTGGAGTCATCTTGAAAATTCTTCTGCCCTCACCGTATTTTTTCTTTGTAATCTTGAAGTATGTCACCTGAATCATAACAGATAATGCCTCAATGATATACACAAGAGATACAAGAAGCATAAGCAGGTGATTGTGAAGCACAAGTCCCACGGCTGTTACTGCCGCACCGAGGAACATTGAGCCTGTGTCGCCCATGAAGCATTTTGCAGGATTGAGATTCCAGAGGAGGAATCCAAGACAGCCTCCTGCAAGTGCCATTGTAAAACAGCTGAGTTCTGTTTCAATAAGAATTGAACAGCAAACTGTGTAAATCAGCATTGCCGTAAATGTAACGGAACCGCAGAGTCCGTCAACTCCGTCGGTGAGATTAACTGCATTTGTAAGGTAAATAATCACCGCAAACATCAGTATATAGTAGAATATGCCAAGGTCGGGAGTTTCCCAGAAACCAAGATTTATGGAAGTTCTTCCGCCGCCGAATACGTGGAGGGCAAAGAGAAATCCCACAGAAAAAATTGTTTGCAGAATAATTTTCTGAATTGCCGTAAGACCGTCATTATTCTTGCGGACAACCTTTGTGTAGTCGTCAATAAAGCCAATAAATCCGAATAAAAGTGAGAAAATCAAAACGCTGAGAAGCATATAAAAGCGATTTGTTGCGGCTATATTCAGAGAGTCAATTCCTGCCCAAATGCGGTATGCCATATAACCGCCCATTGAAGCAAGCACCGTTGACAGAATAAACATAAAGCCGCCCATTGTGGGAGTTCCCTGCTTTTTTGCGTGCCACTCGGGGCCGTCCTTGACCTTGATAGGCTGACCGAATTTCAGTTTATGGAGAAAGGGTACAAGCCACTTTCCCGACAATGCTGAAATTCCGAAAGACGCTAAGGAAGTCAGCAGTATTATTAACCATAATGTCATTTATATACATCTCCTTAATCAGGGCGTGTTGACACAAAAGTCACTCGCCCGTAGTTATCGGCAAATTTCGCCGATAACAGCGTTAAAAATATTTGCTGTGCGACAGCACACCTGCATATTTTTGCCTTGTTCTCAGCAAAATTATGCTCGAAAATCCGTGCAGCAACTTTGTGTCAGCACGCCCTAGAGAAGTTTCAACCCGTCGGCTACAACTTCCCTTTCATCAAAATGAATACGTTCCATATTCGCAAGCACCTGATAATCCTCATGGCCTTTGCCTGCCAATACTATTATATCACCTTTTTCCGCAATTTTCAAGCCATAATATATAGCGTCCCTGCGGTCAGCCACCACATCATATGGTATTTCTGAATTTTCAATGCCTTTGAGAATATCCTCAATAATAGCTTCGGGATTTTCATTTCGTGGATTATCCGAAGTAATAATAAGCCTGTCAGCGTATTTTGCCGCAGCTGCTGCCATTTTCGGACGCTTTGTTGCATCACGGTTTCCGCCGCAGCCGAAAAGGCAAATCAGCCTGCCCTCTGTGTATTCCTTTACACTTCTGAGAATATTTTCCACAGCGTCGGGAGTGTGGGCATAGTCGCAGATTACGGAAAAATCACGATTTGTAGGGATTATTTCACATCTGCCCTTTACGCCGTTGTATTCCTCAACTGCCTTTAAAATATTTTCCATTGGAATATTTTCAAGTCGGCACACAGCAATTGCCGCTGTGAGATTTGACACGTTGAACATTCCGGGAATTCTCGAAGATACGTGATATTCCTCGCCGTTGCAATTGAGAGTGAAAGTGTTTCCTGTGGATTTTACGGATATATCCCTGCCGCAGAAATCAGCATTTTCATTAATGGAAAATGTCAGCTTATTGCAGTTGACTTCATCGCAGAGCCGTCTGCCGTAGCCGTCATCAATATTCAGCAATGCTGTATCGCACACATCGAAAAGCATTTTTTTAGCGGCAAAATAATCCTCCATATCCTTGTGATAATCAAGGTGGTCCTGTGTAAGATTTGTAAATACCGCTGTTTTGAAATGTGATGTGCCAATTCTATGCTGAACAAGAGCAAAGGAGCTTACTTCCATAACCACATATTTACAGCCTGCATCTGCCATTTTCGCAAGAAGTGCCATAAACTCATAAGCCATGGGAGTTGTATTCTCCGTGTGGAGAACCTCATCGCCTATCTCGTTGCAGATAGTGCCGATAAGTCCCGTTTTAAAGCCGTTTGCCATAAGGATATGCTTGATAATATTTGTGATAGTCGTCTTTCCGTTTGTACCTGTAACGCCTATCATTGTCATACGTCTTTCGGGATGACCGAACCATGCCGCACAGATTTTGCCGTAGAGTTCACGGCTGTTTTTCGTGATAATCTGCCTGTCGCCCAGTCCGAGGTCACGCTCGCATACAACAGCTGCCGCACCCTTTTCAAGCATTTCAGCCGCAGCGGAGTGACCGTCAAAGCTGCCGCCTTTTACGCATACAAAAAGGCTGCCCTCTGTGACTTTTCGTGTATCATCGGTTATAGATGTTATTTCCGTATCTCCAATAGAGGTTACGGCATTATTTTCAAGAAGTTCATATAGTTTCATATTTCCTCCAAAAGCGGAATTAATCTCCTCCGCTGACTACGCCGAATTCAAGAATAATTGTAGTACCCTTGGCAACCTTTTCACCAGGTTGAATTGACTGTCCTGTTACAAATGCATCATCACGGTGAATTGACGCACCTGTTGCCACATAGTTCAAATCCTTATACACAATGGAATCATTTGCAACCTGTGGTGAAAGTCCGATAAGGTCGGGTACGTCCGTATAATCAATGGTATGGCTTGGATCGGTGTAAAGATATACCATACCGCCCTTTGCGATTGATGAACCTGTTACAGGAGATTGTGCAACTACAGTTGCACCGTCGCCGATAACAACAGCCTCGGCACCAAGTCCCTCAAGAGTAGCTCTTGCCTCTGTAACGCTTCCTTCAAGAAGTGGAACTTTAATATCAAGTTCTGCAAGCTCCTCATCGGTATATTCGGGACTTATGCCAAGATAAGGCAGTACCTCTGTGAGAATATTTCTCGCTGTGGGAACTGCAACCTGACTTCCGTAGTAGCGGCCTCCGTTGTTATCCTTATCAGGCTGGTCAGCAAGAACGAGAAGAATAACTTCGGGGTCGTCAGCAGGAGCAAAACAGCAGTAAGATGCACCGTACTCTTCATCTTCCTTTTTTTCTTTTCTGGAAAGTCGCTCCGATGTACCAGATTTTCCGCCGATTGCGTAACCCTTGATAGTTACGTTTCCGCCGCCGGCCCCTGTAGTAACCTTGTAGAGAGCGTCACGCATAATTGCAGAAGTTTCCTCGGATATAACCTGACGGGTAACAGTACGCTCATTTTTCATAACCACGTTTCCGTCCTCGTCAACTACCCTTTCAACCACATAAGGCTTGAGCAGATAGCCGCCGTTGATAGCCGCACAATATGCAGTAATCATCTGAAGCGGAGTGATTGTTTCACATTGTCCGATTGAAGAAAGGGCAAGGTCAACGTTTGTAAGATTGCCTAATGTCTTCTGAATTCCTCCCGATTCCGCAGGCAGGTCAATGCCTAAAGGGTCACGGAGTCCGAATGCATCATAATAGTAAAGGAATTTTTCGTCACCAAGTCTTGCACCGATTTCCATAAATGCAGGGTTGCAAGACTTTGTAAGAGCTTCATGATATTTCTGTGAACCATGTCCGCCAACCTCATGACATTTTACAGGTTCCTCCATACCGTCAAGATGAATGGAGCCTGAACAATAAAAACGGTCATTGACTATATCAATAAGATTTTCTTCAAATGCCGCCGCACTTGTGATAACCTTGAAAACAGAACCCGGCTCATAAACCTCTGTTATGCACTTGTTACGCCATTGCTGCTCACGGGATTCACCCTGTCTGCGGCTGTAATCCTCATCATTGAGGGTTTTGAGTTCCTCCAGAACCTTTGTATCCACAACATCATAAGGGTTATTGAGGTCATAGCTGGGATACTGTGCCATTCCGTAAATCGCACCTGTTTTGGCATTCATAAGAATTGCACAGCTTCTGTTCTTTGTCATAAATTCCGTTGACATTTCCTCCAGATACTTTTCAAGGATATACTGGATTTCCATATCAAGAGTGAGATAGAGGTCATTGCCGTTCTGTGCGGGATATGTCTTTGAATAGCGGTATGGAAGCTCATTTCCGTTTGAATCCTTGGCGGAGATTGTTCTTCCGTCCGTACCTGCAAGATAATCGTTATAATACGACTCTACGCCATAAAGTCCGTATCCGTCAGATGCAGTAAAGCCAATAACAGACGCTGCCAGTTCATTCTGGGGATAATAACGCTTTGTATCCTCCTCCACATTGAGGCAGATAAGGTTATACTGATTGAAAAATGCAAGAACTTCGTCTGCAACAGGCTTTTCAACCTGTTCCTGCAAAACGCTGTACTGATTTTTAGCTGCCATTGCTTTTTCGATTTTTTCGCTTGTAATTCCAAGCTTTTCGGAAAGAAGTGCTATTGCTTCAATGCGGAAATTCTCCACAGACTGCGGCAGAGGTTCTTCATCTATCTGTGTAATCTCATTGCCCTCGGCATCGGTAGTTGTCTGCACTTTTGGCTGATATGTACCGTTTTTGATGTCCTCCTGTCTTTTGTCGATACGCTTCTGTAGGTTTTCCATATCAAGGCGGTACTGCTTTGGGTCAAGGAAAACTTTATAAACCGTAGCAGATTTCGCAAGGGCAGTTCCCTTTGAATCGTAAATTGAGCCACGGTGGGCAGATATGGGAATAGAGCCGAAATGCTGGTCATTCGCCATAGTCTGGTATTCTTTATTTTTTATAACGGAGATGTTGAAAAAATTCGCTGCAACTCCGGTAAAGAGCAAAAGAAAAGCACCTGTCATGGTAATCTTTGCTCTGAATTTCATTGATTTTGAAGGCAGATTCTTATTACTCATAAAATTCCTTTCTGCTTCGTGCAAGTTTGCCAATATTGATGGGACAGCTAACTCGTGAATATTTTATGCGAAGAATAAAAGTCAAAAGTTTAGGAAGAAAACCGAAAGAATACCGCCGTATTATGAGGTTTTCTGACGACAAATTTTGGCTTTTAGGCGAGCAGAAAAATTCAGGAGTAGTCGGCACATCAATGAAATAAGGCAGGGTTAACGAGCAACCCTGCCTATAACATCTTTGTGATGTCTTTGCTCTGTGACATACGATGTAAAAGGTTTTCACTTGTTGTCTCTCAAGTGAAGGATAAGCTCTCCCCTGTTTTATTTATATGTGGGGAGAGCAATCCTTTATTCCGATCACTCGTTATGTCTCCGTGTTCTACTTTATATACCGTGAGTCCTTAGTTCATGGTATCTCTGCGGCGATATATTTTTATGTGCCGTCAGATGTATATGGGGCAGGCAATTTCTTTTTTTCTTTATTATATATATTGACGCTACCCTCTGAAATATTCCACACAGTAATCGAAAAATTTCTTTATCTTTACTACAAATCCTTCGTCCTGTTCGGGAATACTGACTACGTCATCGGTCTGAATTTCAATGTACTTAATCTGTGAGGGATCTATTTTTTTCATTCCCAGTACATTTTCTGCATATTCCTCGACGTTTTTTGCAGATATTTTACTTTCAAGCTCCGTTTGAAGTCTGACATTTTCCGCCTTGGCATAGGTCAACTCATTGGTGAGCGATGAAACCTTGCTGTACACTGTATTTCTCCTGTCAAGACTGTAGATTACAGTTCCGAAAAGTACCGCTGCAAGAGCCGCAACAAATATAATCGAAAGAACTGAACCTATTCCGGCTTCGTTCTTCTGCGGTTCTCCCTGCGAATGACTATTTTTCTCATTGTCCTGCTTTGCTGCAGAATTCTGTTCAGCCATTGCAGTACGCACTCCTTTCTATAACCCTGAGCTTTGCGCTTCTGCTTCTGTTGTTGTTTTCCAGTTCTTTGCTGTCAGCCTCTAAAGGCTTTCTGTTCACAAGAATTCCCTGCGGCTTGCGTCCGCATACACACTGGGGAAAATCGGGCGGACATATGCAGCCCTTACACCAACCTGCAAATCGCTGTTTAACGATTCTGTCCTCTAAGGAATGGAAGGTGATAACGGCAAGTCTGCCACCAGGCTTTAATGCTGCAAATGCTTTGTTAAGTCCCTCCGAAAGGTGGTCGAACTCACCGTTTACAGCTATACGTATTGCCTGAAACGTCTTTTTACAGGGATTTTTTTCTCTCCGTGCTTTCTGTGGAACGCTTTCCCTTATTAAATCCGCCAATTGAAGTGTAGTTTCAATGGGAGCGATTTCTCTTGCCTTGACTATATTTGCAGCAATTTTACGTGAGAATTTCTCCTCACCATACTCAAAAATAATCTTTGCAAGCTCTTGCTCCGAAAACGTATTCACAATATCGGCAGCACTCATACCAGTCTGACTCATTCTCATATCGAGAGGAGCGTCGGCATGATAGGAAAAGCCTCTGCTTTCTTCATCAAGCTGATAGGAAGATACACCCAAATCCATAAGTATACCGTCAACAGCCTCGATTTCAAGTTCCGCAAGAACAGCGTCAAGCTCCGAATAATTGCGATGAATTACACGGGCATTTGGAAATTCCGCAAGTCTTGCCGAAGCGGCTTTTACTGCATCGGGGTCACGGTCGAGGGAATACAAGCGTCCCTTTTCGCTGAGCCTTGCAGCAATTGCAGAGGAATGTCCTCCTCCTCCGGCAGTACAATCTATGTAAATGCCGTCGGGGTTGATGTTAAGTCCTTCAATACATTGGTCGAGAAGAACAGGAATATGTACGAACTCCATTGCTGCCTCCTAATTAAAGTACAAGGTTTGCCAGAGCAGCCTTTTTGGCAGCAACGTCAATGTTCTTTCTTGTTTCGGCGTATGAAGCGGGATTCCAGATTTCAGCCCTGTTCATATTGCCTATAACTGTTACTTCATCGGTGATGCCTGCAAATTCCCTTAATGTCTGTGAAATAAAGATACGTCCCTGCTTATCGGGTATCTGCTTATCGGCACCTGCAAGAAGCTCACGTCTGATTTCCGAACCGATTTCGCCGGGAATTTCGTTAAGCTTTCTACAGTATTCATGGAACTCATCCACGGAGTAAACGGCGATATAATTCTTATCGTGGCCCACACAAAGATAAAATTCGGCACCAAGAATATCACGAAGCTTAGTTGGAAAGCTCATACGGCCTTTAGTGTCGATACTGGGATTATAAGTACCGCATAACGGCTCGGTCATGATATTCGCCTCCTTTTTCCTTGTTGGTGTCACATCTCATTGCCAAACTTTACCAAAAAATGGAAAATTTTACAACTCATCACCTAAAATTACCCTACAATTATTATAACCTATTTAAGAGGATTTTTCAAGGGATTATTTTGCACAATCATAAGATAATATTCAAGGAATATTTTGGAGATTTCGCCGAATATTGTTATTTAATATTAAATTTTATAACTGAATTTTCACCACTTTTCACCCAGAAGGCAAAAAAAGGTGATATTTTAGGAATTTTTCACCTACTATTACAAAAAACGCAAACAAGTCCCCGAAGCTGACTTGTGCGTCAGCTTCAAAGACCTGCGTTACTTTATTTAATAACCGTAATTATAATCATAGCTGTAATCATAATTGTAATCGTAGCTATAATCATATGAGCTGTCTGTCCAGCTTGTAGTACTATCCGTCCAGCTTGTAGTTGTATCTGTCCACTGTGTTGAAGTGTCAGTCCAACTTGTTGAAGTATCAGTCCACTCTGTTGTAGTGTCTGTCCATGTAGGCTCCTCATACAAATCAGTTGTAGGTTCTGTAACCTCCGGCTCTGTTGTTTCGGGAATTGCACCTATATCTGTAGGATAGTTATTTGGATACCAAACACCTGGAGTCTGAGTATATTCGGGTTCAACTACAACAATATCAGATGAACCGCTTGGAATTGCCTCACCTTCCGGTCTTGGTGTGTAATGTACGTTGAATTTGGGAGCTTTAAGTCCCATATCAAGCTTAAAGTCGTAGCCCTTGACAGTAAGCTGATCGTCTATATTTACGTATGTTACATATCCTGTTTCGGCAGAATATTCAGGCTTAATCCAGTTGAAAGGGTCAGACGAAAGAGTAATTCCGTATGCCGATTCAATCATGTTCTTTAACTGATAATCGTCGATATATGTAACTGTTCCGTAATGCGGATCGTATGCTGCGTCGTAATCACTTGGAACAGAACGCAGATACGGTAAATCTCTCCAGAAAACTTCATGGCAATTTGCGGTAATACCGCCGCTTGAAGCGGAGAACATTGTCAATGCGTAATCGCCCTCATAGTAGAGTGCCTGACCGAGAACCTCGGAAACAGCGTCAACAACTATCTGGGGCGGACAAGGCTTACATCTAAGGTCGCTGGAGTCATTGCCGTTATACTTACAATAAGTATAAACCGCAACAGCCTGTGCCTTGATAGCCTCGTAATTCATAGTGCTGCCCACCTCGTTGAATACTATCTGGGAAACCATAGAAAGAACATCGCCCGAAACACCCGCAACGGTGATTTCTTCATCGTATGCCTCCCCTGTATCCATGAGGTATGTATCGGGATAATAGTGGAAAAGGATATCCTGATAAGTCCAGCCGCTGTAAGTAGCGTAGAAATTCGCACCGTTCTGGCTCATTCCAACGCCGTGTCCCCAGCCGTATGTTACGACTGCGAACTTACCCGGAGTTGACTCAATAACAGGCTCGCTTTCGAACCATGGAATATCTCCGACATATCCGCCGGTGACATTAAGTTCAACAGGAGTTGGTCCTTTTTTCTTCTTTCCCGATGATTCAGGTGAAGCCTCATAGCTGATAAGGGAGAGGCTGTCATCGTAACTGTCAAGCTCTGCCTTAAACCAATCTTCTTCCCCTTTTTCCTCTGCCGCAGCCTCTGTTGACGCTTCCGTCGAGGAGGATGTGGTTTCGGCTTCGGATAACTGAGCAGCTGTAGTAGAAGTGCTTTTGCCTACGGTAGTTGTTGTATCCGCAGCATAAGCAGTACCGATAGCAGTACCGCAAACCGCAAGGACAGCAGCAATCGCAGCAGAAGCCTTCCTCAAGCGTTTATTATCCATTGGAATCACCTCAAACGCACGATATAAAAAACGTGCTTTATGTTAGCTTTTTTCCTTTGTCGTCTTTTCTTTTTCTTTTTGTTTCTGTATATATTCGTCGGTACGCTGAATTGTGGACCAATCGCCCGCAACCTCGCCGTCACGGAGTCTTCTTGCAACCAATATGAATCGCATATTGTTCTCAGAAGCACCATAGCAAGTTGAAAGAGTCAAAAGCTTATCGCCGTACTCGTAATCAACGCCCGAATCGAAAACCTGTTTTTCACGGAGCATACTTTTATAGTAGTCGAAATCCTCTTTAGTGTCAAGCTCCTCCATATCCCAATATATAAATCCGTCCTCTCTGTAACCGCTTGTAACAGCATTACCGCAAACAACATAGTCATAATCCTCATAGGGGGAACTAAGCTCAATAAATGAGGCATTCTCCCAAAAAGAGTGGTCATTGTAGTAATTTCTGAGCGAACCGAACATTGTAAGATTCAGCATATTATGACCATAAATCATAATATTTTCTGACTGAGCATTCTCATCGCCGCCGAAATTATTACGGTAATCCATAAAAAGCGAGCCTGCAAATTCATAATTTCTGTCAAAATTCTTGTACAGATAAAACGAATTGGGGTCATGGTGTTCATTTTTATAGTAAGGCTGTCCCTCCTGTACCTCTCCGGGGTCTTTCAGAATGGGATAGTCAACATAAGTATTTTTTATCCTTATCCAACCGATGTAGTCCTTATTATCCCTGAGCCACAACTGAGTTTTTTCAGTCATACCGTCAGGCGTAGGCACAAAGCTGTCATAGACAGGCACGGTGGTAGGCTGTTCTGTGGGCGGTTCAGTAGTCTGTACTGCTTCTGAGGAAGAACTCTGTTTTTCCTCACTTTTTTTGGTACATCCGACTGCCGCACCATTTGCTATAATGGTAAGTGCCAGTATAGTTGAAATAAATTTGCCGTTCTTGTTCATTTGCTGTTATCATTCCTCGGCTGATGTTTTTTTCGTCACGGCAGTAGTTTTAGTCGAATCAGTCTTTGTTGACTTTTTCGTTGTCTTACTGTCTGACTTTTTGGTCGTAGTTGTGTTTTTGGATTTTTCAGCTTCCTTTGAAGCCTGTTCCTTTTTCTTCCTTTCTTCTTTTTTCTT